>CAYPOV010000368.1:0-4213 GCA_964412385.1 uncultured Geminicoccaceae bacterium
TCGGGGTCGCGCCCTTCTCGTGGATACCCGGCGTCATTTGGTTGATCCTCTAGGTCTGCTTCGTTCTTTTCATCTTCATTTGGGCCCGCGCGACGCTGCCTCGTTATCGCTACGATCAGCTTATGCGCTTGGGCTGGAAGGTGTTTTTGCCACTGTCTCTCGTCTGGGTCGTGCTGACCGCCGCCGTAGTGGTTGGTTTCGACCTATTCCCATCCTATGCCACCGAGGGTGCGAGCTGAGCGGCCGCACCCAAGAGGAGGTTCAACGTTCGCCATGGCCACATTAGACCGCGTTGCCCGCAACCTGCTTTGGGCCGAGTTGGTCAACGGGTTTTCACTGACCTTGCGCTACATGTTTCGACGCAAGGTCACGCTCAACTATCCTTATGAGAAGGGCCGCTTGAGCCACCGCTTTCGCGGTGAGCATGCCTTGCGCCGCTATCCCAATGGCGAAGAACGTTGCATCGCCTGCAAGCTTTGCGAGGCCATCTGCCCTGCCCAGGCAATTACGATCGAAAGCGAGCCTCGTGCCGACGGCAGCCGCCGCACCACGCGTTACGATATCGATATGACGAAATGTATTTACTGCGGGTTGTGCGAAGAGGCCTGCCCGGTGGATGCGATCGTCGAGGGGCCGAACTACGAATTCGCCGCAGAGACTCGCGAAGAGCTCTTCTATAACAAAGACAAGTTATTGGCGAATGGTGCTCGCTGGGAGCGGGAAATCGCTCAGAATTTGGCAGCCGACGCTCCGTATCGATAAAGCAAGACCGAGAAGACTTTCATGGAAGAGAGTGGCCAACGGGCCGTGGATCGCCGAACATGACACTGACACTGTTCGTCTTCTACGTGTTTGCGATCGTTTGCGTCGCTTCTGCTGTCATGGTTGTGACGTCGAGCAATCCCGTGACCTCGGTGCTGTTTTTGATCCTCGCATTCTTCAACGCGGCGGGTCTCTTCATCCTTATCGGTGCCGAGTTCTTGGCGATGATCCTGGTCGTCGTTTATGTCGGCGCTGTTGCGGTCCTCTTCATGTTCGTCGTCATGATGCTGAACATCAATTTCGCGCAATTGCGTGAAGGGTTTCAGCGATACCTGCCGATCGGCGTCTTAGTGTGCCTGATTCTCTTGGCAGAACTCGTGCTGATCGTCGGAAGCTGGAGCTTCTCGGATGACGCGGCGTCGCTGGTCGCAGGCCAACAGCCGACGTTCGAGGTCACCAATGCCGAGGCTTTGGGCAACCTGATCTACACCGACTACTTTTATATCTTCCAAGCCGCCGGTGTGATCTTACTGGTCGCGATTATCGGCGCCATCACGCTTACCCACAGAAGGCGCGTGGGAACCAAGCGGCAGAGCATTTTCGAGCAGATCCACAAAGGGCCCGAGGAATCGGTGGAGCTTCGGCGCGTGCGCTCGAGGAGCGGTATCTGATGGCGATACCTCTGACGCATTTCCTCACCCTCGGTGCCGTGATCTTCACGATCGGCATTTTCGGGATCTTTCTCAATCGCAAGAACGTCATCACGATCTTGATGTCGATCGAGCTGATCCTTCTTTCGATCAACATCAATATGGTGGCGTTCAGCTCCTATCTCGATGACCTCGCGGGTCAGGTCTTCGCCCTCTTTATCTTGACCGTGGCCGCAGCCGAGGCCGCCATCGGGCTTGCTATCGTTGTCGTCTATTTCCGCAACCGCGGCTCGATCGAAGTCGAAGATATCAATTTGATGAAGGGCTGACCGGACGATGCTGCACATCATCCTTGTCTTCGCCCCGGCACTCGGCGCTCTGATCGTCGGCCTGTTTGGCCGTATGCTCGGCGACCGCCCGTCTCAACTCATCACATGTGGCTTGATGGGGCTCTCGGCCCTTTGCGCGACGATCGGTCTCTTCAGCTATGTCGGCGAACCCGCCACGACGGTCGACATCATGCGCTGGATGCATGTCGGCACATTCGAGGCCGATTGGCGGCTGCGCGTCGATGCGCTCTCGAGCGTGATGATGTTTGTGGTCTCCTTTATCTCCTTCCTGATCCACGTCTATTCGATCGGCTACATGGCGCACGATCCGAGCAAGCCTCGGTTCATGTGCTATCTTTCGCTTTTCACCTTCGCAATGCTCATGCTGGTGACCTCCGACAATCTCATCCAGCTCTTCTTCGGCTGGGAAGGTGTCGGTCTCGCCTCTTATCTCCTGATTGGTTTTTGGTACACCAAGCCCTCGGCATGTGCCGCTGCCATCAAGGCCTTCATCGTTAATCGTGTCGGCGATTTCGGCTTCGCCTTAGGCATTGCTGCAACTTACTTGGTTTTCGATAGCGTTCAGTATGACGTGATCTTCCAGAATGCCGGGCAATTTGCCGACTCGCGCCTCAATGTGTTCGGCGCTGATTTCGCGACGCTCGATATCGTCACTTTCCTCCTCTTCATCGGTGCCATGGGTAAGTCCGCACAGCTCGGACTTCACACCTGGTTGCCGGATGCCATGGAGGGCCCGACCCCCGTCTCGGCACTGATCCACGCTGCGACAATGGTGACGGCCGGTGTGTTCCTGGTGGCCCGCATGTCGCCGGTCTTCGAACATGCGCCCGACACGCTCTGGTTCGTCACCTTTATCGGTGCCAGCACGTGCTTTTTCGCGGCAACCATCGGTGTGGTGCAGAACGATATCAAGCGGGTGATCGCCTACTCCACCTGCTCGCAGCTCGGCTACATGTTCTTCGCCTGTGGCGTCGGTGCTTATGCGGCAGGCATTTTCCATCTCTTCACCCACGCCTTCTTCAAGGCCCTGCTTTTCTTGTGCTCGGGCTCGGTGATCCACGCCATGTCGGACGAGCAAGACATGCGCAAGATGGGTGGGTTATGGCGCAAACTGCCGATCACCTACACGACGATGTGGATCGGCTCATTGGCGTTAGGCGGGATCCCGATATTCGCAGGGTATTTCTCGAAGGACATGATCATCGAGACTGCATTCGCGGCGCATACCGGCATCGGAACTTATGCTTATTGGCTAGGAACGCTAGCGGCAGGCCTCACAGCACTCTATACTTGGCGCCTGCTGTTCATGACATTCCACGGTGAGTGCCGTGCCGATGCTCACACGCAAGCCCATATTCACGAGAGCCCCTATGTGATGACGGTGCCGTTGATGATCTTGGCGCTTGGGGCGACCACGACGGGCTTTTTAGGTCTTTCCATGGTCAATCCCGATCTTGCCTTCTGGGCTGGATCATTGGGCATGGAACCCGGTCACAATGTCCTCGAAGAAGCGCATCACACGCCCTTCTTCTTCAAGATCTTGCCGCTGGTCCTAGGCTTGGCCGGTATCGCCATTGCCTATGTCTGCTACATCGCACGACCTGGTCTGCCGGAGGCACTTACTGCGCGCGTCCGCCCCGTGCATGCGCTCCTCTACAATAAATGGTATTTCGACGAGCTCTATGATCTCCTCTTTGTGCGTACCGCCAAAGCCATCGGTCTCGGCCTTTGGCGAGGTGGTGATCAGGGGATTATCGATCGTTTCGGACCGGACGGTGTTGCCGGCAGCACCCTGGAAACCGCCAAACAGGCGGTCCGACTTCAGACCGGCTATGTCTATCATTATGCCTTCGTCATGCTGATCGGTGTGGCGGCACTCGTGAGCTTCTTCCTCTACCGGACAGGAAACTGATCTCATGAGCGATTGGCCGCTTCTCTCGCTCGTCACCTTCTTGCCGCTTGTCGGTGCGGTCTTCATCATGTTCATTCGCGGCGAGCCTGACATCGTCGCTCGCAATGCGCGTGGTGTGGCGCTTTGGACAAGCCTGGTTACCTTCCTCTTGTCCCTTGTCGTACTCGGCAATTTCGATCCGACCCAGTCCGGCTTCCAATTGGTCGAGAAATCACCCTGGTTGTCGGGATTCGACATCAACTACCACATGGGGATCGATGGCATCTCCTTATGGTTCGTGTTGCTGTCGACTTTGCTCACCGTGCTTTGTGTCATCGGCTCGTGGTATTCGGTCAAAGTTCGCGTCAGGGAATATATGGTGGCATTCCTTGTCATGGACACGCTCATGGTCGGTGTGTTCTGCGCACTGGATGTCGTTCTGTTTTATATCTTCTTTGAAGGTATTTTGATCCCGATGTATTTGATTATCGGGATCTGGGGTGGGCCGCGCCGTATCTATGCGTCCTTTAAGTTCTTCCTCTACACACTTCTAGGCTCGG
>CAYPOV010000369.1:0-4200 GCA_964412385.1 uncultured Geminicoccaceae bacterium
TTTGACGGAGCGTAAAGCTCCATCAAACTCGTACCACCGTGGGCAAAAAGCCCCCAGAAAACCACAAACCCCTTCCTCCCAGACTACCCGCCGGTGGCGAAGCCTGGGTAGCAGGTCATGGCACCGTCGACGAAGAGGGTGGTTCCGTTGATGTAGTCGGCTTGGTCCGAAGCAAGCCAGACGGCGGCGCGGGCGATGTCTTCGGGTTGGCCGATGCGTTTGTAAGGCACGAGGCGCATGAGGTCGGCGTAGGCGTCTTGGGTTTCCCAGGCCGGGCGGTTGATAGGTGTGGCGATGGCGCCGGGGCCGATGCTCATGACGCGGATACGGAAGGGTGCCAGTTCTTGGGCCATGCTTTGCATGAGCATGTGGATGCCGCCCTTGGAGGCCGCGTAGTTGCAGTGGCCTGCCCAGGGGATGATTTCGTGGACGGAGCTCATGCAGATGATTTTGCCGGCGGCGACGGAGACCTCCCGGCGCACGCCGCGGCGTTTGAACTCGCGGACGGCTTCGCGGGCGCAGAGGAATTGGCCTGTGAGGTTGACGTCGATGACCTTTTGCCATTGGGCGAGGGACATGTCGTCGATCGCAGCGTCTTGTTGCAGTCCGGCATTGGCGACGAGGATATCGAGCGTGCCGAAGCTGTCGATGATCGTTCGGAACATGGCTTGAACCTGTGCCTCGTTCGAGACATCGGCTTGAACGGCGATGGCGTCACCACCTTCGGCGATGATTTGTTCGGCCACGGATTGGGCGGTGTCAGTGCTGCCGATATAGTTGATGGCGACCGCGGCACCCGCTTGGGCGAGGGCCATGGCGGTTGCTTGACCGATACCGGAGCTGGCGCCCGTGACCAGGGCTTTTTGGCCAGTAAGGCAGCGGGGGATTTCGGTTTTGGGGAGATCGTTGTTGAACCCTGGATGTTGGGGCATGGTGAGGCCTCTCCGATTGTCGATAACGTTATGAGCGCCTGGAGCTTGACATGTTCTACCGTGCCGATGAACCCCACGGCCTGCCGCATAATCCTTTCAACGGCATGGTGGTGCCGCGGCCGATCGGCTGGATTTCCAGTTTGGATGCCGAGGGGCGGGCGAATTTGGCACCCTATTCGTTCTTCAATGCAGTTGCCTATGCGCCGCCGCAGGTGATGTTTTCGGGCTCGCTGAAGCCGGGGAGCGATGGCTTCAAGGACAGCATCCGCAACATCCAGGAGACGGGCGAATTCGTGCACAATGTGGTGACCGAGGAGCTCAGGGATGTCATGAACTTAAGCTCGGTGGCAGCACCCCGCGAAGTCGACGAGTTCGAGCATGTGGGCTTGGAGAAGGTGCCGTCGACGCTGGTGAAGGCACCGAGGGTGGCGCGCAGTCCTATTCATTTCGAGTGCGTGTTGAGCCAGGTGGTGGATCTGGAGGCTGCGGGTGACGGCACCCACAATCGGATCGTGATCGGCAAGGTTGTGGGTATTCACATCGACGAGGCGGTGCTGACCGATGGGCTGGTCGATCCTTCGAAGCTCAAGCCGTTGAGTAGGCTCGGTTATATGGATTATGGCCTGCTCGGTGAGGTTTTCGCGATGGCGCGGCCGCAATGGACCGGGTGAAGGTTGAGATCAGGGGCTAGATCAGAGTTGGGCGAGGACGGCGTCGGTCACCTCAGTGAGCCCGCTGGTGCCGCCGAGTTCGATGGGCAGGATGCCGCCTTGGGCGTAGGCGTCATAGACGGCTTGATCTAGGGCGCGTCCGGCCTCTTTGAGACTGTTGTTGCCGTGGCGTTCGCCCAGCCAGTCGAGCATCATGGCGGTGGAGACGATCATGGCGGTGGGGTTGGCTTTGCCTTGGCCTGCGATATCGGGTGCGGTGCCGTGGGCTGGCTGGAACAGGGCGAAATTGCGGCCGATCTCGGCGCAGGGTGCCATGCCCATGCCGCCGACCAGGCCGCCGCCGAGGTCGGAGAGGATGTCGGCGAACATGTTTTCCATAACGAGGACATCGAAGATCCAGGGCTTCTTGACGAGATCGAGGGCGGTGGCGTCGACATAGCGGCGCTCGGCTTCGATGTCGGGGTGGAGCTTGGCGCGTTCATCGAAGATCTTGCGGAAGAAGGCCATGGAGACGAAGACGTTGGATTTGTCGACGCAGGTGACGCGGCCGTGGCCGCGGCCCTGGGCCTTGCGCTTGCGGGCGAGGGCGAAGGCGTGATCGCAGAGCTGTTCGGTGACGCTGCGGCTGATCACCATGGTGTCGCGGGCGACACGGTCGTCCTCGAGAATGCCCTTGCCGCGCGAGGCAAAAAGGCCCTCGGTTGACTCGCGGAGCACGACGAAGTCGATTGTCTCGGCGTCGGGATTGCTGAGGATGCGTGGGGTGTTGGGATATTTGCGGACCGGCCGCTCGCCGGCGACGAGATCGAAGCGGGCGCGGATCGTCAGATGAGGGGCGATCTCCGTGCCGTCGGCAAAGCGCACATCGGGATGGCCGATCGCCCCCATGAGCACGCAGTCGAAAGCCTCGAGCGCCTCATAAAAGCCTTCGGGGACATCGCTGCCATGGGCTCGGTAGTAGTCGGCACCGGCCTCGATGACCTGCAGATCGAGCGTCAGGCCGAACCGCGCTTGCATCCGGTCGAGGACGGCGCGCGCCGCCTGCATCACTTCAACGCCGATACCGTCGCCGGGTATGACGGCAATCCGGGGCGCACTCGTCAAGGCTGGTCTCCCATGCAGCTAGGCTCAAAGGGGCGGCTAGGCCCGCACGCAAATAATGCATACATTATAGGCCCGTCTGTCAACCAACCACGCGCGGACGAGGCGGCGTTTTGATGAGCGAAACCGCCGGCACAATACCCGCCGCCATGACACCCACTGCCGGCAGCGCCACGCCATCCGGCCCTCAAGCCGCCTACCAAAGGCTGCTGCAGTCAGGCGAGATCAGCGAAGATCCGCGCCAGGCGGAGGTGGTCGAACGGCTCGATGCCCTCGCGCACGAGCTCAAAACCTACCAGCCTCCCGCCAGAACCCAGCCACGCGGCGGCCTCTTCGCCAGGCTCGGCAACCGCGCCCCCTCGACAGCCGAGGTGCCGATGGGCCTCTACCTCCACGGCGATGTCGGCCGCGGCAAATCCATGCTCATGGACCTCTTCTTCAATCATACCCCCGTCCAAGCCAAACGCCGCGCCCACTTCCACGAATTCATGCTCGACACCCACCAGCGCCTGCACGCCCTGCGCCAGCAACCCGGCATCGATGACGCCCTCGTCACCGTCGCCGATCAACTCGCCGACGCCCACCATCTGCTCTGCTTCGACGAGTTCCTGGTCACCAACATCGCCGATGCCATGATCCTCGCCCGCCTGTTCGAAGCCATGTTCAAACGCGGCGTGATCGTGGTCGCCACCTCCAACTTCCCGCCCAAACGGCTCTATGAAGGCGGGCTCAACCGTGATCGCTTCGTGCCCTTTATCGATATCCTCCTCGCCCATGTCGAGGTGATGGCGCTCGCTGGACCGGTCGATTACCGCTTGAGCCACCTCTCGGACGTGCCCGCCTATCACACCCCCCTCGGGCCCGCCACCGACGCCAAACTCGACCGAATCTTCGCAATCCTCGCCCAAGGCGATCCGGGCCAACCCGAACGCCTCGCCATCGGTGCCCGTCACCTCGATGTGCCCAAAGCCGCCGAAGGGGTCGCCGTCTTCGACTTCAACGACCTCTGCGCACAACCCCTCGGGGCCGCCGACTATCTCGCCCTCACCGAGCGCTACCACTCGATCATCCTCAAAAACCTGCCGCGCCTCACCCCCGACAAACGCAACGAAGCCCGCCGCTTCATCACCCTCGTCGATGCCCTCTACGAACGCCGCACCATGCTCTTCATCACAGCCGACGTCCCCCCCGACCAGCTCTATGCCAGCGGCGACGGCGCCTTCGAGTTCCAACGCACCACCAGCCGCCTCGCCGAAATGCAAAGCCAAACCTACCTCAATGCCTGCCGTACCCGCCCCAGCCCCGAAACCTTCAAACACTTCCAACCCTTCGCCCTCACCAGCGATCTCATCTGAGAAGACGTGCGAGGGGAAACGTCCCCCTCGCGCTCCCGCGATTCCTTGGCTTGGGTTTGATCATGTAACAACGTCCCATCTCGGGCAATTTTCAACGTTAGAGCCACCGGGGCGAGCCAAGGCCATCAGCATACTTCGTTC
>CAYPOV010000370.1:0-4176 GCA_964412385.1 uncultured Geminicoccaceae bacterium
CGCCCGGCTACAGATAACCACCGCCGTTCGATTTTTTCGCAGCAACCTTCCAACCTTCACCAATCCAAAGTCCCCCGGGAGTTTGAGGGGGCGGGGCCCCCTCAAGAAAAATCCTAAAGGCCTTGGATCCTAGTATACCTATACTTGGGTGAATTCTTCGATCAGGGCGTTGACGTCGCTGCTTTTTTCCATCTGGACGATGTGACCAGCATCGGCAATTCGGGTGATGGAGACTGCGTTCGACAGGTTGTCCGAGTGGTGGGATGGCACGATTTGGTCCTCCTCGCCCCAGATGATTTGGACCGGGCACGGGGCGGGTTCGAGTGCGTCGCGTAAGATTGTTGCTTGCTTACCCTCCGGAAAGCAAGCGGCCGAGAGTGACTTGAGCGCCGCATCGACCCCGTCGAGACGCTTATATTTGAGCACCTCGTCGACCATCTCGCGGGTGACGAGGCTCGGATCGGCGACCAGCATCTCGAGCATTGGCCTGAGTTTCTTGCCGCGCTTTTCGGCGATGAAGCCATCGATGAAGGTCATATTGATGTCATGGCCCAGACCGGCGGGGCAGATCATGGTGACGGAAGCGGCACGATCGCTGTGTTTGGCAGCGAGATCCAGTGCGATGGCGCCGCCCAGCGAATGGCCGACCAGGTGGGTTCTGGGAATGCCGACCTGATCCATGAAACCCATAACGATTTCTGTCATGAAGCCGACCGTGCCTTCACCGACATCCTTGGAGGAGCCGCCATGGCCCGGAAGTTCCAAGGCATAGGTGGTCGTGCTTTCGGCGAGGCTTGGCTGATTGAACATCCAGGAGAGATAATCGCCGCCGAAGCCGTGGATGAAGAGGATTGGTGTTCCCTCACCTTCGCCCTGTTTCACATAGCGAACGCGCCGGTCACCCACATCGACGAATTCCGGCTCGGGCCCGCCGCCTTCTTCGTCGACTTCAGGGACGAAATTGTCCTGAAAGTCTTTGACATAATTGTCGATTTGGTCGTCGGCGATGTTTTCCGCGGCGATGACGCCCAGGAGGGCTCCGACGGGCAAGGTCTCACCCTCGCCTGCAACACGACGCCGCAAGACACCATCGGCCGGGCTCTCGAAGACATTGGCGATCTTGGAGGTTTCGATATCCATGATCTCCTGGCCCTTGGCGATTGTCGCGCCCTCATCGACATTCCAGGCGGCTACCATGCCCTCCTGCATGGCGAGCCCCCATTTGGGCATCACGATAGGATTGATGCCCTCGATTTCGGGGAGCGCCATCAGTGAGCCTTGCCGGCGACAGCGCGGACAGCCTCTTCAATCTTGGTCACGCCCGGGATGTAGAGATCTTCGAGGGCCGGCGAGAACGGTACCGGCGCGTGCGGGGAGGTGACACATTTGATCGGTGCCTTGAGCGCATCGAAGACATTCTCGCAGATCAGGGCCGAGATATCACTTGCCATGTTGCATCGCGGATGAGCTTCGTCGACGACCACGATCCGGCCGGTTTCTTCGGCAGTCTCGAGAATGGTGTCGCGATCCAAGGGCGAGGTGGTGCGGGGATCGACAACGGTGCAGGAGATGCCGCTTTTCTCAAGATTATCAGCGGCTTGGTTGGCGAAGCTCACCATGCGCCCGAATGCGATAATGGTCACGTCATCGCCTTCGCGGGTGACATTGGCCTCGCCGAAAGGAATGGCGTAGGCCTCGTCCGGCACATCCGTCTCGTCGTCATACATCGCCTTGTGTTCGAAGAAGATGACCGGATCGTCGTCCCGGATCGCCTGGATCAACAGCCCTTTGGCCTCATAGGCATTGGACGGCAGCACGACCTTGAGCCCCGGAATGTGGGTGAAGATCGAATAGAGGCACTGGCTGTGCTGCGAGGCGGCACGGAAGCCTGCCCCATACATGGTGCGCACCACCAAGGGTGTCGTCGCCTTGCCGCCGAACATGTAGCGGAATTTGGCGGCCTGGTTGAAGATTTGATCGAAGCAGACCCCCATGAAATCGACGAACATCAACTCCGCGACGGGACGCAGGCCGGTGGCTGCGGCGCCCGCCGCGGCACCGATAAAGGCGCCTTCGCTGATCGGCGTATCGAGGACGCGATCCCGGCCGAAGATCGGCTCCAATCCCTTGGTCACTCCAAGCGGACCGCCCCAAGCGTCGTCCTCACCGACGGCACCCATGCCGCCTGCGATATCCTCGCCCATGATGATGACGCGATCATCCCTTTCCATTTCCTGACGAAGCGCCTCGTTAATCGCCTGACGATAGCTCTTTTTCGGCATTGTTTGCGGCCTCCCTCAATAGCTCTTGTAGACGTCGGTCATGAGATCCGCCGGCGTCGGCATCGGACCCGCCTTGGCATCGACCACACATTGCGCAATCTTCTGTCGTGCCTCTTCGTCGATCGCGTCGAGATCGGTGCCTTCGAGCAATCCTGTCTCGGTCACACGTCTGCGAAAGAGATCGAGACTGTCTTTTTCAGCCTTGAGCTTGGCGACTTCATCGGCTGCGCGATAGGTCATGGCGTCGCCTTCGAAATGGCCGTAATAGCGGCTCAAGTTGACGTGAATGAGCGACGGCCCCGCCCCGCTGCGGGCACGCTCAACGGCTTCCCTCGCGGTCTCGTAAACGGCGAAAAAGTCGAAACCATCGACGGCGGCCGTAGCGAGACCGAAGCCCTCGCCGCGTCCGATCTGCGATCCGCCGACCGACCAGGAGCTCGCCGTGGATTCGGCATAACCATTGTCTTCGACAACGAAGATGGCAGGAAGGTTCCAGACTTTGGCGAGATTGTAGCTTTCCAGCGTAGTGCCCTGATTAGAGCCGCCATCGCCGACAAAGGCCACCGCAACACCGCCTGTTTTCAAGGTCTTGGCGGTGAGTGCTGCACCACAGATCAAAGGTGGTCCGCCGCCGACAATGCCGTTCGCACCCATCATGCCCTTGGCGAGATCCGCGATGTGCATCGAGCCGCCTTTGCCGCCGCAAAGGCCTTCCTTGCGGCCGAAGATCTCGAACATCATGCTACGCTCGTCGCAGCCTTTGGCGATGCAGTGGCCGTGACCGCGATGGGTCGAGGCAATCATGTCCCTGTCGTCGAGATTGAGGCACATACCGACGGCAGACGCTTCCTCGCCTGCATAAAGATGCACAAAGCCCGGGATTTCGCCCGCGGAAAACTCTTCATGGACAGCGTCTTCAAACTCACGGATCATGCGCATCCGCGTGTAAGCGTCGAGCAACTGCTCACGGCTCAATTGCAGGCCACGGCCCACACCCGCTCCATTGCCGGACATTCCTTAGCCTCCGTTTGTTGTCGTCTTAGATCACGAAATTGGCAGCGATTGCGGTCGGAATGCAAGTCATTCCGTGAGGCGTCACCGCAGAAGATTGGATCGCGCAAGCTCGATCAGATCGGAGCCGCGGCCGTTGATGACAGCCCTCAAGGAGTAGAGACTGAACCCCTTGGCCATCTCGGCGGTCACTTGAGGCGGCATGGCAAGCTCGAGACGATTGGTGACAACATCGACGATGGCAGGACCGTTGTGAGCAAATGCCGAAGCAAGAGCCCCTTCGAGATCGCCCGGATCCTCCACCCGCACGCCGAAGAGCCCGGCATCGCTGGCGATCTTACCGAAATCCGGATTGTCGAGTGCGACCCCGGTATCGAGAAAACCGGCGGCCTTCATCTCCATCTCGACGAAGCCAAGTGTACCATTGTTGAAGATCACGACCTTCACGGGCAGGTCGAGTTGACGCAAGGTCAAGAACTCACCCATCATCATGCCGAAACCGCCATCGCCTGCAAGCGCTACCACCTGGCGCTCGGGAAAGGCCGCTTGCGCACCGATGCCCTGGAGAAGTGCATTGGCCATCGAGCCGTGATTAAACGAGCCCAGGAGCCGCCGCTTGCCATTCATCGTCAAATAGCGCGCCGCCCAAATCGTCGGAGTGCCGACATCACAGGTGAAGATTGTGTCGTCGCCTGCCTGCTCGCTGATGATTTTGGCCAGATACTGCGGATGGATCGGCTTTTGCCCCGGCCGGCCGACGGCGAGATCGTCGAGATCTTTGCGGGCATCCTTGTAGTGAGCGACACAATCCTTGAGATGATCGTCGTTCCTATCTTTGTCGATCTGACGCATGAGTGCTTTCAGTGTCTCTTTGTCTTCGCCG
>CAYPOV010000371.1:0-4166 GCA_964412385.1 uncultured Geminicoccaceae bacterium
ATAAACATTTCACTATGCGGCCAGAGATTTCGAAATCTTAGCTGAGCCGATCAATGCAACCTCATCAAGCGTTAGCCTGATTTCGCTGGTGAAGGAGGCGGATTTATTTGTCAAAATTGTAATGTTGATACTCGTTGCGGCATCTATTTGGTCTTGGGCTGTGATCTTCCAGAAGACTCTATTGTTAGCGGGTCTTCGCCGTCGAACCGGAGAGTTCGAAGAAGCTTTTTGGTCTGGAAAATCTGTCCGAGAACTGTACACAAAGTTCGGAAATCATCCCGACCATCCAGCAGCGCTGATTTTTGTGAACGCCATCGAGGAATGGCAAGATAGTCAAGCAGACACAAAATCAGGCTCTTATCAGGGATTGCTCGATCGTATCCAAAAAGTGATGGAGATTACATTAGATCGAGAGGTTGCACAGCTAGAAAGGAACTTATCATCGTTGGCGACAGTGGGGTCGACCGCACCCTTCATTGGCCTTCTGGGCACTGTTTGGGGCATAATGAAGAGTTTTCAGTCAATTGCTCTGGCCGAAAACACGTCGCTCACAGTCGTCGCTCCGGGCATTGCCGAGGCTCTGCTGGCCACCGCTCTAGGATTAGTTGCGGCGATCCCTGCCGTATTCGCATACAACCGATTGAGTGCCGATATTGGCAGATTAGGAGATCGTCTAGCAAACTTTGCGGATGAATTTGTCGTCGTGCTGCTGCGCGAGATGGAAACAAAGCGGGTATCGTAAGGGTGGAACATCAAACTCACTTCCTCAGTACTAGAACGAAACGGCGCCACGGTAGGAAGTTGATAGGAGAAATTAATGTAACACCATTTGTCGACGTGACTTTGGTTCTTCTGATCGTATTCATGGTAACGGCGCCACTACTCTCCACAGGGATTGAAATTGAACTGCCGCAAGGCAGCGAGTCTCCGTTAGAAAACGATATGACGACAGTCGCAATTACAATCACTGAAAATGGGAGCCTCTTTTTGGACGAGGAAGAAGTCACGCAGAGCATTTTGTTCGAACGATTGAAGATGATCCAAACGGAGACGCCGGAGGCAACCATACTAGTACGCGGAGACACATCGGTTGAATACGGAGATATTATACGAACGATATCGAGCATCAATGAAATTGGCCTTACAAATTTTGGGTTGGTAACTGAACCCAGTGAGCTGCAACTGATCTCTCCGTAGCCGATGAATTTTCCAGCCGTTGCAATTGTAGTATCTCATGTATAAGGCACTTTCGGCCTCGTTCTTACTCCATTTGGTTTTGATTGTTTTCGGCTTGAGCACATTCGGAATAACTAAACGTGACGATCAAATATTGGAAACTGTATTTGTGTCCATAGAAGTAGACTACTCGAACGACATTCGGAGTGAAATGCAAAGCGAAGTCCCTGTACAAGACGTCGCTGATGCGGCAGCGAGTTCACCTTTACCCGAAAGGAAGCAAACCACTGTTGCGTCTTCGCCCCATCCTCCGTCGAAGTTCTTAGAAACACAAATCAAAACGCGAAAGAAGCATTATCCTCAAACTGATACGACAACGGGGTCTGGAAACCGAGATATTACACCTTTTCCAGTCATTAGAGAAGCGCAAAATAAACCACCATTGACGCCAAGTGACGCCCAAGAAGTTCAAGTCGAGGATGTCGAACAGGGACCGGAAGAGAGGACGGAGTCAGCTGGGGTGCAGAATCCATCAGTACCCGCGTCCGATGCAAAGCTCCCAAGCCCTGTTGCGGCGCCGACCTTCGGTGGCTCGGACGTCGATCAATCGTCAGAGAGACCTGAGGCCGTTGAAGACGCGTACTTGCTGAGTGTTGAAAAAGTTGATCGACGTTTGCAGGATGATGTCATCAGTGAGGGTGTTGGCCAGGAGAATTATCCAACTCTGACAAATGGCGAACATATTGTTGACGATAGAGACGACAACCGCTTGAGTGCTAACGAACTTTCATATATTAAGCAGCAAATTGAAAGCTGTTGGGTCGTCCCGCCAAGCGCTAGCCATCTTGAAGTCACAAAGGTAGAACTTAGAATTCTGTTCGATCGCGATAGCACTGTCACGAGTGTGGACATTCTAGAGGTGGCTCGCGCCGGGAGAAGTCCGACATTTCGTGCCATTGCTGAAAGTGCGCAAAGGGCGGTCCTCAACTGTACGTTGTCACTACCGCCGGAGAAGTACGAGCAATGGCGCGACATGATCCTGGTCTTCGATGCGAGTAACGCAGTCGGTGGGTAACGCGCGGGATTTCATCCGTCGAGAAGTCATAGCTCTTGGTATAGGATGTGTCGCGAATACCTTTGTTCCCCCGACTGCTGTCGGTCAGACGCGCCTTGAAATTACGGAAGGCACGATAAGACCTTTTCAAATCGCAGTTTTGCCGTTTCTTGGCGACACTGAAACGTTACGGCGACTGGGGTTGGAAATCTCCCAAGTCATTGCTCAAGACCTTACCAATTCCGGCATTTTTCGTCGCATCGATCCGTCGTTGCATATGGATGTCAATGGCGCACCGCAGGAGCCGCCTGACTTTGACAGCTGGCAGAGGCTGCAAGCTGACGCGCTTCTTCTTGGGGCCGTGAACGCGGAAGGAGCCGGGCGGTTGGCTGTTAGTTTCTATTTGTGGGACATTGCGCGGGAAGTGCAGATTTCCGGAGTTCGTTACGTTTTCGACTCCGAGGCCTGGAGACGTATAGCGCACAGGATCGCTGACGCGACTTACGAACGGCTTGTCGGTGAGCCAGGAAATTTTGATACACGAATTGTTTATGTGAGTGAATCAGGTAATTTGGGTGCAAGGATCAAGCGCATTGCCATGATGGACTATGACGGTGCCAATCACCAGTTTTTGACTGGTGGGGAGAATCTTGTCCTTACGCCAAGATTTGCGCCCGATGGCACGCATATCGCCTATTTGGCTTACAAGCAGGGTGGCCCCAATATTTACTTGCACGACCTTTCTACCAATCGCGACACTGTTCTTGGCGGGTTTTCTGGAATGTCTTTTAGTCCCCGGTTTTCAACGGACGGCGAAACCATGCTCATGACGGTTTCAGAGGACGGGAATGCAGACATTTTTCGCATGGACATCCCAACGCGAAAAACGTTGCGCCTCACCTCCGGCCAATCAATCGACACATCGCCTAGTTTCTCGCCCGATGAAAGTCAAATCGTCTTCAATTCGGATAGAGATGGATCACCGGAGCTTTATGTTATGGGATCAATGGGGGAAGCGCCGCGGCGCATTAGCTATGGCGAGGGTCGATATGGGAGTCACGAGTGGTCACCAAGAGGGGATATGATCGCGTTCACGGTTATCAAGGGGGGGCATTTACAAATCGGCGTGATGCGTCCCGACGGTGGCGACGAGCGTTTGTTGACGAGGAGCTTTCTTGACGAAGGGCCGACGTGGTCGCCCAATGGACGGATCATAATGTATAGTAGAGAAGATCCCACAACAGATCGTCAACGGCTAAGAACCATTGACATTACCGGGCGTATTGGTGGCGAAATTCCAACACCTCTGGACGCTTCTGACCCTGACTGGTCGTCCCAACTTCACTAAGTTTGGGTGCTTGATCACTATTTGAGATGCGAATAATGCTTAGACAACTCTTGATTAGCAGTCTTTTCATAGTGCTTGCATGCTGTGCAGGCGATCCCGATACAATAGTTGTCAGTGACGCATCTGGCTCAAACACCGGAACACCGACGGGAAGTCGAGACGCCGCAGGAATTCGTTCATCAGAGGCACGTGTGGCAAACACTCCAAATTCAGCTTTGCCAGGTTCTAGCCAAGATTTCGAACTTAATGTGGGGGATCGAGTTTTCTTCGCTCTCGATAGTACCGAATTGGACAGTGATGCGACGAGTACTCTCGACGGTCAGGCTGAATGGTTCGCTATTTATCCTAGTGTTACTGTCACTATTGAAGGGCATACAGATGAGCGGGGAACAAGTGACTACAATTTGGCACTTGGTGACCGTCGGGCCGCGACTGTCCGAAAATATCTTGTTTCACGCGGTGTTGACCCATCTAGGCTCCTAACGATATCTTATGGTGAGGAGCGGCCTGTTGATCCTGCCCACGATGATGTAGCTTGGGCGCTCAATCGAAGGGCGGTAACAGTCATTAATCGGGTGAACTGACCCC
>CAYPOV010000372.1:0-4159 GCA_964412385.1 uncultured Geminicoccaceae bacterium
CTCGCTCTTCATCGGTCTTCTCATCGCTACTGTGGGGATCGATGTGACGGCGGGCTATCCTCGCTTCAACTTCGGCAGTGTCGAACTGATGGGAGGCATCAGCTTCATACCGGCCATGAACGGCATGAACGCGATCTCCGAGATCCTGCGCTACGTGACCTCGCCGGCTATCCACGGATCGCCGCCGCAGCAAATGATCAGAAACGTGTTCGCCGGCCTTGGCGGAATTGTCAGGCGCTACAAGCTCAACATCGCCCGAGGCAGTGTTATCGGCACGGCTGTTGGCGTCCTGCCGGGTGCCGGTGCCGATATTGCTGCCTGGATCGCCTATGCCATCTCCAAGCGCGCTTCCAAAGATCGGGAGAAATACGGCACCGGCCATGTCGAGGGGCTTACCGATGCAGGTGCCGCCAATAATGCCGGTCTCGGCGGTGCCTGGGTGCCCGCCATCGTCTTCGGCATCCCCGGCGATTCGGTGACCGCGATTGTCATCGGCGTGCTCTATATGAAGGGCATGAATCCGGGACCGACCGTGTTCATGAATGACCCTCAGCTCATCTATGCAGTCTTCATCGTCTTTTTCATTGCCAATCTGGCTCTGCTGCCTTTGGGCTTCGTCGCGATCCGGGCGTCGCGGCAAGTGCTGCGCGTGCCACGCCATGTCTTGATGCCCGTCATCTTGATGTTCTGCGTGGTCGGCGCCTTTGCCATCAACAACACCGTGTTCGGCGTCATGGTGATGATGGTCTTGGGTGTGCTCGCCTATCTGATGGAAGAGAACGGTTTCCCCGTGGCTCCTGCAATCCTCGGCATCGTCCTAGGGACTATGGTCGAGCAAAACTTCATGACATCGATGATCAAGGCACAAGGAAGCTTTCTAGCGTTCTTCGAGCGCCCGATCGCTGCCGTTTTGGGGATCGTGACGATTGCCGTCTGGCTCTTTGTCTTGGCAAGCGCGATGCGCCGGGGATTGAGAGGTCGCTCCACGCAGCCCGCCCCGTCTTAGGGGGGCTGCCCCCCAGCGTACCCGCCGGATAGTGGTCATTGTGAGCACCGTGGGCGTCATTTTCCGAAGAGATCACATATAATCTGGTGACGAGGGACGCGCGTTCGATTGACTTTCTTGCCATTCTCCATCTCCTCGATGCTGTTGGCGATGAGGAGAAATTATCCGTTGGGCCTTAGCGTAGTTCTAAGAAAAACAATCAATTTTTGTTAGCCCTCTGAAGTAACGCGCTGACAATGATAAACAGCGCGGTAACTCTATTTGCCCGAGGAAAATCGTGGCGCCATATCAAGTCTGACTTTGGCAATCGAGCGGTTGAGGCCATCGCGCTCGAGACTGGCAAACGTTACCAAAAGCTCGACATAACCGCGTAGAAATTTGGGGCCATGCTTGTCATCGCTCATGCCATGGGCGCATTCGTGAAGGACGATCGGGCGAGTCCGAGCCCAGCGCGGCAGCTTGATGATCTCACGCGAGCCGCAGGCATGCCGCCTGCCGCGTCCGTCCGTCACGACGGGTGGCTGCCATGAGCCGTCGTCCGGCGAAGGTTGCTCCCACCAGCGATAAGCCTCTTCCACGAGTATCCGGCACGCGCTCAAGCTGATGATCCGGGAATCATGGATGAACACATGTTCACGTTCCCAGCGATAAAGCTTGCTGCGTTGATAGTCGCGAAACTCTCGTTGTTGCTTCTTTGCGGCTTTGCCGGATTTGGCCGAGGCTGAGACGACCGGACCTAGACCAAATTGCCGATAACGCAGTAGGAGAGAGATCATTCGGCGCGAGAGGCAATCATGCCCGACGCGCGGCGAAATAGTGTCATGGAACAAAGACCGCTGTGGGATACTGAAGACAGGTCATACAGCGACAGTCGACTGCAGCAAGAGTTGATCACGGACAAAGCGGGATCCAGGCCGATCAATGGCGACCAAACCTAAGAACCGAAGCGCACGTCAGACAGTGTTCGATCGCGATCTGCAAGGCCATTATCGCGCGATGGGCGTCGATCCGAGCGCTACAGCCGAAGACATCAAGATCGCGTTTCGCGAGCGCGCCAAGAAGCTTCATCCCGATCAAGGAGGAGGCAAGACCGACACTGACGCGTTTCGCCGGATCCTCGAATCCTATGAGGTTTTGCGCGACGAACACAAACGCCGCGCCTACGACAATCTGGCCCGCGCAGAAGCCAAGCAAGCGCAGGCACGACAGAACACCGCGCGGCGGCGGAGTAGGCGACGCGCCCTGCGCATCCCCCTCGACATGCTGCGGTCCCCCTTGCTCTATGTGAGTGTCGTCCTGGGCCTCATGGTGCTAGGCCTCTTCAGCATGTGGCGGACCTCGGAGGAATCGCTCCGAGAACACAAAATCGTCATGCAGCAAATGTATCAGCGTCTGGAGGCGGTTGCCGCCGATGCCAAAGCGGCGGAAGACCGCTACAGGGCGAGTTTGATGGGTTCTCTCGAGCCCTTATCGACCGTGGACGATGTTGCAGATGTCATGAACGGCATCGACGCGTCTGACACCGATCTATCGTTCGGTGGCGGGACAGTCTTTGAGGCCTCGATTTTCTTTCCGCAGGGCAGAACCGAGCTCGACGGAACCGTGCGGCACGAGGCGGCAGCGGTCTTGTCGGATCTCGAAGCGGCAATCGACGGCGTGCCCGCGGACCGCCAATGGCTGGTGCTGGTCGAAGGCAATAGTCCGCGTGCCGCTGCGGACGATTCCGTTGCTGTTACCGATTGGGAATCGACGATACTCCGAATCGGCTCGATTCTGGGTTATGTCGTCGCTCAGGGCGTTCCCCAAGACCGTCTCGCCGTGCGCTTTCAGGCAGGATTCGATGGCCTAAGCGCCGATGGTGTCACCGATAATCGCGAGATCGAGCTCAAGCTCGTCTGCTGCCTCCAATAATCATCGCAGCCTACAAAACTTCATAGGCTCGACCCGGTGAGCAACAAGAGGTATCGTTAGCTGCATCAACAGATCGAGTTCGATCTCCAAGAAAAAATTGAAGCATCCTCGGCAATTCAATTCGTGCCATGTGGCTTGTTGCAAGTAGTGCAACGGTCAATTGTAACAGAGGAACAATAAAGCATGTTTGGTCGAAATCGAACCTATTTGCGCGTTGCCGCGTTGTCAGCTGTCATCACCATGACACTTGCTGCTTGCGCCGGAATGGAATCCAGTAACGTCGGGCAAGGTCCGATCACGCTCTCTCAGAACGTGCAAGCATGTTTTGCCAGTTACTTGGAAGAACCGGCACCCGGCTTTTTTGCCGTCAGCGGGGACGGCGAACGGTGCGGTTATGCTTATTGCAGCAGCGCAGTCGTCCAAGGATGTCGTGGCAACATCCGTCAGCTTGCGATTCAGAGCTGTCAGCGCTCCGGCAAGACTTGCTATGTCTATGCCGTCCGTGAACGTGTGGTCTGGGACGGACCTGTCACGCGCGAATAGTTTTTGGGAGGAAATACCGACTTGTTACCGCTTGCACATCGGTCCCCCTTAAGAACCCCACTGTCGGATCAACAAGCCTGGCAAAGGCTTGGCTGGTTGATAACAACTGCACATTTGACGCAATCGAAGTGCGCTTCGGTTGCGTCGGTAAATTCGAGGGCGGAGGCATGGAGGCCGCCACGTCTCCTCAAGTGATGAGTTTTCTCGCCGATCATCGCATTCAATTGAACATCGGCCCGAACTCCAATGTGACGTTCGGCAACGTTAAAAGCCTTGCGCTTACCTTATCCTAAATTTCTACGATGGTGAGGTTTTCACCGCGGTTGAGCTAAACACGATAAGGATGAGCGGACGACAGGATTAGCAATCGTGCGTCGGCCATGTCGGCGAGTCTCCAGCACAATGCCGCTGTGCCGCAACATGTGAGAAGAAAGGAAGAAAAACTAATAGATTTCAGCAAAAGAAGAACATCATCCTTGACATAAGTTTCTGCGCCTGATAGATGATAGTTCCTTGATTGAGTTTGGAGATTGTGTCTTTGTCGGAAAAGCCTACCATACCCACGCATCGCTGGGGTTTTTTGGCCCGCCGTTTGGCGCGGGGCGAAAAGCTTGCAGTGGTGGCTGTGGCAGCACGGGTTTCTGTCGACGCGATGCACTCCCTGGCCGAACAGCAAAGATTCAAGGATCTTGTCGCCGG
>CAYPOV010000373.1:0-4157 GCA_964412385.1 uncultured Geminicoccaceae bacterium
ATTGGCGGCCGGAAAAAGTCCCCGCCCATCACAAACGCGGCCCGCCCGGTTATCGTTAGCGACTTCCTTTCTCCACCGGCTCACCAACCACCCCAACCAACACCAACTGCCAACTCTCAAAACTCCCCCGGGAGTTTGAGGGGGTGGCACCCCTCAAGAAAACCTGCACAAATGCGCCTTTGAGCCTTGCGCCGGGCGGGGCGGTGCCCATCTGTTGAGCGTGGAATGCAGGACAACGCTTGTGTTGTCTGCCCTTTCGGATTGGTGATGAGGAGGGGTTGATGATACTGACGCCGATGGGTCGCATGGGGTGGGATCCGCTTGCCGATTTCCGCCGATTGCAAAACGATATGAATCGAGCGCTTGCGGGCTATGAGGCACGCCGGCCGGCGAATGGGGAGTTTCCGAGGCTCAATCTTTGGGTGAGCGAGCAGAGTGCCGTGGTGACCGCCGAGCTTCCGGGTGTGACCAGCGAGGATATCGAGATCACCGTGCACAACGAGATCTTGACTATTCAGGGCAAGGTGGATCCGCCTGCTGAGGGTGAGAAGGTGGCTTGGCATCGGCGGGAGCGCAGTTACGGGAGCTTTGCGCGGTCGATCGAGTTACCGTTTCGCGTCGATCCCGAGAATGTGCAGGCGCGATTTCGCCATGGTGTGTTGGAGGTCGAGTTGAACCGGCCGGCTGCCGACAAGCCGCGCAAGGTGGCGATTTCCAATAGCTAGGTTGAGGACACAGATCCGATAGCGGAGAAGATAGCGGTGGAGCAGGGTAGCACAGTTTCACAA
Organism: uncultured Geminicoccaceae bacterium; assembly: GCA_964412385.1. Taxonomy (GTDB): domain Bacteria; phylum Pseudomonadota; class Alphaproteobacteria; order Geminicoccales; family Geminicoccaceae; genus JBGSYN01. The sequence goes on from CAYPOV010000373.1 coordinate 789, forward strand.
TCCAAGCAGGAATTTCAGCCTGAGGCGAGCGAGACGACGACGGGCCGTCCGGTGTTCAGGCCTCTCGCCGACATTTATGAATCGGGTGAGAGCGTGATTGTCGTTGCCGAGATGCCGGGTGTAGCGCCGGATGACATCGACATTGATTTGGAGCGGCGTGTTCTGACTATCAGGGGGCGCGTGCCGTCATCGGAACATGAGGGCTATCAGCGCATTTATGCCGAGTACCGCGAGGGTGATTTCGAGCGGAGCTTCACGCTTGCCGAGACCATCGATCAGGACAGCATCAAGGCGACGCAGCGCAATGGCCTGTTGATCCTGGAGCTGCCCAAGGCGGAACCGGCCAAGGCACGGCGCATCAACGTTCAGTCAGGATAGCGGCTTCGGTTCCGGCTTTGCCTTCGACTTGGGCTTCGACTTCGGCGTCGACCTGGGCTTGGACTTGGCGGGCAACGTCGCTAGGTACAGATGCCAGAGCCATAGGGCTGCCGTGGAGCGGTAGGGCTTCCAAGACAAGGCGCGCTCGCGAAGCTGGTCCTCGCTGGGTACCGTGTCGCCCTTTGTAAGCACGCGGTAGCCTAGTCGGAGAGCGCGATCGCCGGCAGGGAAGACATCCGGACGGCGCAGCGCCATGAGGAGGTAGATCTCGGCACTCCAGCGGCCAAAGCCTTGGCGTGTCGTAATGGCCTGGATGGCGGTTGGGTCGTCGAGTGTCGCGAGTCGGGCAGGATCGAAGGCGCCGCTTGTGACATCCTCGGCAAGCGATTTGAGGTAGCGTTGTTTGGGACGTGTCAGCCCCGCCTGCCACCATTCTTCGGCGCCCGCTGCCAAGAACGCGTCGGGGGTCAAAGGTGTGCCGCATGATTGCGTCAATCGCCGCCAAACGGCAAGGGCCGAGGCTGTGCTGACCTGTTGGGCAACGACGATTTGCGCCAAGGCGGCAAAACCCGGTGCGCGGCGGTGGGGATCCGGTGCGCCGAATTTCGCCGGGAGATCCGCGAAATCGGCATCGAGCAAGGCGAGGTTCGCGATCTGATCGATGAGAGGATCGCGTGTTGCGATTATTGTTGGCACAAATTTAGAACCGAAAGCTTTACAAAGCACAATTCTTGGTCGAAGCTGCACGGCACAGAATCGCGCATTCAGCTAGCTGTACCAAGATTGGCGAAACCCGTATCACAACAGCCCTCACGTGCCGAATTGTCTCGCCCACGGAGCGGCACGACCATGCCCCTGGAAGACCGGCTGTTCGCGGCAATCGACAGTATGTCCGAGGGTTTCATCCTCCTCAATACCTTGGGCCGCGTGGTCCATGCCAACATTGCAGTCAAGTCGATCTTCCCCCGCACCGCCGACCGCCTCGTCGAGGGCGCCGATTTCGCTTCATGGCTGGAGGAAGCACCGCGTGCGGAATATTTGAGCTGCCCCGAGATCGGCAACTTTGTGTCCTGGCTCAGACAGAGCTCCAATGCGGTGTCCATAGATATTCTCCTCAAATCCACGGACGCGCATGTCATTCGCCTGAGTGGCCACGCGACCAGCGCCGACGAATTCGTCATCACCATGTCGGTCGTCACCCGCATCGAGGGATGGAAACGCACCCAAAGGTTCAACGGTGCGACATGCGCAGGCCCTCCCGGTCCCCCCACCCCGCATCCGCGCACCAATACCAGCCCAGGCCTTCCCACTGAAGCCGGCGAAGCCCTCCAACGGGTCGAGCGCACCAAACGACCGCTTGCCAAAGAAGTCGCGGAACGGCGACCACACGAGCGCACACTCAGACGCCTCGCCAATACCGACGGCCTCACCGGCGCCCTCAACCGCCGCCGCTTCGTCGAAATCCTCAACGATGCACGGCTTGTGCCGCCGCTGCGAAACAATGCGCACGCCCTCATGATGATCGACATCGATCACTTCAAATCGATCAACGACGCCCACGGCCACCATGTCGGCGACGAAGCCCTCTGCCTACTCGTCGACCTATGCCAGCGCTCACTCCCGGCGAACCACTTCTTTGCCCGCATCGGTGGCGAGGAATTCGCGGCCCTGCTCACCGAAACCACCGACCATCAATGCCTCGTCACTGCCGAAACCATCCGGCGGAGCATCAACGACAACCCTTTCTTCTGCGGCGCTGACAGCTTCGCCCTCAGCGTCAGTATCGGCCTCGTCCTGTTCCAGACCACGCCGCCCGACGCTACCCAACTCCTCACCATCGTTGACCGCGCCCTCTACCAAGCCAAACGAAAAGGCCGCAATCGCGTGCACCTGGTGCGGCAGCAATACCACCGCTTCGTACCCCTCCAAACTGCGATCTAGGATCGAATGCGAACCCCAACTCAGGCCGGCACACCCGCAGCCGCCGCGGTATAAGGAGGCCGTTCGAAGCCCTGCGGCGAGCGTGTGAAAATCTCACAACCCGCCTCAGTCACACCAACCGAGTGCTCGAACTGCGCCGACAAGGACCGGTCCCGCGTCACCGTCGTCCAACCATCCGACAAGATCTTCACGGCCGCCTTGCCGGCATTAATCATCGGCTCGATCGTGAAAATCATCCCGGGCTCTAGCACCAAACCCGTGCCCGGCCTGCCGAAATGCCTAACCTCGGGCGCATCATGAAACACCCGGCCCAATCCATGGCCGACAAACTCGCGCACCACCGAACAGCGCGCCGCCTCTGCATGCAACTGAATGGCATAGCCGACATCACCCAAGGTGGCACCGGGGCGAACAACCTCAATGCCCTTCCACATCGCCTCGAACGTCACATCCAAAAGCCGTTGCGCTTTGACCGATGTCTTGTCGCCCGCAACAAACATGCGGCTGGTATCGCCATACCAGCCATCGACGATCACCGTCACGTCGATATTGAGAATATCCCCAGCATTCAGTTTCTTCTCGTCACTAGGAATGCCATGATTGACGACATGATTCACGGAAATACAGCTCGCATGCTGATAGCCGCGATAGCCGATCGTCGCCGGGATCCCGCCATTGTCACGCATGAAGCCCTCGATCAGTCGATCGAGCGCGCCGGTCGAGACACCAACCTCCACATGCCCCGTGATGAAATCCAAGGTCTCGGCCGCGAGCCTTCCCGCACGACGCATCGCCGCAAACGCCTCATCATCATAGATCGGCACGGGCTTGCGCGTTCCGTCCTCATCAACAATGATCCGCGAGGCGTCCTTCATATTGTCCATCAAAACCCCGAAAACGCTACAAACCCTGAAAAAAACCTTCGCCATCAACGCGTCATGACCTCTCAACGATACCGCCGATGACGCAATGCGACAAGCAGTGAGACAACGCGACTTAGCGTGATATGCTTTCGTTTTTTTTAGGGGCACCGCCCCCTCATACTCCCGG
>CAYPOV010000374.1:0-4141 GCA_964412385.1 uncultured Geminicoccaceae bacterium
GCATGAGCCCGCTCATCCTCGCTCATCACCAACCGCCGGTTCATCAGCTCATGGGGCACCGCGTTCTGCGAGTCGGTTGCTTTGCCTTCTTCCGTCACTGGCCCATCAGACGTCACACCATCGAATCGTGACGGTTCGTGCTGTGGCTCGCTTTGCTCAATAATCATTTCAATATCCTATCCAATGACAAAACTTCAGGAGCGTACCACGGATTCATCCGATGATCAAACAATATTAACCTTTTCTAGGACTTTCTTTCATTTATGGTCTGCATTCCCATCCCTGAAGGCGTTTCCCTTTTTAGATGGGAGGAAAAATTCCCTCATGGTAGCGACGATGACCGCTATGTCAGGCAATGCAGTACGTGAAATGTGCACCCTTCGGCCATGCCAACTGGGTTGATACTTCGTCGTTTCGTTGACTGCGTGAGCCAAAGATCGTCATGCGCTGTCGCGAAACAGACGAGAAAAATCTGTCTCGATCTCGTCTCCGGGCTCGATCAAGTTCATCAGGTTTCAGTGGAAGGATGACCCGAATTGGCCCTGTTTATTCAAGGCGATTGCCTCGAGCTTCGAACACGACATGGTTTCGAGGTTTAGAGCTTCTGCCTCTAGCAACGCTTCAGATAGGGGCCGGTCAATGGACTTGTGCCAAAGGGCTCCGTCCTCACAACTCATGCTCGGCCGGAATGAACGCGTGATCGAAGACGAATGGCGTGTTCGGCAAATTCATTGATACCGGCGGAGTTTTGGACACTCTTTTTGCGCGGATTCGACGAAGTTATCGCGGCAATTGTCGCGGTGCCGATGCACGCACCCCTGTGACGTGAGAGTAGCCGAGGGCATCCCGTTTCGGAAATAATCTTGATTTCCCGGTTGTGACACGGCTTTATGCCGTCTCGCTCAAGCAGGGCAAGTCGCTTTCGGTCGCTGAGAGCGTTGTGAGGCAGGGGCTTGGAATTCACAGGCTGATCCCATGGAACGACGGATTGGTTGCGCATAAAGGTGGCGCCTGATGGCTGATGAACTCAAACCGCTAGGTTACGATGATCGCGATGGCTTGATATGGATGAACGGTGCCTTTGTCGATTGGCGTAAGGCGCAAGTGCATCTCTTGACCCATGCACTGCATTATGGCGGATCGGTATTCGAGGGCGAGCGCGCCTATGGCGGGCGGATCTTTAAATCCGAGGCGCATTCCAAGCGCCTGCTCCATAGTGCCAAACTTCTCGACCTACCGTTGCCGTGGAGCGTCGAAGAGATCGAGGCTGCCAAAACGGAGGCCCTGCGCGTCAATAACCTCGAAGATGCCTATGTACGCGTGATCACCTGGCGTGGTGCCGGACCAGATATGGGCGTCGCCTCCTCACGCAATCCTATCAATATGGCAGTCGCCGTCTGGCCTTGGGGAGCCTATTACGGCGATGCCAAGGCGAAAGGGGCGAAGCTCGACATTTCCGCTTGGAAACGCCCCTCGCCCGAGACGATTCCCTGTCATGCTAAGACCTCCGGTCTCTATATGATCTGCACGCTATCGAAGCATGCGGCCGAGGCCAAAGGCTGTTCCGACTCCTTGATGATGGATTATCGGGGCTATGTCGCCGAGGCGACGGGTGCCAATGTATTCTTTGTCAAAGACGGCGTGGTTCATACGCCCACACCGGATTGCTTTTTGGCCGGTATCACGAGGCACACCGTGATCGAGCTGTTGCACCAGCGCGGTGTCGAGGTGGTGGAGCGTCATATCATGCCGGAGGAGCTCGAGGGTTTCGAGCAATGCTGGCTTACAGGCAGTGCCGCCGAGGTGACACCGGTTGGTGAGATTGGACCTTATCGATTTGAGGTCGGTGCGCTGGCGCGCGAGATTATGCAAGACTACGAAATACTCGTGCGCGCCGATACCGAGCCTGCTACACCCTCGGAGCGACTCTTCGCGGCTACGGCTTGAAAAGAGGAACCTAGACGCGTCTGTTGAGACTATTCAGGCGGGTGCCGGCTCCTTGAGCTGCATCGCCAGCGCTGCCGCGATCGCAAGCACAATCACGATGCAAATCACGCAGGCGATCCAGCCCGCCATGTCAAAGACGACGCCGAGCGCGATCGAGCCTACCAGGCCGCCGACATAATATGAGGTGAGATAAAGGCCGTTGGCAGCCGCTTTGCTCTGCGTCGCCGCGCGGCCGACAAAGCCTGCCACCATGCCTTGCGCGAAGAATGTGCCGATTCCGACAAGCGCGAGGCCGATAAGAACGACGGTCAAGTTCGGAATAATGATGAAGACGAGCCCGACTGCGGCCACTGCCGAGGCGAGCCAAAAAGCGTTGCGGGCCCCGAGCCGCCTGCCGAGATCGCCCGCCATCAGGGTTGTGATCATCGAGGGAATGAACACCGCATAGACGAGGCCGAGCAGGGTTTCGGGCACACCGAGGGTGGGGCTTACCAGGACGAAGTTCACATAGGTGAACACGCCGACGAAGACGAAGAGCAGGCAGAATCCGATGGCGAAACTGGCGCGCAAGCGTGGATCTTTGAGATGGGCCGCCCAGGCCTGAAGCGGAGATGTCGCGCCAGGAGCACCGGGTGGATAGGCGCTCAACACCAAAAACGTGATCAGGCCACCCACGAGATTGAGCAGCGCAAAACCCACAAAAGCAGTTTCCAGGCCTCCGAAATCGGCGAACGACACCGCAAGCAGCCGGCCCACGAAATTGCTCGCCACATTGCCCGTGATGTAAGACGCCATGGCCGCCGCGGCCGCGGTGATGTTACATTGTTCGGAGAGATAGGTCATGGTGAGCGTGAAGGCGGTCGCCATCAGTGCACCTTGAACGACCCTGAGCGCCACGAAGATGGGAATACTGTCGACAAAAGCGAGCAAGGCCGTCGGGATGGCCAGCAAGGTCAGGCTGAGCCAGATGCCGAGCTTGCGGTCGATGCGGTCGCTAAAATAGGCGACCGCGAGGCCGGCGACCGCCATGCCGATGGTGCTGGCATTGACCGCAAAGCCCATCGTGCCGGGGTCGGTTTCGAAAGCCTGCACCAGTTGCGGCAGAAGCGCCTGCGCGCCGAAAAGATCGATCAAAGTCAAAAAGGCGATGAGTGCGATAATCGAGCTTCGACGAACGACGGCGCGCGGCGTCTCGCCGCTTAGGACACCTTTGAGTGTGAATTGATAGGTGATCGCCATGGCTCAAGGTGTCTCACGGGTGAAGGGTTGGAATGCCTGGTGAGTCTCTTGGAAGTCGCGCATATGGGCGAGAAGGTGCCCATAGTCCTGATAGCCATCGGCTCGAAGGTTCTCGGCGCGGTTATCGAGATAGCGTATCGCGGCCTTCTCCAGTGCCTGCAGCAAGCCCGAAGGCCACGCCCTGACTATGGCGCCATTGGCCTCGAGGATCGCCACAGCCTCACCTTGGCCCGCTTGGGAATGAGCGAGATTATCCATGACTGCCGCTTGGGCGATCACCGGGATCAGGGCTTGCAGTGCCGGATCGAGACCCTCAAACCATGTTCGATTGGCTAAGAGCTCCACATAAGAGACCCGTTGATGCCAGGTGGCGCCATAGTGATAGGGTGTGGCATCGATCAATGTCGAAAGATCCGCGGCTTCAAGCGGTCGGTCGTCCTGATCCAATGCACGTCTTCCCAGGAGTGCATCGGCCAGTGGAAGATTAAGCTCGTAAGCGTCGATCTGATGATCGATCGCCGATCGCATTGGTGCTGCACCTGGCACAAACCCGCCAAAAGTTAGAGACGTGATCGCTCTCGCGGGATTGTCCTCGGCGGGACACGGACCTTCCGGCGTTTGGCAGCGCGTCAAGGGCCCGATATCCTGAGCCTCAATGCCAACCACGGAACAAGCATCGCTCCAAATCCCTGCGCCCGGCTCGGGCCAGCGGACGATCCAAGGTTTGGCACAAAGTGTCCGCATGGCAGTATTGGAATCGGCTTCATCCGGCAGAGCGTCCGGAAACCAGCCCCCGCCTTGCACGCCGGTGATCGCCACCGGCCAGACCATCACGTGGCCGTCATAAATCCTGTCATAGATCTCCCGCTGCAGCGCCAAACCGCCACCAGCATAGAGCCATGCTGCATAGTCTTCGGGACCGACACCAAATGGAAGGCCGGCCACCAACAGTTCA
>CAYPOV010000375.1:0-2531 GCA_964412385.1 uncultured Geminicoccaceae bacterium
TTATTTGTGATTTGCTCCGGCTGTATATTGGCTCCGATCATTTGAAACTGAAGCAACAGCCCCCACGATCAAGCCGGCATTTCGGGTTCGTCTTTGTAAAAAAGCTGATGAGCAAGGAAATTTCTAGGGAGATGCCATCTCCCTTGACCCCTGGGAACCGCTGACATGGCGCGTGGGCGCAGCGATTGTCTGGGTTTTGCGCTTGGGAAATCGTTTGTGCATTTTTTGGGTGGAGGAGTTTGCTGGCACTCTCGATGAATTCGTTCGTGTCATTTTGCTATCTCGGGTTCCGTCAGGTGACGAAACGAGGTCATGTTGTTACGACCCACGAGCTCGGGTTCGACTTTGTAATTTCCACTGATGCCCGGACATATCATCGCCATATTCCGGTGTGAGAGCAACGAGGAACACTAGCATAAGCAGCACGAGTTTACGAGTGGATTTTTCCCAAGACAGGGAAGCAGAGACCGGCGCGCTTCCCGGGGGCGGTACTGATATGGCGAGAGCATAAGTGCGCACGAAAGCACGCTTCGATATCACGATGACCGTGAAGAACATTCACAATGGCGATGTGGTCCTCACGTTCTTCGTAAAAGATTGCATAGCCACGTGTTGCCAGACTTCGAATGCTTAGGCGTAGCTCGGATCGTTCACGACCAATTTGGGGATTCTCGGCGATCAGCCTGCACTGGTCCTGAAGTTGGCAGACAAACTCACGGGCCCTCGCTGCGTTCCGACTTTGTTTGGCAATATACTCAAGAATGCCTCTGAGATCACGGCGAGCACCATTGAGATAGACACGCTGCGCCAATCAAAGCCCCTCGGCTTTGGCTTGTAGGTATGCGCGCTCGATGTCATCGCTGATCGTGGCGTCGCCATGGGCACCGCCTCCCGACAGCGAATCCTCGAGTGTTTGCCGTAGGCTCTGCAACTTGGCCTCGCGCTCCTCGACAAGTCTCAGACCTTCACGCACGACTTCGCTCGACGAGGCATACCGCCCTGAACGGACCGCCTCCTCGACAAAAGCTTCACACCTTTTACCCAGCGACACATTCATGAAAGGTCTCCAATTGCTTGCCTCTAATAACATAATCTGCGCAATTTTTGTTATCAATCGTTAACAATCTTAAGACTGTTTGATTGGGTCCCACGCAATGTTACCCGAGGCTCACAACCGATTTCGCCACCGCCAACCGCAGACGAATTTGCGCCTATCGCAAGCAAGGCTTGGCCTCGGGCTCCCTGCAATCTCTCGATAGCCGAGCCATACCTCGATTGGATGATTGCCTGACGGATGCCATTTGTGGCTTTGGCGAGACATTACTGGAGCGCTTGAACGAGATGGCTGAACAGAAGCGAATGTGGCAAGAGGTTGACGACAATGCGCGGCGGCTTGGCAAGACCTTGCTCAGGACCGCCCGCTATCGGCGCTTGCGGTGATCGATGCCGAGGACGGCTCAGCCGCCGAAACTTTCTGGCCAGACCTCGTGTTTCGCGCCATCGGTCATTAAAGAAATGCCGATTGGTTTGGGCAATGCTCTTAGAAGTACCGCGGTGTGTTGAGCGCCGTCAACGTCAACAAGCACCCAACACACCGTGGCAATTCAAATAATGCAAAAATCGATCCTTCACCAGTAACACTGGAGCGTTATCTTGTCGAGGTACTGTAATGACCTTGAAGGTTGCGCCAAAACATCACAAAAACAACGACAAAAACAATATTGATTAATGCTTGGATGCTGACTTGCGCCAAGGTCACGCTTCCGATGTTCGTGTAGATGTACACAGCATAGGCGATCCCCAGTACTTGCTCGGCAATCGCTACCCACAGGACACGAAGATATCGTATGGGATCGATCAGGGCGATCGCATAGACCAGTGCAAGTAGAAGCATAACCATGCCATATTGCGTGCTCAAGGCCAGCATATCGCTGGTCCAGCCTGCCTCAGGGCTCCAGCCGCCAAGCCGCGCACCAGTGTCCGGAAGAAATGTTGCGAGGACGCCGAAAGCCAGGTGCCAAATCACCCAGACGGCCAAAACAATTTGGAATGTCATCTTGTTGAACAAAGCGCTATTCTCCTATTCTGCATCTCTTTCATGACGAGTGTACAATCATCGGTTTCGAGTTCTGCCAGCGAGTAGAAGAATCCATCTCCTCGACAAAGGTCTCCCACCTCGCGCACAGCGATCCATTCACGACAGATCTCTGATTGCTCCCTCCAACGACATAATTGGCGCTGTTTTTGTTATCAATAGCCCGCGCTCCTTGGCGCAGATTCATGAGGCACAAAGAAGGGTCAGGAAAAGCGCATGTGCGATTTCGCCGCCGCGGACAGAAGAATTCGCGCCTATCGGACGTTCGGCTCGAAAGGGGGAGCCATGACGTCTCTCGAACACCGCAAGAGGCTTGGCTTGGATAGTGGTGCCGCGCACGCCATCTCTGGCTTTGGCGAGACATTGCAGGAGCGCTTGAACGAGATGGCTGAACAGAAGCGGATGTGGCAGGAGGTTGACGACAATGCGCGGCGGC
>CAYPOV010000375.1:2631-4101 GCA_964412385.1 uncultured Geminicoccaceae bacterium
GAGATGGCTGAACAGAAGCGGATGTGGCAGGAGGTTGACGACAATGCGCGGCGGCTTGGCAAGACCTTGCTCAGGACCGCCCGCTATGGGGCGCTTGCGGTGATCGATGCCGAGGACGGTGCACCCGAAGCCAGCCGGGTCAATGTCGCCACCACCATGGCGGGCGAACTCGGCTTTTTGGCCTCACAGCTCTCACCGCATTTCGGCTCGCTCGAACATAATCCGCGTTGCTCGATCCTGGTCGGCGAGCCGGGTAAAGGCGATCCCCTCGCCCATCCCCGCATCACCATTGTCGGCCGCGCCGAGCGCTTCGAGGACGGTCCAGCGCGCCAAACCTTCCGCCGCCGCTTTCTGTGGCGCCATCCCAAGAGCGCCCTTTACGTCGATTTCGGCGACATGGCCCTCTGGCGGCTCATTCCCGAACGCGTGCTTCTCAATGGCGGCTACGGCAAAGCCTATATGCCCGAAGCCGCAGATCTCGCCGTTCCCCAAGAAGCCCTTCCCGGCCTCGAAGCCATGGAAGAGAGTGCCGTCGATCATATGAACCAAGACCACCAGGACGCCATCGACCGCTACGCCAAATCTTTAGGCAAAACCACCACCGGCTGGCGCCTTACCGGCCTCGATCCCGAAGGCCTCGATCTCATGCGCGACGATGATTCTGCTCGGTTGTGGTATGACACGCCATTGACCTCGGCGGAGGATTTACGGTCAAGACTCGTCGAGATCGCAAGGTCTTAGCTTCGAGAAGTTTCGGTATACCGAACAATTAACTACGCGCCCTCGGGATCCGCAAAACGAACAGAATTCAAAATGAACTTTAGACGAGAAAGCGGCGGTCGCCGCCGCTGAGACTCAATGCAGAGAAATCCGCTCTGTCGAAGAAACTGAGACTGCAAGACTATCGGTGCGACTATGCTTCATCAAGCTCTTCGTCGCCATCGGTGTCGGAGAGAAGGGGGTCATGCTCGACCTCGTCGGTGCCATGATCTGTCACCACCGGCTTGCCCATGGCTTCCGACACGAGTTGGCTCAACGCCTCAATCCGATTGTTATAGAAACCACTGAAATCATCGGTTCGCAGGAATTCGGGCGCAATCATATGGGTGCGCAAAATTTCATCCATTCTATTAGAATCAATACTGAATCTCTCTTCAATTCTTTTGAGGTACACACTAGGCGCATCGCCGCGTATCGAAATGTTGGTTTGTTTTGACAGCGGCGTTTTGTTAATTATAGCATTGAAGATTCCAGGCTTTATGCCTTTTCTTGTACACCATTGCTGTGGAAACACATGGTGGATGTCAATTTTATCATCAAAGAACGTCATTATTTCCGTCGGTCGTCCAGTGACGAAGTCAAGACAGCCTCGACGCATCAGCAATGCATGGATTGCTTTGTAAGCAGCTGAAATCCTTATACGAAGAGTCTTCAGACGATCTCGCTGGAATACAGTGTCCGTGACGGAGC
>CAYPOV010000376.1:0-4090 GCA_964412385.1 uncultured Geminicoccaceae bacterium
AGAGCAGGCCGGAGCAGGGAGGTAATTTGCTTCTTCGCTATGTCATCCGCCGCGTCTTCTTGATGTTCCCGACGTTGATCGCCATCAGCGTCATCACCTTCGTCATCATCCAGCTGCCGCCCGGCGATTTCCTCTCGGCACAGATCTCCGAGATGATGGCGCGCGGCGAAGGCGTTCCCACCGAGCAGATCGAATATCTTCGCGACCTCTATGGCCTCGATGATCCGATGTGGAAACAATATCTGACCTGGATCACGGGCTTCGTTCAGGGCGATTTCGGCTATTCCTTCGAATATGACCGGCCGGTCACCGAGGTCATCGGCGACCGCTTCTTCCTCACCTTCGTTGTGTCGTTCGCGACCGTGATCTTCACCTGGGTCGTCTCCTTCCCGATCGCCATCTATTCAGCCACCCATAAATATAGCTGGAGCGATCACGGCCTCACCTTTCTTGGCTATCTCGGGCTCGCCACCCCCAACTTTCTCTTGGCCCTCGTTCTTCTCTATTTCGCCAATGTCTGGTTCGGCACGTCGATCGGCGGGCTCTATGATCCGGAGTATGCCGACCAGCCGATGAGCTGGGGCAAGTTCGTCTCCGTGCTCGAACATCTCTGGGTTCCGGTGATCGTCATCGGCACCGCCGGCACCGCCGGCATGATCCGCCGGCTGCGCGCCAATCTCATGGACGAGCTGCAAAAACCCTACGTCGTCACCGCTAAGGCCAAGGGCATGCATCCGCGGCGCGCCTTGCTCAAATATCCGCTGCGGATGTCGCTCAATCCTTTCATCGCCGATATCGGCAATCTTCTTCCCGAGCTGATCTCGGGCTCGGCACTCGTCGCCATCGTCCTGTCGCTGCCCTTGAACGGTCCCATCCTGGTGCGCGCGCTGCAAAGCCAGGACATGTATCTCGCGGGCTCCTTTCTGATGCTCGAAGCCATTCTGGTGGTGATCGGCGTACTCGTCTCCGATCTCCTGCTGGCCGTGCTCGATCCGCGCATCCGCCTCGGCGGAGGACGCACCCGATGACAGACACTCCAACCAAGGACCCAGCCAGGGATCCGGCCACAGAGGAGCCAATCGGCACCGACCCGATCAAGAGCGAGCATTACGTCAATCCCGAACCCTTCAATCCTTACGAAGGCGACGAGGAACTCACGCCGGAACAGCTCAAGTTCTACGAGGCCTCGCAGTGGCAGCTCATCTGGTGGCGTTTTCGCCGCCACCGCATCGCCATGATCTCGATGTATATCCTGATCGCCTTCTACCTGATCGTGCTGTTTGCCGAGATCGTCGCCCCCTACAACTATCAAACCCGCAACTCGAGCTTCATCTACACGCCGCCCCAAGGCATCCACCTCTTCCATAACGGCAGCTTCGTCGGTCCCTCCGTGTCGGGCTACGACATGGAACTCAACATGGAGACCCTCAAACGCGAATACACGCCGGATCCCGAGCAAAGCTATCCCCTCCGCTTCTTCTGCTTGGGCGAGAGCTATAAGTTCTGGGGCCTGATCGAAGGCCGTTTCCACCTGGTTTGCCCGCCCAAAAACGGCACCTTCTTTCTTTTGGGCACCGACCGTCTCGGCCGCGACGTCTTCTCGAGGATCGTCCAAGGTGCGCGCATCTCGCTCACGGTTGGCCTGATCGGCATCACCATCAGCTTTTTCTTCGGCATCACCCTGGGCGGTATCTCGGGCTATTTTGGCGGTTTTCTCGACAACATCATCCAGCGCCTCATCGAGATCATCCGAAGCTTTCCGCAGATCCCGCTTTGGATGGCCCTGAGTGCCGCCATTCCCATCACCTGGGATCCCATCTGGGTTTATTTCGGCATCACCGTCATCCTGGGCCTCGTCGATTGGACCGGCCTCGCCCGCGCTGTCCGCTCCAAAGTCCTCGCCCTACGTGAAGAAGACTTCGCCAGTGCCGCCCGCCTCATGGGTGCGAGACCCTCGCGCATTATCGGCAAGCATCTGATCCCGAGCTTCATGAGCCACCTTATCGCCTCGGCAACCCTCTCGATCCCTGCCATGATCCTCGCCGAAACCGCACTCTCATTCTTGGGCCTCGGCGTGCGCGCACCGATGACCTCCTGGGGCGTGCTGCTCAACGACGCACAAAACGTCAACGTCATCTCGCTCTACCCCTGGCTCATGCTGCCTGTGGTCCCGGTTATCATCGTCGTCCTCGCCTTCAATTTTATGGGCGATGGCCTGCGTGACGCAGCAGACCCCTACACCCATTAGGTAAGGAACTGATTGGAACGGGCCGTACCAAAGGCCCGCCCCGCAAAAGAACCTCAACCCGGCAGGCGCTCGTCATATTCCGTGCGCAGCCGCTTCCAGCCTTCCCAGAACGGCGCCGGCTCTTCCTCCGTGGCACGCGCCACCAGCGTGTCGAGATGCATATGCCAGCCGGCGCTCACCATCAGCAAGGTCGCGCGGTCAGGCAAGCGGCGATGGATGACCGTCAGCAAAACCTTGTCATCCTCAGGCTCGAGCTCGAACGTGACGTCGCCACTGTCATTCCATCTAAAGGAAAGCCTTCTCGGTGGATCGCATTCGGTGATCCGGCTTTCCATACGATGCTCGTCGGGAAAACCTTCGGGCTTGACCGGCGGATTGCTGAGCTGATGGTTGCGCCAAACAAACTCGAACGGCGCTCCCACCTTCATCTCCATCCGGCCTTCCGCAAGCCACTGACGGCGCAAATCGCTCTCCGTCAAATAAGCCCAAACCCGCTCGATCGGGCCCGGCAACAACCGCTGAATCCGCAAAACGTCCGGCTCGACCAACACGCCGAAACCACGTCCCGCCGCAACGTCATTCATCGCCATCTCCTTCAGTGTTAGGGGGCTTGTCAGCGTCCTTCTCGCGCAAGAGCGCTTCCAACGCATCCAAACGTTCGGACCAGAAACGCTCATAGAAGCTCAGCCATTGATGGGCGCTGGCAAGAGGTTGAGGGTCGAGGCGGCAAAAATGCGTTCGGCCGCGCACCTCACGGCTGATCAGCCCGGCATTCTCCAATGCCTTGATGTGCTTCGATGCAGCCGCCAGCGACATCGCAAAAGGCTCGGCAAGCTCGCTCACCGTCTGCTCACCATGCGCAAGCTGCCGCAACATCCGCCGGCGGGTCGCATCGCCAAGCGCATGAAAAACCGAATTCAATTGGACCGTCTCTAATTCAACCATGCGGTTGAACATAGCCGTTCAGAAAAAACATTCAACCACTTTGTTGAATTTTTATCGAAAAAAGAATGCGAGGGGAAACGTCCCCCTCGCGCTCCCGCGACGTTTGCGGTCTAAGCGGGCGATTCACTCACTTAGCGGCATCGAGAACTCCGAGATTCTTAAGAGCTTATCGTAGTAGCTAGTCAAGAGAGATACTGGAGGGTTGGACAACGAAGATGTATTTTGATGTTCCTTCGCAAATTCCTCAATATACACTTGCCGTACATAGTATTCAATAAAGTTGCTAGGCTCGGATCGCATATGATCCTTCAGTGGCCGAGAAGCGCTACTGAATAGCTGGAAAGCGAGAAACTCCATATCGACAGTTTCCGTTTTTGATTTGAACTGATCTCCCCATGGTACGCAAAGTGTCCAACCAGCAAATATTTTGTATGGTTTTGACCCATCGTCCATAGAGCAACCCTTATGGACGCAAATTAATGATAACAGTAGATATACAATTTCGATTTTTGCCTGACGATCCCAAAGATCAACAAAATCTTGCAGTATTTCAAAACACTGTTGCATGTCTCGAACAGTCTGGCCGCCGTATTTCATGGCCAGCCCGAAAATTTGTGCGATACTTATCTCCGGCAGAGATGTTATTTTTTCGTTATCTATGCCTTTTTGTTTGAATAGCCAATGAGATATATCGACGTAATTTGGTTCCGCAAGTTGAAACGACCGGTCAATAAATCGCCTGAGATATGCCTTGCTATTTGTTTCATCGCCAAATTCTTTTTTTACTCCGTTCTCAATTTGCAACGTGTCAATGCCAATTATGAAAACGACATTGCTTACATTAAATACAAGCTGAATTGTTTCCAAAAAGTCAATGACGTAGCCAGGGCGACACCT
>CAYPOV010000377.1:0-4046 GCA_964412385.1 uncultured Geminicoccaceae bacterium
CGACGGCGTGTATCAAGCCCTGCGCGTCGATCTGCGCAAATAGAATGCCTGTCGCAACACCGGCGTCGAGCGCTGCGTCATTGGCGTCTATAATCGTATCCGCAAGACCGCCCACCCGTGCCACCACGGGAACCGTGCCGTAGCGCAAGCCATAGAGCTGCGTCAGACCGCATGGCTCGAAGCGAGAAGGAATGAGTATGGCATCCGATCCTCCTTGAAGCCGATGCGATAACGCTTCGTCATAGCCAAACGTGCAGGCGATGGCTCGAGGATTGGCAGCCGCCAAGAGACCCAGTCTTCCCTGGATCGAGGCATCACCAGATCCCAATACGGCAAGCTGCGCGTTGCGGGCGATCAGTGCGGGGATAATCTCGGGCAAGACATCCATGCCCTTCTGCCAAGTCAGTCTTGTGACGACACAAAAGAGCGGACGCTCGGGATTGACCTCGAGGCGCAGTTCTTCCTGAAGCGCCGCCTTGTTCTCGGCTTTCCCGGAAAGATCATGGGCATCGTAGTGCGCTGGCAAATGCGGGTCGGAACCAGGATCCCAGACTTTCTCGTCGATGCCGTTGAGAACACCGCTCACCTCGCCACGCGCAGCGCGTGTCGAAAGTAGGCCATCCATTCCCATGCCAGCACCGGGCGACTGGATCTCTCTGGCATAAGTCGGACTGACCGTCGTTATGTGGTCCGCATAATAGAGACCCGCTTTAAGATAGCCGATGGCCCCATAATATTCGAGCCCTTCGACAGCAAACGACGAGGCCGGCAGCCCCAGCAATCCCAAAAGCTCAGGCGGAGACTGGCCCTGAAAGGCAAGATTATGGATCGTCATCACCGATTTCGGCGATGGACCGCCCGCGAGCTTCAAATAGGCTGGAGCCAGCCCCGCCTGCCAGTCATGGGCATGAACGATATCGGGTTGCCAGCCCGCCAGCGCCCCACTGGCTATTCGCTGCGCCGCCTGCGCCAGTGCCGCAAACCGAATCGGATTGTCAGGCCAGTCGACGCCCGCCGCATCCGCATAAGGTCCGCCGTCCCGGTCATAAAGCGGGGGTGCATCCAACAACAGAACGTCAAGATCACCATCGAGGACGGTGTGAAGGAGGCGGGCCTCGCATCCCAGGATCGAGCCCAACGCATGTTCCGATTTCACCCGTCCTTGCTGTTGAGCAATGCCACGATATCGGGGAATCAGCGTATAGGTTTCCGCCCCTAGCGCCTTGAGCGATTTGGGCAGGGCCCCTGCGACATCCGCGAGACCTCCCGTCTTAACAAGAGGAACTATTTCCGACGCGACAGCTAGGATTTTCATGACGCTAAACGACCCAAAGAACTAGCTCTCGAGAGCGTCGATCATTTTTTTGGTGATGAGACACACGCCCCGATCGGTCCTTCGAAATCGTCGGGCGTCCTCCTCGGGATTCTCCCCAACAACAAGCCCTGGCGGAATCCCGACACCTCTATCGATGACCACTTTCTTCAACGATGCCCCACGCCCGACATCAACACCCGGAAGCAGCACGGCGTCTTCAAGCTTGCTGAAGGAATGCACATGCACGCCAGTGAACAACAGGGAACGCCTGAGGCTGGCACCAGAGATGATGCATCCGCCGGAGACCAGGGAGCTTACGGCCTCACCACGGCGGTCGTCTTCATCATGCACGAATTTCGCGGGCGGCGTGATCTCGGCATAGGTCCAGATCGGCCAACTATTGTCATAGAGATCGAGTGCCGGAACCGCCCGGGTCAGATCGACATTGGCTTCCCAATAGGCATCCACGGTGCCGACATCGCGCCAATAGGCCTCCTTCTCCTCGGGGCTCTTGATACAGGACTGCGTGAAACTGTGGGCAACGGCTTTGCCGTCATTGACAATTGACGGAATAATGTCTTTGCCGAAATCGTGGTTGGAATGGTGGTCCTCTGCATCCTCGATCAGATAGTCGAAGAGCTTCTTGGTATCGAAAACGTAGATGCCCATGCTAGCAAGCGCGGTATCGGGCTTGCCGGGCATCGCCGGAGGATCCTGGGGCTTCTCGAGAAACGAGACAATATTCCAGTTTTCGTCGACATGCATCACACCGAATGCCGTTGCATCGGGGCGGGGCACTTCGATGCAACCGACCGTGACATCGGCACCCGTCTCGACATGCTGCCGGAGCATGACGCCGTAATCCATCTTGTAAATGTGGTCGCCGGCAAGAACGATGATGTAGTCGACTCCATGGTCCGCGATGATCTCGATGTTCTGATAAACGGCGTCCGCTGTTCCGAGATACCATTGCGTTTCGGAGACGCGCTGCGACGCCGGCAGAATATCGAAACTCTCGTTACGCTCGGGCCTGAAAAAATTCCAACCGCGTTGCAGATGCCGGATGAGGCTGTGAGCTTTGTACTGGGTCGCCACACCGATGCGGCGAATACCGGAGTTGACCGCATTGGAAAGTGCGAAGTCGATGATCCGGGTTTTGCCGCCGAAATAGACTGCCGGCTTGGCGCGAACATCAGTCAGCTCCCGCAACCTGGAGCCGCGGCCGCCGGCAAGCACATAGGCCATCGAGCTACGAACAAGTGTGGCGGTATCCGTATCGTTAGCCATCGCCTACTTCCCGACAGGGCCCTCGCCTGATTGCACTGAGCCAGTTTGTTAACTTGGGAGAGCCTGCCAGATCTCCTGAGCGTAGTCACGGATTGTTCGATCCGAGGAAAACCAGCCGACATTCGCGGTGTTCAAGACCGCCTTGCGCATCCAGCTCGTGTGATCGGCATAGGCCTCTGCAGCAGCCGATTGGGCCTGGCGATAGGCTGCGAAATCGGCTGTTACCAAGAAATGATCATTGTCACGCAACCCGTTGACAAGATTGCGATATCGGCTCGGATCGTCATGCGAGAAGGCACCCGATTCGACCGCATGAAGCACGTCGTTAAGCGCAGGTGTGTTAGCGATTTCGGCACGGGCATCATAGCCTTGCCGACGCCGTGCGGCGACCTCTTCAGCGGTGAGCCCGAATATGAAGATATTGTCGTCACCGACCCGTTCCTTGATCTCGACATTGGCACCGTCGAGCGTGCCGATGGTGAGAGCGCCATTGAGCGCGAGCTTCATGTTGCCCGTGCCCGAGGCCTCCATGCCGGCTGTCGAGATCTGTTCCGAGAGATCGGCGGCTGGGATGATCCTCTCGGCTAGACTGACATTGTAATTGGGAAGAAACACGACCTTGAGCTTGTTGCGCACGGTCGGATCGTGGTTGATGACAGCGGCGACGTCGTTGATGAGCTTGATGATGAGCTTGGCCTGCTGGTAGGAGGCTGCGGCCTTGCCGGCAAAGATCCGTACCTGGGGCGTGCGGTCGACCATTGGCTGCGCGCGGATCTGATCATAGAGTGCGATGGTCTCGAGAATATTGAGCAGCTGACGCTTATATTCGTGGATACGCTTGATCTGGATATCGAATTGTGCCTTGGGATCGACCCGAATTCCCAAGCGATCAGCGATGATACTGGCGAGCTTGATTTTGTTTTGGCGTTTGGCCTCGGCAAAGCGCTCACAAAAGGACGCGTCATCGGCAAGGGGAACCAGCATTTGCAGCCGTTCCAAATCATCGACCCAATCTTCGCCGATCGCGGCATTGATCAAGGATGTCAGCGCCGGATTGCATTGAACGAGCCAGCGCCTCGGTGTGATGCCATTCGTCTTGTTGGTGATGCGATCAGGAAAGTAGTGATGCAGATCCTTGAAGACGGTCTGTTTCATGAGCTCTGTGTGAAGCGCTGAAACGCCATTGATCTTATGCGCACCCAAGAACGCAAGATTACCCATGCGGACGCGGCGGCCGTCACTCTCGTCGATCAGCGACACCGAAGACAGGAACGGATCGGACACATCGGGCCGCCCACGAAGATCTTCCAGGACATCCGCGTTGATCTGATAGATAATCTGCATGTGCCGAGGCAAAAGCCGCTCCAACAAAGGAACGGGCCAAGTCTCCAAAGCCTCCGGCAACAGCGTATGGTTTGTGTAGGAAATCGTCTTCTTGGTGATC
>CAYPOV010000378.1:0-4006 GCA_964412385.1 uncultured Geminicoccaceae bacterium
ACAGGATGGTCCAAGAAGCGAAAGCCAGTGGCCCAAAGGCAACGGGAAAAGACGTCCATGGCGTTCATATCCGGCTGGATAGAGCCCCTGCTCACATCGAAAGAAGGCTGACGTGGACCGGGTGAGTGGCCCAAAGTTCTTTGTGAAAGTGCCTTGTCGGAGGACAAGTTGGATGCGAACTACCAGTTCTGCAAACGGACCTTCGAAGCGAACCCGTTGGAACGACGTCGATTGGCGTCGGGCTCACCGGATCGTGCGCAACTTGAGACAACGCATCTTTCGGGCGCCGGAGGCGGGTGATCTCAGGAAGGTTCGCTCGCTCCAAAAGCTGCTGTTGCGTAGTTATGCCAATACTCTCGTGAGTGTCCGGCAAGTGACGCAGCACAATCGTGGCAGGCACACCCCTGGTGTGGATAAACTGGTGGTCAAGACACCCGCTGCTCGGGGAGAACTGGTCGATCACTTGATGACGTATCAGCCCTGGCGAGCGTCGCCTGCCCGACGCGTCTACATCCCCAAGTCTAACGGAAAGCTCCGACCTCTGGGGATTCCTACGATTGTCGATCGGTGTCTGCAAGCGCGTGTCAAAAACGCCTTGGAGCCGGAATGGGAAGCTCGCTTCGAGGCCACCAGTTATGGTTTTCGACCTGGACGCGGGTGCCACGATGCCATTGCCAAAGTCTACACTTTGGCCGTTCCACACCGACGCAAGAAGTGGATCGTAGATGCGGACATTTCCGGTGCGTTCGATAACGTTTCTCACGACTATCTGGTCAGAGCCCTTGGCCAGTTTCCGGGGCGGGGACTGGTCAAACAGTGGCTCAAGGCCGGATACGTGGAAAAGGGACAATGGCATCCGACCGAAGCGGGGACACCGCAGGGTGGCATTGTCAGTCCTTTGTTGTTGAATATCGTACTCCACGGCATGGAAGCCGGACTGGGAATCCAACGCGACCGCCACGGTCGAATTGGATCGCGGGCGATGGTTCGCTACGCCGATGACTTTGTCGTATTCTGCGAAACCCAGGAAGATGCCCAACACGTCCGAGACGAAGTCTTGCCCAAGTGGCTTGCCGAGCGAGGGCTTCAATTATCCACTCAGAAGACTCGCCTCGTCCATGTGACCGAAGGGTTTGATTTTTTGGGTTTTCAAGTACGCCAGTATTGGGTCGGCAAGAGGTCCAAGACCGGATACAAATTGCTCATCACTCCCAGTCGCGAAGCGGTTCGGAAGGTTCGAAAAGCGTACCGCGACGTTTGGCGAGGGTTGAAAGGACACAACATCCAAACAGTGTTGGCCACGTTCAATCCCAAGATTCGTGGTTGGGCGAACTATTACCGCACTGTCGTCTCGTCTCAAGTGTTCTCCAAGATGGATCATTGGATGACGCGGCGAGCTGGGCATTATGCCCGCCAAATGCACCCGAACAAGGCCAAGTATTGGCGAGTTCGTCGATACTTCGGTCGCCTTTGTCCTGATCGCAAGGACCAGTGGGTCTTCGGAGACAAAAAGACAGGACGCTACTTGTGGAAGTTCTCCTGGGTAAAAATCCGTCGACATGTGTTGGTTCAGGGAACGGCTTCTCCCGACGATCCCCAGTTGAAGGAGTATTGGTGGGCGCGTCGGAAGGTCAACGTGGGACACTTGAACCGCAGTGACTTGCTCTTGGCCGAGAAGCAGGACTGGACATGTCGGATTTGTGGTGAGGCTCTGTTCAACGGAGAAGAACTCGAGCGTAATCACAAGGTGGCCAAGGCCGAAGGTGGTTCGGAGAACTGGAGTAACCGGGAGTTGTTGCATCTGTTTTGTCACCAACAAGTGACGGCAGAGCAACGACGAGTCAAGAAAGCCAAAGGGACGTAAGCTGCTTGCTTGAGCCGTGTGCGGGGACAACTCGCATGCACGGTTCTGAGGAGAGGGGGTGACGGCGACGTCACCTCCTTATCCGACTATTATCTCATAACACATTTCGACACAGCGCAACAATTGTCTTAATCCATTTCGACTCAACTTTAATGTCGCACACAGCATCCAATCGGTTAGCCGTCCAATCCTTCAAGGGCGTCGAATTTTCAGTCCCACGCAAGGCTCAAGGGCTCCTCGAAGAGGAGATCCAAGGAGTTGGGACTGGGAAAACAAGACAGTCCTGCTCTTCCGGAAACCCGGATCGACCAGGCAACTTTGCTTACGTCTTTTTTCGCAGCGCGTCGACCTGTCTAATTCGAATCGCTTTGAGGCCCACAATTACGTGCGGTTTATGTCACGCGTCCAAAAAGATGAAATGCCGACCAGTAGACTGGGTGATCAAACATTACCCGAGCCATGTTTAACTCTGTGGTTTCTGGTAGCTGATCCGTCAGAGCCTCATTTGTTGCGACTTGCTTGTGCTGTTTCAAACGTCGGAAATTGGAGGCGGCCTTGGTGGCGTAATGCTTGATTCCTCTACAATTGCCGCCTTTTTGACAAGCCTTCAGTCCTTCGGCATTGAGGCACGCCGCTTCATAGGGAAAATCCGACTCGGGAAACTTATGCTTAAGTAAATATTGACAGCGAGCTTCGACTTCCTCGCAAGTGATTGTGCGGGCACGACGTTGAGCAACGCGGAGCGACTCACTGGGACTTCTTTGATCTTTCACCAGAGATGTCAAAAAAGTAGTCACCATCTCAGAAGCACACGCGTCGACCACACTCCATGACGTCGCCAGCACAAGGCCCGCTCCTCGAGCAAGGAAGGAACTCATCAAGCCACTCGATTCATTGACGGCACGAACGTCCCGGACAGCGGTCTCACATCCATTGAGAATCACGAGAGCTCCATTTGGTAAGGGTGGTTGGCGGTAGCGAACTTCGTGAGCCAACAACGGTTCCCCGCACAAGTGCAAACGCGACAACGGAGCATAGAATTCATTACCGACACCATGGCAACTGAAATGGACGATGGGGAACAATTCCCATTGTTGCAATTTGTCAATGGTGGCATCCGGACCTGCGTAGATCTCGTGCTCTGGGAATCTCAATTGTTGCTGAAGATGGTCAGCTTCCCACTCCGAAAATGGCAATGTGTTCTCGGTGCCTCGTTCCGGATTCACCAGGGAAAGCATGGCACCGTTCCTACCAAGTGGGCTCAGTTGCGGCAACACGGCCGCCGAAGGCAAGTAAGCGATATCAAACTCATCACAAAGATAATGGCCTTCCTCCGCAGTCAACGCATGGAAGGGGACATGGTGAAGATCATCGGCAGGAACCACTAAAAACCCAAAGAAACCCTCCAAATGATCTCGGAGGGGGGCGAACTGGAAGTCATGTAAGGTGAACAAGGCATCAACTCGAGCCCCTTGGCCAGTTTTAAACCAACCATACAGATCCTCCCACGCCTGAAGCACTTCTCGATCGTCGCATGGAAAATCCAGCGTCACATGTTGGAAACTCCTTTGGGTCACGATGAAGACCACGTACCGATCTTCCCACGCCTGCCAGAAATCCAAAAGGGCCCAGTGCTCGGGTAATGCGTTTTGGATGCTTGAGATATCCACAGGATTGTCCGGATAATTTGACCAATCAACCTGAGGACGAGAAGAGAAAGCTCTGCCGAGATTAAAGTAACGTTCTGCACGCCGCCGAGTTTCTTGCTGAACTACCTGAGATGTTTCCCATTCTGCATCGGCTATCCGATCCTTGTCTTTCTCGGGAATTTCTTCAAGTAGCCTGTTTCGTTCTTGTTGCGTGAACACCGTCTGTTCGGTATCGAGCCAATGGCAAAGGCTGTTTTTGGCAGTTTGTTCATGCTCTGACAGTTCTCTTGTCCACAACTCATAGTGTTCTCTCGCACTCGCAACAAGAACCCCCTTGGCGTCCTGGATGGCTTCGAAAGCCAACAAAGGTTGCTCATCCTCCAAAGCATATACGACCGACAGAGTCACACAGTGTTCTCTATTCTCTAAAAACTCGAGGTGCTCCTCGGTGATCTGAGCGGCTTGTTCAAATTTCATCACCGACCTTCTCGCT
>CAYPOV010000379.1:0-3981 GCA_964412385.1 uncultured Geminicoccaceae bacterium
AGCGCTAAGCGATCATGATGACCTCGACCGTGATGTCGTCAAGGCCGCCGGGATTGCCCTTAAAGCCGAAACTGAAGGTCTGGCCTGGAGCGATGACCCGGTTCCAGCCTGCAGCTTCGAAGCTCCAGGTATCACCATCGAGGTCACTCGAATTCGCACTCCAGGTACTGGTAAGATTAACGTCCTGGCCGAAGCCGAGCGTAATTACCCAATCATCGACCGGTTGATCCGAGATATTTGTGACCTCGACTCTACCATTGAAGCCGTTACCCCAATCGCTGTTGATCGTCGGCTCCACTTCGAGGAAATCATCCCCTCCAACGTCAGGATTGTCGAAATCGGGCGCTGGCCCCGCATCCTGTGCTTGGGTGTTGAAGACAAAGCTTAGACTATCGGCATCGAAGGTAGAACCATTGACATTGACAAAAGCCGTGAAGGACTCGCCCGGGTCAATCGTGTCAAAATGGCTCTTGCCGACCGTCGAGAATTCAATCGAACCCGGATCGAGGATCGTCTTGTTCACAGAGGCGCCGATTCCGGTGACCCAGCCATTGGCTACTTGTCCTCCATTGCTATCGAGACCGTCGATCGTCAATGTCCACGCATTGATGGGCTCGGACGAAAAGTTCTCAACCTCCAGCTTCGCCTGATAGCCACTACTCCAACTTCGCACCAACTCGAAGTCGCCCTGCAGTGGGACCATGACGCCGATGTCAACGGTCGCTTCATTGGAGGTTCCACCTTCATTGTCCGCAACAGTGTAGGTAAAGCTATCCTGACCGGAAAAATTATTGTCCGGTCTATAACGAACCTCGCCATTCACGATTGTCGTGCGGCCGTTGGCGGGATCACTGATAATGGCAATAGTGCTGTTATCGATCGTCCCGTCGATATCGCTGTCATTGCCCGATACGTCGATCAGCACAGGAGTCTCGATGAAGGTCGAGGCCGTATCGTCATTGGCAACCGGCACATCATTCACTGAATTGACGGTGATGGTGGCAGCGACAGTATTGCCATCCTCCGTTCCGTCATCAGCCTTGTAGGTGAAGCTGTCGGAACCGCTGAAGTTCGCATCCGGTGTGTAGTTGAAGGAACCATTACTATTGAGTGTCAGCGATCCGTTCGAAACGTCGTTGACGAGAACCGCGGACAATGTGTCATTGTCATCGTCCGTGTCATTGTCCAGCACGCCATTGGCAGCGTTCACTGTAAGCTCGTTGTCCTCGTCGACCGAGTAGCTGTCGGCTACGGAGACCGGCGCATCGTTCACTGAATTGACCGTGATCGTGGCGGTGACAGTATCGCCGTCCTCCGTTCCGTCATTGGCCTTGTAGGTGAAGCTGTCGGAACCGCTGAAGTTCGCATCCGGTGTGTAGTTGAAGGAACCATTACTATTGAGTGTCAGCGATCCGTTCGAAACGTCGTTGACGAGAACCGCGGACAATGTGTCATTGTCATCGTCCGTGTCATTGTCCAGCACGCCATTGGCAGCGTTCACTGTAAGCTCGTTGTCCTCGTCGACCGAGTAACTGTCGGCTACAGAGATCGGCCCATCGTTGACCGCGGTCACCTCAACATTCACCGTCGCCGCATCGGTCTCGCCATTTTGGTCGCTGACCTCATAGACGAAGCTGTCACTTCCATTGAAATTGGCGCTCGGCGTGTAGGTGACGGTATTGTCGGGATTGATTGCCGCGCTTCCATTGGCAGGACCGGAGACGATTCGCGCGACAATGAGCGGGTCGCCGTCGGGATCGCTGTCGTTGCCGAGCACGCCGATGACGATCGCCGTATCCTCGTTTGTCGATGCGCTATCGTTGGTCGCTGAAGGCGGTAGGTTTGCGGGCAGCACATTAAAAGTCGCGGTCGCGGAGGCGAAGCCGCCGAACCCGTCCGTCACCCTATATGTAAAGATGTCGGTGCCGACCGCCTGGGCGGTGTAGCTGAAGGCGCCGTTCGTTACCGAGCCCATCCCCAGCGTGACGTTGGTGACAACGTCCTCGGGGCGAAGCAGAAGCCGGTCGCCGTTGCCGTCCGTATCGTTGGCGAGGAAGTTGCTGGTGATGGTTTGGCCCACCCTCACATCGAATGTCTCGCCGGTCGCGACGGGAGCCTGGCCCGCTAGCGGCTGATAATAGGGGAACAGAATAGGAAGGAAAAAATCCGCCGTCGTGCCAGCCCCGCCATCGGTGATCGTGATCGACTGCACCGCCTGATAGGGGTTGAAGACATAAGCCTCGTTCGGAAACGGCGTTATCTGCTGGAAGGTGACCGGGGTCGGCGACGCCAGCGAGCTTTGCGCTGGGTCCAACGTGATGGCGACCGGTGTGTTGGCCAAGAGATCGAGTCGATAAAGGCCGAAATTCGGATCGGTATCGGGCCCGCTGACATCCACTGTCTGGGTAATGACGACACCGGCTTCTCCGTTGCCCGAGAATTCCTGGACACGGATTCCGCCAGATTCGCGGGTGAGGTCGACATCGCCGATGGTCCGCACCTCGAAATTGCCGAAGAACACGGGTTCGAAGTTGAGTCCTTGTGAGCCGCCAAAGTTGAAATTCAGGGGATCGATGTCGATCGACCCTGGAGGGCGCGGGATCGTCGTGTTCGTTACCGTGAAAGCCATTGGCTATGTCTCCCTCCTTGTGAGCTTCAACGTTCTTGACTGGCGTTCGCTGCCAAGTCCCGCTCGGCCCCTTCATTCGGCGCGAAAACAGCGTTTGCCGGAACCGAGTTGTTTGGATCTCGCCAATCAGTCATTTCTATGAGTCCCGAAATCCCAACGCTTGCCGAACATGACCATAGATGCCGGGGCTACGCATGTCGTTATCCTCACGTTCTTTTTTTGTGCATCGATTTGTCCACGAGGACTGCCGTCCATCAGGAAAGACTGTTGTCCAGACTATGGGCTGAACTTCGCGGATGATTTTTTCGAGTGACTGAACGCTGCTCCATGTTGGTGATCGAAGGGTAGTGCACTGGTCTCGATGATCTTGTGGGACCCACTGGTTGTTTGGTCGATGAGCTAAGCTTGCGCGGATCGGTTCGCTCGGCTACTCTTATAGCAGGATACGCTTCGACTTATTGTTGAGAGATGCTATATAGCCTGGAAGCTTGGCGCCACCTGACGGAAGTGGTTTTCGATGTCGCCGTCCTGACCAATGCCAAGGACTTTCGCGCGAAAGCAGATTTTGTCACAAAACACCGGCTGTTATTGTCGAACGTTCAATTCTCGGCACAGCGTCTCGATCACGCTCCTGACCGTATTTGCAGCGTCGACCACGAATACTTGCTCTATGAGCGCTATCTCGCCGGAACCGGACGCGGGCAAGTCGGTGAAACTCCGACCCGAATTGACACCGGGACCGTCCATCTCATCGATATGTCCCGGCACTACAGGACGATCACTTCAGAGGTCGCAACCCGGGGCGTCGTCGTTCCACACAAACTGGTCGGCTACGACCCATCGAAGCATTCGGCTTATGTATCGCTGCCGTTGGCTTCATGGAGCGGGCGGCTGCTCGAGCTTGCGCATGCGGCCCTGTGCGAAGCGTTCAAACTAGATACGCCCGACGCGGGGCATCGAGCGTCGACATTTACCTGGCTGGTTCAAACGCTCATGCTGGGAGAACCGGATGAGCGTGGGGCGGAACATGCAGACCAAAGCCGCTTGAGCCTGCTCAAGCACTATATCTCCGAAAATCTCGGGGACCCGACGCTCTGCCTGGAGACGCTATGCCGCCAATTCGGTATGTCGCGCACCACGCTCTATCGGCTATTTATCGAGGAGGGAGGCGTGGCGCGTTACATTACGCAGCAACGGCTGGACCGCTGCTTTTCCGAGCTCTTGATAGCGCCGAACGAGCGCGGCCAGGTCCGGAAGGTCGCCGAGCGATGGGGTTTCTTCGAGCCGGGCAACTTTCATCGCTGTTTCCGACAACGCTTCGGTATACGGCCATCCGACTGCATCTACACACC
>CAYPOV010000380.1:0-3972 GCA_964412385.1 uncultured Geminicoccaceae bacterium
ACGACGATGGCCGCGTCATCCTCTATGACGAAAAGATCACAGGCTCGCTCAAGGCAGCGCTTGCCGAGACCGAGCGCCGCCGCGCCAAGCAGCTTGCCTATAACGAGCAGCACGGCATCGCGCCTCAATCGATCAAGAAGAACATCGGCGACATTATCCAAAGCATCGCCGAGCGCGACTATGTCACCGTCGATCTCGGCCAGGATGCGCCGCCGACCCTGAGCGGCATGGATCTCCAAGCCTATATCGGCGATCTCGAAAACCGCATGAAGGAAGCCGCAAGCAATCTCGAATTCGAAGAGGCGGCACGCCTGCGCGATGAGATCAAACGCCTCGAGGACGGCGAGCTTGGCCTTCCCCAGCCTTCACGCCCGGCCTCAAGCAAAGGCGATTATCAGCCTTGGAAACCGACGCGCAACCGCGAGGACAAACGCCGCATGGCCGAGGCCAAAAAACGCGCCCGCTCGCGCAAACGCGTGGGCAAGTAGGCAACGACGCTAGTAAAGCGCACCAGGGATCGTTGTGATCAAATGCGACGTCCTGCGAACAAGCCGGGCTCGAGCAGTTGGCCAATTTGCCATTTGTCTGAAAATCGAATAGCTGCGATCTAGGAAGCCGCAGGGGCCCAGTGCGGCCTCTTCGAGACACTCAAAAACCCAGTCGCAACGAGACGGAGGCATCATGCAATCGACCAGTCCAAACCCGGCCAGTATGCTCGCGCGCACCACAACGAGCCTGATCTTGGCCACCACCATGCTCACCGGAGTTGGTATCTCCACGCTGCATGCCCAAGACGTCGCACCCATCACCATCGTCATCAATCAATCGCCTTGGTTCGATGGTTTTCGCTGCATCGTCGAGACCTACGAGGATGAAACCGGCAATACCGTCGAACTCGACGTCAACCCCTTTGCCGGCAGTCTCGAAAAGCAACGTAATTCGGTTCGTGCCGAGGACGGGCTCTACGATATTCTGATCATGAACTCCGGCTGGTATTCGGAAATGTACCATGGCGGATTCGTCACGCCCATCACCGATATCGACGAATCGTTCGAACTCGATCCCGGCATCTACGATCACGACAACACGATCTATTTTGACGCCGAAACCGGCGCACCCAGCCCCGAGACCGGCAAATTGATGTCGATGCCGATCAATCCGAACATCCCGCTTCTCATGTACCGGGAAGACCTCTACGAAGAGCATGGCCTCGACGTGCCCGAGACCTTCGAGGACCTTATGGCCAATGCCAAAGCCCTCCATAATCCGCCTGAGCGGTACGGCATCGTTCAGCGTGGCGCCCGCGGTCCTCACACCGTCGCTTACGACTTTTATCCCTACCTCTACGGCCATGGCGGCAGCATCTTTCAGGACCAGGAGAATGGTGACTTTACCGTCACTCTGAACAGTCCGGAAGGCAAGCAGGCCCTCGATTACTACATCCAGCTTGCAACCGAGGCAGGGCATCCCAACACGGCCAGTCAGGATCAAGGCCAGGTCATCCAGAGCATGGTGACCGGCAAGGCGGGGCATATCATCACTGTGATCGCTGCGTGGCCGCAAATGGATGATCCGAACAAGTCGATCGTCGTCGACATGGTGAATCTGGCCTTGCCGCCGCACGCACCGGGACTGCCGTCGGCTCCGGGTCTGGGGCATTGGCTGGGTGGCATCTCCCACAACGTTCCCGCCGAGCGCCAGCAAGGCGCCGTCGAATTCTTCAAATGGTTCCAAACGCCCGAGGCGCAGGTGCAATACGCCGAATGCGGCGGCGTTCCGGTGAGTGCCGCTGCCTATGAAAGCGACATGGCGGACGAGCGGGAGTTCCGCTGGATGGGTCCGATGGAAGCTGGGCTTCCGCTCGCCGTCAACATCTACACGTTCCCGGAAGCGGCCGAAGTCATCGCCATTTTGGAATTGGAACTCAATCGCGCCATCGCAGGCGAGATCTCCTCGACCGATGCCCTCAATAGCATGGCCGAGCAGATCCACGAGGTGATGGAGCGCCACGGCTACAATACCGGCACGCTCGAGCCGCTCTCGGAATAAGCCCGAGCGCCGCAACCAAGTAGGCAGGACCGGACCGATGCAAGAAGAACGCGGTTGGAAGTGGGTAACACTTGCCCCTTCCGTGCTGTTCTTTGCGCTGTTGACGGTCCTGCCGCTCGCCAACATGCTCTATTTGAGCTTTTTCGACGTCGGCTGGTCGGAAGGCTCAATGACCCTGACACCGGCGGGTCTGCAGAATTACCAGGATGTCGCGGGCGACAACCTTTTTGTGGCGGGCATTCGCAACACGATCATTTTCGTCGCCGTTGCAACCACAGCTGAATTGGTGCTGGGCTTTGCACTGGCGCTGCTGTGCACGCGCGTCACCAGGGGCAAGACGCTCTACCGGGCCATCTTCATCTTGCCGATTCTCATTCCGGGCATCGTTATCGGTGCCATCTGGAATCTGATGTACAATTTCGACTTCGGCATCATCAACCAAATCACCGGCTTGATTGGTATCCCGCCGCAGGATTGGCTTGGTCAGCACGAGACGGCACTGTTGTCCGTGATCATTGTCGATATTTGGCACTGGACGCCCTTCTGCTTTCTCCTGCTCCTCGCCAGCATGGAAGGCTTGCCGCAAGATGTTTATGAGGCGGCAAGGATCGATGGCGCGAGCGGCTGGCAGGAGTTGGTCAACGTCACCATACCGATGATGTGGCCGGCCATTGTCGTTACCTTCGTCTTTCGGATGATTGTCGCCTTCAAGGTCTTCGATGAGGTGTTTCTTCTTACCGGCGGCGGCCCAGGTACCGCCACAGAGGTCATCAGCTTTACGATCTATCAGCGGTTTTTCACCGAGGACCGCATCGGCTATGGCTCGGCTCTCTCCATGGTCACGATCTTTATTGTTCTCTTGATCCTTGCTCTCACGCTGACGGCCCAGCGGCGCCGGGAGGCGGGCGCATGACGGGAATAGTCGGCATGCGGACATGGTGGGTCCACTGTCTTCTCATCCTCTGCGCCGTGATCGTCTTGGGCCCGGTGGTTTGGATCTTCGGTGCCGGATTTCGCACCCAGATCTCGTTGCTCATGGGTCAGTTCTGGTTGGATCCCGTGTTGTTCAATTTCGAAGAGGTCCTCTTCAGCAAGACCTCCGAGTACCTCTTGAACTTTCGAAATTCGCTCATCGTCGGCAGTCTGAGCACGCTTCTCTGTCTTTTCGTGAGCACATTGGGCGCCTACTCGATCCACCGGATGAAATGGCCCGGCTGGGTGGTGCACTCACTGCTCGGCTGGGCGCTGATCTTCCACCTCATTCCGCCAATTGCGCTTGCCGGCGCCTGGTTCACGATGTTCCGCAATGTCGGCCTCGACAATACCTTCACCGCCATCATTCTCGCCCACGCGACCCTCAATCTGCCGATGGGGCTATGGATGATGGGTGTGTTCGTCCGCGAAGTGCCAAGAGAGTTGGAGGAGGCCGCACGCATTGACGGGGCAACCACACCCGAACTTTTGCTGCGTGTGATCGTGCCACTCGTCCTGCCGGGTCTGATGGCAACCGCCGTCCTGATTTTCATCTTCTCGTGGAACGAGTTTCCGGTCGCTCTCAATCTTAGTCTCAAGCAAACGGCGACAGTCCCCGTGGCGATTGCCAAATATGCGCAGGACTTTGAAATCAAATATACCGAGATGGCAGCCTCTGCGACCTTGTCCATCATTCCGGCACTGATCCTGCTGCTGTTCGCGCAGCGTTACATCGTCCGTGGTCTCACGGCGGGTGCAGTCAAATAATTCCGACTTATGCGACTTTGATCCTTTAATGGTGTTGATGTCTATGCTATAGTCCTGGTCTTTTGAGACATTAGGGAATAATAGCATGAATTCGCCTCAAATTGAATCGAGTATCAACGCACAGCCCAAGAAACCCGCCCCCCAGAAGAGAGGTCCGAAGACGGCGGAAGGCAAGGCGCGGTC
>CAYPOV010000381.1:0-3929 GCA_964412385.1 uncultured Geminicoccaceae bacterium
CTACCCGATGTCGATATTGACGCCTCGCTGCTGCTCATGGACGACGGCAATGGCCCGGCCTACTTAGTTTATCACAATTTTCGGGTGCTGATGATCTGGAACCGCTCGAGTTATTTCGCGACCACTGTGGGTTTGCTTTCCGATGAACTTCGGCGTGCCTAGCTGTTTCGTCGCACGGCGATCGCTGGTTATCACGGCCACTCTCGCTCTGGCATTCGCTGTCGCTGCCTGTGGCGGCCCTGACTTGCCCGAGGACAATGGCGACGTCGGACACTACAAAGTCGGCTCGCCATATCAAGTCGCCGGGCGATGGTACACGCCGCGCTATGAACTCGGTTATGTGCGCGAAGGTATTGCGTCTTGGTACGGCAAGCCGTTTCACGGCCGCAAGACGGCCAATGGCGAGATCTTTGACCGACATCTCTTATCGGCAGCCCACCCGACTTTGCCGTTGCCGAGCTTCGTCCGTGTCACCAATCTTGAGAATGGCAAGTCGCTCAAGGTGCGGGTCAATGATCGTGGTCCTTTTGTGGGCGACCGCTTGATCGATATGAGCCAGGCAGCAGCCCGCGAGCTTGGGTTCGAGGATCAAGGACTTGCCCGTGTTCGTGTCGAGTTTCTCGAGCTAGCAACGGCCCGAGGGACACCGCCCCGCCCGAGCCAATCTTCAAGTCGCACGGTGGCCGCCTCGAGGGCCAAGTCGCTGCCTGCCACTACACCAACCAATGACGCCTGCTGGGACGAATTCCCGGTTGTTCAGGTCGCCTCATTCGACGATGTCATCCATGCCCGAAGGCTGGCGGGCGAGCTTGCATCACTTGCCCAAACGCGGGTCGTTGCTGTTCGGATTGACGGCCGCGATTGGTCGCGCGTTCAACTGGGCCCGTTTGTTAGTGAGGACGATGTCGACCGCGTGATGTCGGAGCTGAGACGCCGTGGCCATTTGGGCGCATTCGTCACCGTGGCGGCTGCCCAAACTTCTGATTGTGACACGATTTCCTTATCCTAGCGGTAGTGGTTAAGAACGGAGATCCATGTGCGTTTCATTTGTCTAGCGCTGTTTTTTCTGATGGCGGCTCCGTCAGGAGTGAGAGCGGTACCCTTCGACACCGCCGCACAGGCCGCAATTCTGATCGATCACCGTACCGGCGACGTTCTCTACGAGAAAAATCCCGACGAGCCGCTGCCGCCTGCGTCGATGAGCAAGCTCATGACTGCGTTTATGGTCTTCGAGCGGATTCATGAAGGCAGTCTTGCGCTCGAAGATGCCCTACCCGTCAGTGAGAAAGCTTGGCGGATGGGCGGGTCAAAGATGTTCGTCGAGGTCGAGAGTCGAGTCCGTGTCGAGGATCTCCTGAAAGGCATTATCGTACAGTCAGGCAATGACGCTTGCGTGGTCGTTGCCGAGGCACTGGCGGGGAGTGAGGATGCCTTCGCCGATCAGATGAACGTCCGTGCCTTGGAACTCGGTCTGACGAACAGCAACTTCACCAATGCAACCGGCTGGCCAGATCCCATGCATCGCATGAGCGTTCGGGACCTCGCGAGGTTGGCCGGTATGATCATCGACAAGTATCCGCAATTCTACGAATTCTATTCGGTCAAAGAATTCGAATTCAACGAGATCAACCAGCAGAACCGAAATCCCTTGTTGCGCCGCGGGGTTCCAGGTGTTGACGGCATGAAAACCGGCTATACGCAGGAATCCGGCTACGGTCTCGTGGCTTCGGCGGAACGCGACGGTCGGCGCTTGATCATGGTCGTTGCCGGCCTCGAGACACCGAGAGAGCGTTCGATCGAGGCGGAACAGCTCTTGGAGTATGGTTTTCGTGAGTTTCAGGAGTACCGCATCTTCGATGCCGGCGAGCTGATCAGCGAAGCCACGGTTTGGCTTGGCAACGTCCCCAAAGTGAAGCTGATTGCAGGCGGAAACGCCTATGTCACGCTCAGCCGCGAGGCACGCCAATCCATGCAGGTCAAAGTGATCTTCGAAGAGCCGATTGCGGCACCGATCCAAAACGGCCAAGTGGTGGGAAGGGTCGAAATCTCTGCCGACACGATTGATCCCCTGACCGTTCCGGTTGTTGCAGGTGAAGATATCACGCAGGCAGGGCCTCTCGACCGTGCGCTTGGTGCGCTCAATTTCCTGATCTTTGGCACTGGCTGAGGCTGTTGTCGCTTGGACGCTTTGTCAGTTTCGAAGGTGGCGAGGGTGCCGGCAAGTCAACGCAGATCGTGAGGCTTGCCGAGACGCTGAAAGATTGCGGGATCGATGTTGTCACCACGCGCGAACCCGGTGGCACCGAGGGGGCCGAGGCGATCCGCAGCCTGCTGGTGCAGGGTTCAACGGATCGTTGGCACCCGATGACCGAGCTATTGTTGATGATGGCCGCCCGCGATGATCATTTGCGGCGGGTTATTCGCCCGGCACTTGCCGGAGGCTCTTGGGTCTTGACTGACCGGTTCCATGATTCGAGCAGGGTCTATCAGGGTCTTGCAGGCTCGTGCGGGCTCGAGATCGTCGACCGGATGCATGAGCCCATCCTTGAAAACACGTGGCCCGATCTCACGATCCTTCTCGATATCGATGTTGATCAGGGGCTTGCGCGGAGAGCGACGGCAGGTGGCGCGGGTCGTTTCGAAGCGCGCCAACGCAATTTCCACGAAAGTGTCCGCCAAGGTTTTCTAACGCTCGCCCAGCGTGAACCCGAGCGTTTCAGGGTTATTGACGCAACCCTTGACGCCGATGCCGTTGCGGCCTCGATTTGGAAGGATGTTCAACAAGCCTTGTTGGGCGACCATGGCTGATATCGACACGCCTGAACCGAAAGCGCAAACCACGCTCTATGGGCACGAGCCGCACTATCAGCGTCTGCGCGCCGCCCTTCTCGGCGGCAGATCTCCCCATGCTTGGCTCCTGAAAGGGCCGCAAGGTATCGGTAAGGCGACATTGGCCTATCGGTTGGCGCGGGACCTGCTTTGCCATAGGCACGGGGCCGCATCGGCTCATGATCGAGATAGCCGTATCTTTCGCATGGTCGCTGAGAATGCCCACCCCGATTTGTATTGCCTCGAGCCGGCCTTGGGTCACAGAGGACGGCGTGGCGAGATCAAGGTGGATGCGATTCGAGGAGTACTCGAGCGGCTGCATCAAACAACCGCGTTTGACGGCTGGCGGGTTATCATCATCGATGCAGCCGAAGATCTCAATCGCAATGCCGCCAATGCGCTCTTAAAGCTTCTCGAGGAACCGCCGAAACGCTCGGTGTTTCTGCTGACCTGCCAGCAGATCGGCCGCGTTCCGCAGACAATTCTCTCCCGCTGCGCGCAACTGCGCTTGTCGCCTTTGCCGGATGCGGTGTTGGCTCAGGGACTCAGCGAATTGAGACCGGAGATGTCTCAAGACGCTTGCGAGCGCTTGATCGGAACTTCCGGCGGCAGCCTCGGCCGGGCTCTACGATATGCGACGCTCGATTGGCAGGCGCGCTTGGAAGATCTCGAAGCCAAGTTAGCCAATCCCTCAGCAACCGATGTGCTATCGGCCCATGGCGATCTCATGAAGCTCTCGGATGAGGCCGGCTTTTCGACAGCCGTCGAGCTGCTGCTTGCGGTCACAGCCAAAAATGCGAGATGCATGGTTCGGCAAAGCCCCCGAGCGGCGCGGGCGGATCTTGCGCATCGGGCGGCCTTATGGAACAACCTCCAAGGGTTTGCTTCCAAGGTCGAGGCGCTTAATCTCGATCCGGCGCAATCTCTTTTGACAATGATCAATGCCGCGAGCGGGCATAATACTGCCGCTCTTGAGACTATCTGAGAAGCAAGGTTTCAACCATGGCCGCGCCTGACGCCTATTACGTCACGACGCCGATTTATTACGTCAACGCCTCGCCCCATATCGGCAGTGCCTACACCACACTCGCCTGCGATGT
>CAYPOV010000382.1:0-3912 GCA_964412385.1 uncultured Geminicoccaceae bacterium
CGTCGACCTGGTGGCGGGCGACGTGTTCACGGCGATGACGGCGCCCCTGGGCGGGCTGAGCGACGACTTCGACGACCCCGATACGATGATCGTCTTCATGGATAGCGGCGGCAACATCCTGTTCGAAGGTGTGGCGATCCTACAATACCTTGCGGACGTCTTTCCTGGCACCGAACTGGCGCCACCTGCCGGAAGCTTCGAACGGGCACGGCTGCATCAATATCTCAACTTCATCGCAGCCGAGGTGCACAAATCCTTCTCGCCTCTCTTTGGCCCGGTTGCGCTCGAAGCAAACGCCAAAGAGGCCGTTCTCGCCAAACTCGCGAAACGGCTCGACTACATTGACGCGCTTTTTGCCGATGGCAGGACATATCTCCTGGGCGAGCGCTTCACGATCGCCGATGCCTACCTCTTCGTGATGATCACCTGGGCCGAGGTCAAAGAAGTCGGGATCGATCGCTGGCCCCATCTCAAAGCCTTCGGCGAAACAGTGAGACGACGCCCATCCGTCCAGACAATCCTCCGCCAAGAAGGTTTGCTTCACTAACAACAAAGGCGGGAGACCTCGTATCTCCCGCCACTCGATCAATGGAGGATTTTAATGATCCAAGACTTCGACGGCATTCGCGAAACACTCATTCACTATTTCGACGGCCTTTACCACAGTGATACCTCGAGGCTGGAACAAGCCTTTCATGCCGATGCCCGCTATGTCACGGCATCCGGTAACGAGCTCGTCAATCTCGGCATGGACGAATATTTGCCGATCGTCGCCAAGCGGCCGTCACCCGCGAGCCGCAACGAGGCACGGCGCGATGAAATCGTCTCGATCGAGTTCGCTGGCCCCAAGACCGCCTGCGTACGGTTGCACTGTGCCATCGCCGAGCGCTTGTTCACGGACTTCTTGACCCTGATCCGGGTCGATGAAGGTTGGCGCATCATCGCCAAGGTCTTTCACTACGATATCCAAACCAACTCCAACGCCTGAAAACGGATAAAATTCATGCCTTATGTCAATATCAAGATCACACCGGAAGGCGCGACAGCTCAGAAAAAATCCGAGCTTATCCAAGGCGTCACCGATCTCCTAGTTTGCGTGCTGAACACAAACCCGGCCACTACGGTTGTCGTCATCGACACGGTGCAAACCGAAGATTGGGGTATTGGCGGACTGCCCGTCGAGGAGTACCGCCGGCAACAACAGCAAAAAACCTGAAGCAGGACCTCTCGAAGGAGTACACAGCATGGAGATCAATGCCGATTTTTCCGCGCGTGCCGTCGTGCATGCCGCCACGCTCGATTGGGTCCCCTCGCCCATGGCAGGCGTCGAGCGGCGCATGCTCGATCGCATCGGTGATGAGGTCGCCCGCGCCACCTCGATCGTGCGCTATGCACCCCTCAGCCATTTCTCGCCGCATACTCATGGTGGCGGAGAAGAATTCTTGGTTCTGGAAGGCGTCTTTCAGGACGAGCATGGTGACTTCCCGGCCGGCAGCTATGTCCGCAACCCGCCGCAATCACGCCACACGCCTGGCTCCGAGCCCGGATGCGTGATTTTCGTCAAGCTCTGGCAGTTCGATCCCGACGACCGAACCGAAGTCAAGCTCGGCCCCGAAGCCATCGGCGAAGACACGAAAGTGCTTCATCAAGACGTTCGGGAAACGGTCCGAATCGAGCACTGGCCTGCCAATACCCGCATCACGCGATCATCCTCGGGCGGGATTGAAATCCTCTGCATTGAGGGCGAATTCAACGAAACGGGCGAACCATTTTCGTATCAATCCTGGCTCCGCCTTCCCGACGGTCACAACCTCGAGGCCACCACCGGTCCCGACGGTGCCAGAGTTTGGATCAAGGAAGGACACCTCCGCTCGATCAAGGCACCTGGATAATGCCCGGGTCGGAACGATCGAGAGCAGCCAATTGAGCACGGGAATGTCGGCTCAGTACTGAGAAACAAGCGATAAACCGCTTGACCTCTTCAGCCAGGCAGCGCACCCAATTGAGGCCGAAGCCACTTGGGCAAGTCGGTCATGATTCGGGAGGTCGCTTGTTGAAAAAATTCGGATTGGTTGCTTTCGTCGCCTTCACGGCTGGGAGTGGCATCTTATTTGATGCACCAGCCGCTAACGCCCAACAAGAAAGGTGGTCTCGATGCGGTACGGAAGGCGGTTATTGCCAATTACCGACGCGGGATCCGATTATCATTCGCTATGGAAAGGAAGGAGCTGGCGTCTATACCGTCCATTCCGGGTTGCCCTTTATTCCCTGCGACAACCATCTTGGCGACTTCAATTACGGCCAAGAAAAGGTCTGTGACTATCGCTCAACATCCGCCGGCGAAAGCCCACCACAATCGGGCTACAGCAATTGTGCCCGCTGGGATCAGGAATGTAGCTTTAGCTCGGGCGGCGCTTTGCACTGGATGCGCTTCGGAAACCCCCAAGCCAACCCGGAGCGTTGGAGCTACGCCCTGGTCTCCGGAAATTTTCCTTGTCACTGGAGCGTCGCCGGCGATTCCCTCAAAGACGCCGGTCTCGAGGCCGTATGCCAAACCGGTCCCGCCTATCCAGGTGTGACCAGAGACACGACATGGACCGAATGCGCCAGCGAGGGCCAGGAATGTAGGCTCGTCGGCGGCGGATCGCCAACGAAACTTGTGCGCTATGGCACAGGTGACCGATATGCCTACAAAATGGTGGATACCGGCGGCAAAGAGCTCAACTTTCCCTGCACGAATCAAGTGTTTGCACGTGATCCAGCGCACGGAAGCACCAAATTTTGCGGTTATGCCGAGGCCATCGCAGGAGGCCCCGCCGCCATCCAATCAGTGCGCGGCTACTGGTTTCCGGTTTCCAGCTGCCAAGGCGTCGGCTGCGTTGCTCAGCGGACGGAGACCGTTGGGGTTGAAAAGACGCACACCACAGGCAGCACGGATGAATGGTCCACATCGATCATGATCGGGATCGAGCAAAAACTCGGAGACTCTCTCGTCACCGGCGGTGAGACCACACTGAAGTCGGAGATCACAACGACATTTGGTGGCAGTAAATCTGTCGAGGAGGCACTCAGCCGTTCGTCGACAGGCGAAAACAGGCTCACTTGCGGGCCGACACCGGATAACCGGCTTCTCACGAGGCTTTATCAATATCGCATCGAGGTCAATGAGTCCTGTGCCGCGAGAGGAACCTGTGGCTCGACCATCTTCACGAGCGAGGTGATGTGCGTCACGGATCCACCCGATCCTAATTATGCGCCGGTATGTCAGCCTGGTTGCTGCACGGATGACCTCTGCTCAACCTGCAAAGAGACAGCCGTTTGCCAGAAGAAGGTTCACCCAGAATTTGCGGGCCTGAAACGCTCCTAGTGGTACGGTCTAGCGGATCCCTGCGCCGCAACAGATGGGAACCAAGTGTTGCGGCCAGCCCGCCAAATTGAGTTTGCAGCCCCTGCCCTCCGGCAAATCCCCTATGTTAGCGGGATACCGTTCGGTCGAAACGGGCTTTAGCATCAGATATGCTTGCCCATCACGCGGCTGAATAGAGAATTCACAAATCGGTCCGAAAAGCCCTAACTTGCTTGTACACGGAGGTTTTTTTCTCCGAAGGGGATGATCCCCTTCGAGCATCCTCGGGCCTTGGTATGGAGAATATAGATGCCGTCGGTGATAGCTTTGACGAACAGCACGATAAGCGAGAGGGTCGCAAATGGCCTTCGATCATCATAAGACTCGCCTCTCCAGGTGAGTAAAGAAATCTGCATTGTAGCTATTTTTTCCTTGCAATTGCCATTTTATCCGTATATAGTCACCCCATGCGCAACTCATTACGGATCACGTTTTGAACGACAGTTCCGCTATACCACGATATCGCTGGGGGTTTTTGGCCCGCCGTTTGGCGCGGGGCGAAAAGC
>CAYPOV010000383.1:0-3853 GCA_964412385.1 uncultured Geminicoccaceae bacterium
GCGCTTCGAGCGAGCCACGGAGGCGCTGTGGCTCGCAGCTGAGCGCCGATCCGTTATGCCGCAAGCACGTAGGGCCGAGGCTCCATGCGACGTGAGGTGCGCGTACTCTTCGAGAAGGCGATTGACTCTCTAGTCCTCTCGATTGAGCACTTCAATCGGCCCTGGGACCGCGGCCGTGAAGAAGTCGTGCTGATCCTGCTGGATCGATCCTTCGAACTTCTTCTCAAGGCCCTAATCGTTCATCGCGGGGGCAAGATCCGTGAGCCCCGCGCGAAAGAGACGATCGGGCACGACAAGTGCGTCCGGAAGTGCCTCACCGATGACCAGGTCCGGTGCCTCAACGAAGACCAGGCACTCACCATCCAGATCGTCAACAGCCTTCGCGACGCTGCCCAGCACTACTTGCTCGAGATTTCTGAGCAGCAGCTGTTCCTGTATGCTCTAGCCGGCGTCACTCTCTTCGATGCTCTTCTTCGCGACGTCTTCGACAGCGCGCTGACGGAGTACCTGCCGGAACGCGTCCTGCCGATCTCGACGAGCCCACCCCAGGACCTCCACGTCCTCATGGAGGCAGAGTTCCAGGAACTGAAGAAGATGATCGCCCCCCGATCACGCAAGCGACTCTTGGCTCGCGCGAAGATCCGCTCGCTAGCGAGCATTGAAGCATCCCTGCAGGGCGAGAGATCTCAACCGAGCAAGAGCGAGCTCGATCGCCTTCTTCGCGAAGTCGGTTCAAACAAGTCCTGGCAAGACGTCTTTCCGGGAGTCGCGACTCTCAATCTCGACACTTCGGGAACAGGCTTATCTGTCTCGCTTCGAATCACGAAGAAGAAGGGCGAGCCCGTGACACTGGTCCCAGAAGGCACTCCCGGCGCGACGCTGATCGCAGTCAAGCGAGTCAACGAACTGTCGTTCTATTCGCTCGGGCTAAACCAGCTGGCGGAGCACCTCGCACTTACTGCGCCCAAGACACTCGCGATCGTCAAGGAACTCAAGCTCCAAGACGACGACGAGTGTTTCAAGGAGATCCAGGTCGGCAAGGCTCGATACAAGCGCTACAGCCAAACGGCTCTCGAGCGCATCCGCGCCGAGCTGCCGAACCTGGATCTAGGCGAGGTTTGGGAAAGAAACAAGCCACCCTCCGGCCGCCGCCGTAGGTAGCTTGCGGCATAACAAGCCGTTGCAGCGGACGTGGCAACGCTGTGCCGATATCGAGCGTGGTAGAATCGCAGATTCCCAGGCGTCGAGTGCCGCGGTGCAAGGTCGTGCCACGCCGCTGAACGCCGATCCGTTAGGCGGCGGGATTGAGCACAGGCCGCGACTATCGAGGCTCTCCCATCACGCGAAACGCGGAAGCGGACCACGACCACGTCGCCGTCGCGGTGTCAGATGCAACGCCGCCCGGAGTCGAGCATGTCCCGGCCCGCCGCGTGGAACGATCATCGTGGCAGCTCCTCCGCTCACCGCTTTATGCAAGGCACGTCGCTGCAGGTGACGTCATCCGGGTCACAGACGCCGACACAGGCGAGTTCGAGCTAGTTGCGCGGGGCGGCAACGTCTGTGTCCATTTCTACCTGCCGGATGCCGACGCTCACGATGCGTCGGCGACGGATCGCGTCGCAGAAGCGCTAGCGATCCCGCTCGAGAGGCTTGGCGGCTGCGTCGAGGCGTCGACGCCCGGTCTCATCGCTGCAACCGTGCCGGCGATCGCCGGTTTTCCTGCGATTGAGGAGGTCCTCGAGCAGGCAGCCCACAACACTCCCGGAGCCCAGTGGGAGTACACCAACGTCTACGATCCGAGTACTGGCGAGCCAATCCGTTGGTGGGAGTAGCTCGCCCGCCGCCTAACAAGGCGCTGCAGCTGACACCGCACCGCTCGGTCCAATCGCTTCGTGGTAGCATTCTGGCGGCGGGCGCCTGCGCCTCCACGCTACCGGTCAGCGCGGTGCGGCGCAGCTGAGCGCCCGAGCCGTTAGACGGCGCAAGCGCATGGAGTAGCGCGATGAATCGCCCCCGGCTTACGTACTTTGAGATGCGTGGACGAGCTGAGGCGATCCGACTTCTCCTGCACGCTACTCAGACAGCATTCAAAGACCACCGCGTCGTCGCGGAGGACGAGTGGGGAGAGCTCAAGCCGAAGCTGCCATTCGGCGGTCTACCCATCTACGAGACCGACGGAGTTCTTGTCTGCGAGAGTCACACGATTCTCCGGTACCTGGGAAGAAGGCTCACTCCAGCAATGGGAGACGATCTGGGCTTCGCAGAACTCGATTCCGCCCATGACGCCATCGCCGAAGCACAGGAAGACCTTTGGCGCTTCAACTGGGTGGAGAACTACTACGACCATCTTGAGTCATACGCGAAAGACACGCTTCATAGTCGCCTGACGCACCTAGAGAGTTGGCTCGGCCGAAGGCGAGGCGGTTCTCCAGAGTGGTTCGGTAGCGAGTTCAGCCACGTTGACTGCGTCGCCTTCTGCTTCCTCGACGAAGTTGACGCTTTCTTCCCAGTAGTTCTCGCAGGATTCGAGAAACTGAGCTGTCTGCGCTCGCGGGTCGCCTCGCTTCCGGGCGTGTCGGACTACCTCACGTCAAGGTCGCGACCGATCGTCTTTGGGATGGGCCGGATGGGACCCAAGGTCGATCCCCGCGTGGCGCTTCCCGCCCCGTGCGAATTCGCCAACCCCTGGACCCAACCGATTGATCTAGCCCCGATTCTTCGAGGCCAGCGCCGTCTAACAAGCCGTTGCAGCGGGCCGGCCAACGCCTGAGCCATATCGGCGCGTGGTAGAATCGCGGTGATTCCAGGTGTTCAGAGACTCCGGAGCAGATCGCCGCCGGCCGCTGAACGCCGATCCGTTGGGCTGCGTGGCGAAACGATGGGTGAACTCACCAAGGCCGATCGGCGTGCCCTGCGGAAGCTCGCCAGCGAAGCGTACGCGCGCGAACTCCACGAGGCCCTCGGAGACCTCGATTCAGCCTTCTCCGATTGGCGCCGGAAGCACATCGACGGCTTCCAGCTCTCCGACTTCATCCACGAGTTTCACGACGGAATCTCTCGCGATCTGTTCGTCCTCTACACGCGTTCCGACCCAGGCATCCTTGTCGCTCGAGCACTCGCCCGGTCCCTTCTTCAGGCGGCGGAGGTGCCAGCCAAGCTCCGAACCCACCTGGATCGCCAGGTCACGTACTTCCGAGAGGACGCTGACGAACCAGATAGTGAGTAGGCCCAGGCACGCAGCCCAACAAGCGGTTGCAGCTGACGAGCCACAGCGCGTTTCAATCGACCTCTGTTAGAGTCTGGCGTTGAAACTTGGGCGCTTCGGTCGAGCCGCAGAGGCGCTGTGGCTCGCAGCTGAACCGCCAATCCGTTGGGCAGCATGCGGACGTCTCGGCCCTGAAGAAGGGTGAGGGTCAGGCCTGCGAGCGGATTGCTCGCTTTGCTCCTTGGCAGCTTCGCGTAGGGGTCGCCTCGAACACTGAAGCAGGTTCGGCCCGGTCACCGACGCTGGTCTTGGCTCGAGCGTCTAGCTTGCTCCTCCGGCACATCGCGGCTCGGTCTTGCCAAGGCGCACCAGTGGGGCTTCGCAGTGGCGGCAACAGGGCGACCGGTCCTTGGGGTCTCCTGAGGCTTCCCG
The DNA here is from genome assembly GCA_964412385.1 of uncultured Geminicoccaceae bacterium. Taxonomy (GTDB): domain Bacteria; phylum Pseudomonadota; class Alphaproteobacteria; order Geminicoccales; family Geminicoccaceae; genus JBGSYN01. The sequence continues at coordinate 3,638 of CAYPOV010000383.1, forward strand.
GCGGAACGCGAGCGGGACGCTACATCGTCGCGGGAGGCAGGGGCGTTCACCTTTGCGGACCCGGTGGCCGGTCTACCGGGGGGCTTGGCGGGGCTGCTGCCCAACAAGGCCCTGCGGCTGACCGGCCACGGCGGCGGTGTCGGGCCTCCAGCTGCCGGCCCAGCCGGACCTCGGCGGCGAGCGGTGTATGGTGGGGTGGTGAGAAGGTGCGGTCGG
>CAYPOV010000384.1:0-3845 GCA_964412385.1 uncultured Geminicoccaceae bacterium
TTTTTTTTATTTCCTTTGCTTTTTCATTTGTGGTTTTATTAATATTTTCATGAATGTGGTGTTGATATTTTTTGGACCAACTGTGCAGCGCATGATTGGTTTTTGTCCGCAGTATGTCGATGTCACGATCAGTTATTTTTTTGTGAGGCCAAGCTCGTCAATTCGAATATTAACAAAATAGTTCAGGATTCTATCACCACCAACGTTGAGTTTTGCTTCAACCTCACCAAAGGTAATCTTATCTTTAATGTTTTCTGAAACTTTGAGGGTCACTATGCGCATGTTGCACCAATACGCACCCTCGTTGGTTATGCTTTCTCCCAAGGCTACTAGTCGAGCTAAACGGAATGCACAATAATGGTTGGAGGTAAAAGTTGTGAATTTCGCTGCCATTCGCTGATTTTATCGCTCTGGTGCTCAGAAAATCTAGACCGCGAGTACCTGCTCAACCAATCGACCTGGGTGACGAATTTGGTTGGTCGAGATTGAGCGCGCTAGCGAGAATGCTGACTCTGCACGTGTGACGATCGTTGTGGTGCCGATACCCTGACCAAAACTCATTGGGGTAGCTCGAAGGGGCCCATCAAGGCCCTTTCGAAAATTCTTTTTCGCTTCGGTTACTGCAGGAGGTTGCTCGGCGCGGAATCCACGGGTTGACGATGCGCGACGAAGTTGCTGGCGGTTTCCCTTGATCTGAGTTAGATTGGCGTTGTCGAGAAACTATTATTAACGGGGGCTAGCGATGCCATATTTTCTTTGGCAGGGTAAATATACGTCTGATTCCTTCAAGAGCTTTGTCACCCATCCGGATGATCGCTCGGAGGTCGCACGCAAGCACATCGAGGGATCGGGCGGCAAGATGCATTTCTTTTTTTATGCCTTCGGTGAGTGGGATGCCGTGATCTTATCCGAGTTCCCTACTCAGGAAGGTTATATCGCGGCCATCATGGCGGTTGCGGCTGGTGGTGCGATCGCATCGTCCGAGACCACTGTCCTCTACACGGCGGAAGAAGGCAAATCGGCCATGGCCAAGGCAGGCTCGCTGGTTACGCACTATAAGCTCCCAGGCAGGTGATTGGATTCTCGAAGAGACAGTCAGCTTGTAGCTGCTAGGAGTTATTGCTGAGTAACCGACTGATTATTTCGCAGTTTCCTTTCGCACCTTGATAGGCTCTATTTGCCGGCTAGACGGGCCGTCTGAGAATGGCGGCGAGTGTGGCGCGGTCCGGAATATCGTCTTGGCGGGCGCTGATGACGTGCGCACCGGTCATGAGCGCGCGGCAGGCTAATTCGCTTAGGACGTTGTAGCTCGCGGCGTCGGGTGTATCGGCGAAATCGACGATGCCGTCTTCGTCGATGGTGCCGGGCATGGCGGCGTCCATATCGACCAGGAGTGTATCGATGCTGCCGAAGGTGGCAGCGCGCGCGGCATCGGCGACGTCCGTCGTGGTGCGGTGATTGCCCGAGCGGCGGTGATAGAGTTCCGTCACCGCCTCGACCTCGCTTGCATAGTGCAGGTCGAGAAGTTGGCGTACCGCGCCCGCGACTTCGCCGTCCGTGCTGTGTTCCGAGATGCCGGCAACACTGCCCGTGAGCACGGTATCGTATTTGCACAAGGAGAGAAAAATCGAACGTAATGGCTCGACTGCCATGACGGCAAGAGGAACATTACTTCCCATGAGGATCGGATGGAGCGCCTCGTCGACACGGCGGGCATAGGCCTGCATATGGAATTTTTGCCCTTCGCTGCCCTGCAGGCGTCCTTTGGGTGAGCGGCCGTGGATACTGGCTTTTCGGGCGACGTCAGCGGCGCTTCGCGGAAGATTGGGCACATGCAGCTGGGCGGTCGGCTGGTTGCCTTGGACCTCGATCACTCTCACTGCATTTTGCCCGAGGACCAGCGCCATGGCGTGGTGCGGGAAGGTGATGGCGCGCAAGAGCGGCGTCAGATGGAACCTGTCCGAGACCTCGACCGCCGTGGTCAAGTGGTTGGGGACGCGATAGCTCCGGCTCATGCTCGGGGTGACGAAGATGACGAGGCTGCGTGCCTGAAAGCGCCAAAAATCGTCATCGTCGATGATATCGGAAAGGGTGGCGCCGATCGCAGCAATATCGGCGTTCGGGATGTCCGCTTTGGCGAGTTGATCCAGAGCGTCGTGACCGAGATTGCCGAGCACCGTGCGGTCGCTTTGCGCATCGTGGGTGATGGGTGTGCTGGGCAGAACGATGGTGACGCAAGCGCGTTCGCGATGGGCTGCGAGCTTGCGGACTTCGCCACGTGTGGGGATATCGACGTGAAGCAAGACGACCTTCCTACAGTAAGACAATCTCAACCTGAGTTGTTCGGAGAAGACTAGTCATGGACAGATGCGCGGGCAACAGGCGCGAGCCTTTCACGGGCCTCGAGTTCGGCTGTGAGACGAGAAGTCATGAACAAGCGCCGGCCATCATGTTTTCTTCAGAACAAAGCTGAAGACGCCGTCCCGCTCGGTTTGTGACACGAGGATGTGGCCGGTCGCTTCGACGAATTCCTCGAAGTCGCGGGGGGCGGCGGGATCGGTAGCGAGAACACAGATCGTCGCCCCTTTGTCGAGCACCATGATCGCTTGCCGCGCTTTCAAAAGTGGCAGGGGACATTTGAGACCGGTTGCATCGAGAACGGCATCGTAGGATTCTCGTGAGGGTTCGGACATTGTCATGAGCGGGAGTCCAGCGTTGCGCATTGCCATTATTCTCACCTTGTTCGTGATCCTGACAAGAGCTGCAGCGGCTGAGGATACGCCGCCCGCCAAGGAGCTGTTTGGTGCGATGCGTTCGGTCGACGGTGTCGGTCGTTCCGAAGCCATCGGCTCTTACGCCAAGGGATGTTTAATCGGCGGCCGGGAAATCCCGATCGACGGGCCCGGCTGGCAGGCGATGCGCCTGAGCCGTCACCGTTTTTTCGGTCATGAGCGGATGCTGGCGTTTCTCGAGGATTTGGCGGCGCGCGGCCAGACCGTCGGCTGGACAGGGCTGCTCCTGAGCGATGTCGCTCAGCCGCGTGGCGGTCCGATGCAGACTGGGCATCGTTCGCATCAAAACGGGCTCGATGCCGATATCTGGATGATGCCGATGCCCGAGGGCGGCCTCGACATGGATGAGCGCGAGACCGTGTCACCGCCTCTTGTTGTGCGCGAGGGATCGTTGCGGGTCGATCCTGATGTTTTCAGCGATGGTCACGCGGCAATCATTCGCGAAGCTGCGGTGTCACCCGAGGTTGCGCGCATCTTCGTCCATCCGGGTGTCAAGCAGGCGCTCTGTGACCGAGCCGGCGACGAACGTGATTGGCTGCGCAAGGTGCGGCCCTGGTGGGGGCATGATCGCCACTTTCATATTCGCCTCGCCTGTCCCGAAACGGACACAGCTTGTGTCGATCAAGCGCCGCCCCCGCCGGGAGACGGATGTAGTGACGAGTTGGCCTGGTGGTTCACCGACGAGCCGTGGCGGCCGAGCGACACGCCCCCTCCACCGCCTCTCGGAATGACGGACCTACCGGAGGCTTGCGGCGCACTTGTGACAACAGAAAAATGAATGAGTTCGATCCAAATGATACCATTAGGTGAGAATGTCTGAAAAATAATCAATCCAGTGACTGCATAAGAATTGTGCAGCCGATCAATTTTATGTTATCAGGACGTTATGGCACGGATGGCGCGCGCGGTGGCTGCAGGCCTACCGCATCTTGTGACCCAGCGTGGCAACCGCGGAGAGCAGGTTTTTTTCGGAACCCGCGACTACGCCACCTATAAAGAGTTTGTGGCCGAACATTGCAGCTTGGCCGGGGTCGATGTCTTGGCCTGGTGCCT
>CAYPOV010000385.1:0-3845 GCA_964412385.1 uncultured Geminicoccaceae bacterium
GATTTGCGGCGCTGTTGCCGGCGTGAGTGCCGGTATTGTGCTGCATGGCTGCGGTTTCGGGAGCATCGGTAACATTCTGGTCGGTATCGTCGGCGCGGTGATCGGTGGATTTCTTCTTGGAATTTTCGGACTTAATCTCGGAGGCCTCATCGGCTCGTTGGTCACGGCAGTGTTTGGTGCGGTGGTTCTCTTGTTTCTTATCGGGCTCGTCAAAAAGGCATGACCGTCCAACCGAGCCTATCTTCGCGCGGCGCGATCTCGATCGATTTTTCGGAAGCGAGGAAAATCCTCGAATTCCTCAAACTATCAGAGCGTCTAAAATGCGAGTTGCGCCATAGCTGGCTCTCGGACGGCCGCCAGGAGAGTGTGGCCGAGCACACTTGGCAGATGGCCCTCATGGCCATTTTGATGCACAAACATCTCGATCAAGAGGTCGATCTCGGGCGGACCTTGAAGATGATCCTCGTGCACGATCTCGTCGAGGCGCTATCCGGCGACGTTCCCTATTTTGACTGGCAGGGACGTCAGGAAAAGCCGGCGCGTGAGCAGGCGGCGATCGCCGAGATCCACGCGATGCTTGCCAATGCCGTCGGCGATGAGATCCGCGACCTTTGGTACGAATTCGAGGAGGCGTCGTCTCCAGAGGCCAAGTTCGCTCAGGCAATCGACAAACTCGAAGTCCAGATCCAGCATAATCTCGCAGACTTTAGGCACTGGATACCGATCGAGTACGAACTCGCCTTTACGAAGCTCAAAGACCCGTGTGCCCATGACCAATTCTTGCGCAACTTTGCCAAGTTGGTCGAACAGGATGCCGATCGGAAAATGGTCAATCACGGCGTCGATACCGACAAAGTGAAGCGGCACTGCACTCAACCGTCGGCCCACCTCAACGGCAAAAGCACGAATTCTTAAGCCTCGTCGGGGACCCGTTCTGCAGCCGACATCGCCATTTGCGGCACCGGAACGTAGCGGCGACGGCGTGCCGCCACGGGTGTAAAAATCGGTTTGCCCACGAAGACGGTCTTCTCCGCTTCGACAATCAACACACCCGATGCGTGCTTGATAAAGCGCAAGCCGATCCGCTCGATGGGAATTGCGAGCCGCGTCCAGAATGTTGAGCGGAAGGGTGGCATGTAGAGCGCGCGTCCGGTGTGATGGGGATCGAAGAGCCAATGAGTGAGCATGGCTTCGAGCTGCTTTTCCGTGAATGGCTGGCCGTAGCCGAAAGGTGTCCGCTCGCTCCAACACCAAGAACCGGTTCGATTGGGTACGATGACGAGAATCCGTCCGCCGTCATCGAGTACACGCCAAACCTCTCGAAGCAGGCGATGCGCGTGGGGACTGGTTTCCAGCGCATGAGCCAAGATCACCCGATCGAAACTGTTGTCCTGAAACGGCAGCTCGTCATCCCTTACGAGTGCCACACGGTTCGGTCTGGTCTCGGGCCACCTTTCCGCACCCTGGGTCGTCGGCATGACCGCGACGGCATGCCGGGCCTGCTCGCAGATGGAAAGCACCGGGCCAGGATAGCCTATCCCCAACACATCCAAGCCCCGAAGGTTGGGCCAAATTTGGCGCACTTGATGATTGATCAGTCGGCGGGCCAGATGACCTTGCCGGCTCTCATAGAAACGAGACAAGCGAGTCGCGTCCGGACGCATTCGATAGCCTTGCCAACATCACGCCATTGGGGTGTCCACTATAGCCATATGGGTTTAAAGGGGAAATGTCGCTTAGCGACAGTGTCGGGTCGTTGAAAGGAGGCAATCTTGAGCGGTCTAGAAATCGAACTCATCCCAGCGATGAGCGACAACTACATTTATGTCGTCCGGGAGCCGCAATCAGGGCAGGTCGGTGTTGTCGATCCCGGCGTGGCAGCACCTGTCATCGCCTGCATCGATCAGCGAGAGAAAAAACTCGATTGGATTTTGCTCACTCACCATCACGCCGATCACATCGGCGGAATGGCTGAACTCAAACGACGTTATGGAAGCAAAGTCGCAGGCCCAAAGGCCGATACAGCGCGGATCTCCGACATGGACGTCAACCTCTCGGAGGGGGATCGCTTCACCTTTGGTGACGAGGAGGCGAGAATCTTCGAAACACCGGGCCACACTTCGGGCCACATCTCGATCTGGTTTCCGGCATCCCATGCGCTCTTTTGCGGCGATACCTTGTTCGCACTCGGTTGCGGGAGGTTGTTCGAGGGAACGCCGGAGATGATGTGGCGCTCCCTTTCGAAGTTTGCCGATTTACCGGGCGACACCAGAATTTTTTGCGGGCACGAATATACACAAAGCAATGCCCGCTTCGCCGTCACCGTCGACCCGGACAATGAGGTCTTGAAGCAGCGCGCCGAACGGATCGACAGCTTGCGCGCACGCAATGAGCCGACCATACCGTCCACGCTTGCCGAAGAACGCGCGACCAATCCGTTTTTGCGGCCGGATGACCCCATGATTCGCGAAGCCTTGAGAATGCGGAACAATAGTGACGCCGAGGTTTTCGGCGAGATTAGGCGCCGCAAAGACAGTGCATGAGGTCCGTTACCTGGACGGGCTGCCGTTACCGCGGTTGATCTCATGGGAAACGCGCTCGCAAAGCCGCGCGAGTTTGGGATCGGGAATACCGAGCTCGGCCAGGTGCTGATGTGTGTTGAAGAGATACTCGGCGCAGGTACCAAGAGGGCCTTGAGCCGAGGCAATCGATCGGGCGATCGTCACGTCATCGAGGGCGCCAGCGTAGCGCTCGTGTTTGCGGTTGATGACGAACGTCAATGCCGGAACGATGCCTTGAGCGAGACGAACATTGATCCAAGTGGGCCGGTAGGCGGCAGACACCATTTCTCGGCGCCACACGATCGCGAGTTCGCTTTCAATTTCCGAGGCCGCTATTTGAAACACCAGACCTTGGCATGAGCCACCACGATCGAGCCCAAGGATAAGCCCGGGACAATCTTTCGAACCCCGGCCGAGATGGGTCCAAAGACAGAATCGCCGATGCAATCCAATGACACGGGCAGGCTGGCTGTCGACGAAGTGGAAGGCCGGATTCCATATCAGCGAACCATAGGCAAAGAGCATGAGATCCTTGCTGGGATCGTGGTTTTGCAAGGCTAGCTGTCTGGTCTTGACGAGTTCTTCCTCGCTTAAAATCTTGATGGTATCGCCGCCTCGCGCCACCAAGTCTTGGAGAAACCCCGCGCGTAGTGAATCGCGTGTCAACACCATCCGGTCCAACCCGTATTTGCCCCTGTGTTTGCGGTCACATCGAACCTAACGCCCATGTTGCCATCGAGCCATCGTCAATTCGCCCTTGCGACCAAGTCTCTTGCGGTCTTCTCGAAACCAGTAGGAGCACGGCGGTGAGAGCGCTCGATCTCGGCGATGTCCAGGTCAAGCTCTCGTCCTGGATGCGGCGAGCCGGATTCATGGATTTCGAGCTGGGCGGTGCGGGTGCGGTAAGGCTGCGAACCGTGGCGCTAACCCGCTGGGTAGCCGCATCGGGACAGCTCTTCACCATATTGTTCGTCCACTTTTCATTGGGCATCGCACTGCCCCTCCTGCCGCTCTTGGCAGCCGTGATGCTCTCGGCACTTGTCAATTTGTGGCTGCAAATGAGGTCGAGGGCGACCGCCCGGCTGAGCGAGCGGGCAGCTGCGATCCTTTTCGGCTACGATATCATTCAGTTGACCTTCCTGCTCGAGCTTACAGGCGGGCTTCAGAATCCATTCGCCATTCTGTTGCTGGTGCCGATTTCGCTCGCGGCGGGCACGTTGAGCCGCCATCCGGTCACCGTCCTCACCCTTCTCACTCAGGCGTGCTTGGCGAACCTTGCCTTTT
>CAYPOV010000386.1:0-3771 GCA_964412385.1 uncultured Geminicoccaceae bacterium
GATTGGAGATCGATGCGTTCCGCATGGGCGGCAGTATCGGCGCCACCTACAACTGGTTCGATGACGACCGCGATGTCGACCTCAATGGCGGCAACACCGATCTCTACAAAGATTTCGACGGGTGCTCGATCCACGCCGACATCGAGGGCCGCTATGATTTCCCCATTGTGAAGCCACAATTGACAGTCGGCCCGGTGATTGGCTTCCGGGCTGAGTTCGCCCATGTCGATTCGAGCGGCGAGTTTGGCAATGGTCTCGTCGCGCTCGAACGCCAGAGCGACGATTACTACTCCGCTCAAGCGCGCACCGGCATCGCCATGAGCATCGATCGGGAACTCGGCGCCTACCCGGTTCGAGCAACAGCGACCGTCCTTTTGTTGACAGAGCTCGGAGATGATGACAATGCCACGGCCGATCTTGAGCTCCACGGCGCCAACTGGACAGCGCAGGCAGCCGATCCCGGACGGTCTAGCGGTCTTGTCGGCGCATCGATCGCAGTGTCCGTGATTGACGATCTCGAAGTTGGGATCGGCTATGCGGGCCGATTCATCGAGGATCTCATGGCCCATCAGCCCAATCTCAGCCTCACCTATCTTTGGCAAGAGCAACCATGGATCGCAGCATCATTAAGAACCTAGGAACGGCTATCGCCTTAGTCTTGGGCGTAGCTACTATGACTTCGAGCCCAGGACTGGCTCAAGAGAAGATGGGTCGCACCAAAGATTCCCATTGGCTAACCTCATGCCAAGGTGGCGCACGCGAAGGCCCGTTCACATGTATTGCTTCGGAAATCGTCTTCATTCGCGAAACCAGTCAGAAACTGGTCGAGCTTGCCTTGGTTGTTGGGCCGGCCCCCGCCGAACCAAGACTGAGGATATCGGGGCCGTTCGGATTCAATGTCGCCAACGGTTTCAAGCTTGCAGTCGACAACGAGGACCTTGCAGACGCCGCCATCAGTCATTGCGACCAGAAGGGGTGCTACGTCTCCATCGAGCTCGAGCCTAAGCAAATCGGCCAAATGAAGGCAGGTCGCACGCTCTAGTTCACGTTGCATTCGACCAATGGAACGGCCATTCAAACGCCCATACCCCTTCAAGCCTTCACCAGAGCCATTGATGCAATCGCCAACACCCCGCAAGCCTAGTGGATCGGCTAACGCACGCGCCAAGCGTGCGTAGCTAGATGCCCACCAAGTATCTTACAACAGCAATCTCTTGTCTGTTTCCATGCCCGATATGTAGCGCCAATCGAGGATTCATCCAACAATCTCCATTGTAGGAACAATAGCTTGACAATTGGGCGCGAAGCCTATAGGAACCACGTCAAGAAATAATGGAGATAAGTCATGCCTCAGGTAAACGGACCTGCGTACTTTATCGATCGCAGCTTTGCAGCGCGGCGCATTGCGGCCGGGCAATCCATCGTCCAGGTTGCGGCGATGTTTTCAGCGCCAACCTCGGTCATCCTCGATCTTCTCGAGGATGACGAGTTCAAGGTCTTGGTAGAGACCTACTCTCGATTCAAAGCCAAATCCGAGCAGGAAAAGTCGGCATGGAGAAGGGACCTCATCCTCGATGCCATCGACGGCCTGATCGAAAAGCGCGACGCTGAAATGCTACGCATACTCGCGGACCAAAAAGACTTTCTCGATGAGCCCGAATTGCCTCGCGCTGAGCTTCACAATCTCAGCGCAGTGCCGACACCGGACTGGTTGCAGGACTACTACGAGGCGTTTCTCGAGACTGGTGGACCCATTCCCGATCTCTATGGCCACGGTTTCGATGACGAAGACGACGATGATGTTGATGACGACGACATGAACAATGTCATCCCGTTTCCCGGAGGTCCGCTGGTCCACGGTGGTGGGTCCTATGACGATCACTACTATGAAGACGACCCTTACGCGGATCTCGATGGCGACGAGGGTGACGAAGACGAGCGCTAATCCGACCCAACAAACTCAAGATTGCCTCAAGCTGCCATTTGACAGGAGTGTGTTGCCCGTGATCCAAGTCGCGCCAATGGGACCGCAATCGTTCCAATCGGTCAGCAAATGAGGAGCGGGTAACGACGATGGCAGACAGCGACAACAGGATGGAAACCAATGGCCTCTCAGTCGACAGCAACCTCTATTCGTTCGTTAACGACGAAGCTCTCCCCGGATCAAATGTCGAAGCCGACCGCTTCTGGAAGGGTTTTGCGGAAATCATTGAAACTTTCACACCGCGCAACCGGGCTCTTTTGGAGAAGCGCGACGCCCTGCAAGCGGAAATTGACACATGGTTGAAGGAACACCGAGATACCGGGTTCGCGTTGGACCAGTACAAGTCGTTTTTGACCGATATCGGCTACCTTCTAGCGCCAGGCGAAGCCTTCGCCATCGAGACCAATCATGTCGATCCGGAGATCAAGTCGATTGCCGGCCCTCAGCTCGTCGTTCCGGTCGACAACGCGCGCTACGCCCTCAATGCCGCTAATGCCCGCTGGGGCAGCCTCTATGACGCGCTTTATGGTACCGATGTCATCGGCGAGGACCATGGTGCCGGGAAAGGAACGGGCTACAACCCCGTTCGCGGTGCACGTGTCATTGGCTATGCCAAATCCTTCCTCGATAAGGCTGTCCCACTCAAGCACGGCACCTTTGACGATGCCGTGGGCTTTACCATCGAAGACGGCGCACTTCTTGTGCGTCGCCAAGACCAAAGCGTCGACCGCCTCGCGGATCCTTCCCAGTTCGAGGGCTTTTTAGGGGAGAATGAAAAGCCCTCGCTGATCTTGCTGCGCAATCACAACATTCATGTCGAGATCGTCATCGATGCCGGCCATCCGATCGGCAAGGACGATCCCGCTCATATCGCCGATATCCGCCTCGAATCCGCGATCACCACGATTATGGATTGTGAGGATTCGGTGGCAGCCGTGGACGGCGAGGACAAGACGCGGGTCTACCGCAATTGGCTCGGTCTCATGCAGGGCGATCTCACCGCCTCGTTCGAGAAAGGCGGCAGCACCATCAACCGTGCTCTCGAGCCCGATCGTCACTACAACACACCGGACGGCGGCGACCTCACGCTCCATGGCAGGGCTCTTATGCTGATCCGAAATGTCGGCCACCTGATGACAAATCCCGCCATCCTCAATTCCTCGGGTGCACCCGTCTTCGAGGGCATAATGGATGCGGTGATCACGAGCCTGATCGCCAAGCACGATCTCTTGGGCAACGGAAAATTCCAGAACAGCCGGTCGGGGTCGGTCTACTTCGTCAAGCCCAAGATGCACGGCCCGGATGAAGTTGCCTTCACCGATGATCTTTTCGCTGCCGTCGAGGATCTTTTGGGTGTCGATCGATATGCGCTCAAAATGGGCATTATGGACGAAGAGCGTCGAACGACCCTCAATCTCAAGCAAGCGATCCATGCGGCCCGCCACCGCACCGTCTTTATCAATACAGGCTTCCTCGACCGCACGGGTGACGAGATCCACACCTCGATGGAAGTTGGCCCCATGATTCGCAAGGGCGATATGAAATCGGCGACGTGGATCGGCGCTTACGAGAATTGGAACGTCGATACCGGTCTTGCCTGCGGTCTCAAGGGCCGAGCCCAGATCGGCAAGGGGATGTGGGCCATGCCTGATCTCATGGAGGCTATGCTCGAACAGAAAATCGGTCATCCCAAGGCCGGTGCCATCACGGCCTGGGTCCCCTCGCCTTCTGCTGCCACCCTTCATGCCATGCATTATCACCAAGTCGACGTTGCAGACCGCCAGCGC
>CAYPOV010000387.1:0-3745 GCA_964412385.1 uncultured Geminicoccaceae bacterium
TTGATGCTCCCAACAACGGCCACCATCATTTGTTCATCAACAATGAATTTCCCGCCCTTGATGAGCCAATTCCAAACGACAAAAATTATCCTCACTTTGGCGGCGGTCAGACCGAGGCACGTATCGAGTTACCCCCGGGCGAGCATACTCTGCAACTCATCGTTGGTGACGCCGCTCACGTCCCGCATGATCCGCCAATCGTCTCAGAGCGGATAACTGTCGTCGTGCCGAGTAACTAAAATGACAAATACAGTGTGGAAACTGTTGGTATCAGGAACGCTTCTTAAATGTTCCCCTGGATTTGCGCAGTCGGGTGACACAGCCGCTCCAGAAAACGCCTATCTCTACATAGGATGGCCCAACGACGGCGAGGTGCTTAGTCCGCAGGATGGGCGAATCAAAATTCGGTTTGGACTTCGAAACATGGGCGTCGCACCAGCGAGTGTCGATTTCCCGAACACTGGCCATCACCATTTGCTCATCGATGCTGAACTGCCCCCATTGGATGAGCCTATCCCCAATGACAAGAATCATCTTCATTTCGGGGGTGGTCAAACTCAAGCCATCGTAGAGTTGTCTCCCGGTACGCACACGCTTCAGCTATTAATGGGTGACCACGCACACATCCCACACGACCCGCCTGTCATATCGGAAAAGATCACCGTAACCATCCGTTGATCGTCAAATAATTGATATCGCGTGCGACTCGGAAACCATTAGCATAATTGCGGGAAGCGGTATCGTAACCAAGCCGGCTCGTCGACGTGACATATTCCTTATCGTTGCGCCAGGACCCACCACGAAGAACGGATTTCAAGCACAGGTCTTGACTGGTTTTGCGGGCGCTGCCGTCACGCGGCGCGCCTTGATGGTCTCGATACCAACAATCCTCGACCATTCAGCAACCCCACCGTTCATTCCATAGATTGTCCATGGATTGGAGGGCACTTGATTGACCAGTGCCGGCACCTTGCGGTCATAGTCGGCGCCGCAATCCGTACAATTCGCTCGATCAGGTTCAAACTGATCTCCCCGCCAATACTTTGAACTCGTTCCGGCTCGGGCTGCAAATTCCCGTTCTGCTTCCGTCGGCAGGCGATAACTAAAGCCGGTTCTTTCACTCAGCCAATCGGTATAGGCCTTGGCATCGAGCCAACTGACATTGCGTATGGGATGAACCGGATCAAGTTCGTCATTTATCGGTACGAGCGGCGGGCAAGCAGCGCAGTCGCTGAACGCGGCTCCGCGAGAATCAATATCTCGACGGCTCAATGAAGCTCAGTCAGGCGTATCGGGCTGAGGGTCACCCGCGCCGTTACTCGCAACTGTCGGGACCTTATCCAGTAGTCTAGACGCAACATAACCTATCTTGCCGTCCTTTTTGCGGATAGGTAACCAATTGCCCTCTGCCTTAGGAGGGCCCGTCACTTCGACTTCTTCATTCGGCTCCAGAAATCCGACGCGTTCCGACCTTACTGTGGGGTTTTCACGAACATTCGATGCGGTAGAGGCGCGATAGATTGACGAGGGCTCTTCAGAAGCGTCATCAGAGAGGTCAGTGTTTGCAGACGCTTCATGCTCGCTTGTTTCGCCGCCGGAAATCGCGCGGGTCACATCACCATTGGGTTCGATTGACGCTACGACCATACGATCAGGTTCGACGGGCGTCGCAACAACATTCACTTCGATGGAGGTCACCCCACGACCCCCACGTCCATCGGTAGTCTCGATAACAAGGGCACCAGCGTAACCCTCAAAACCGATCTCTGGATCGTACCGCCGCAGGTGAACCTCACTTGGCGCGATTGTATCACTTGCGACAATAGTCTTGTCACTTATTCTAACGCATCCAGAAATGGGTACACTGAGAACCGTTACCAGAAGCGGATCGCCGTCAGGATCTGTAAGTTCGGACAATGAGAACGGCACAGGCGAGACGGTCAAAGTCTTGTCATTGTCGACACGTGGCGGCTTGTTTGAAGCGCTCACGACGACAGGAACCGATGCAGCCACAACCCCATCTCGTCCATCGCTCACCACAAAACTGAACGTGCCTGCATCACCCGCGAAGATACCGTCTGGTTCATATGTTAGTGCGTCCATTTGAGCGACGGTAAGAGTGTCGCCTATCAGGATCGCCCGATCACTCACTTTGACGTCGCCACTGAGCGGCAGAGCGACCACCTCGATGCTTAATGGGTCCGAGTCCGGATCGGTTGGCTTGGGAATGGCAATACTCGTCGGCCCACTGCTATCCAAAACCTCTAGCGTGCTGATAGTGCCGATCTCGGGATCACTGTTGGGTTCCATTCTACTAAAGTAGAATGGCTCAGCGCCGAGAGACCCATAAGTGAAAGGCTCCTGATAGCCATTGGATTCTCGGAGCGCGGTATCACGCACCTTCCTGAAAAATAGACCCAATTCGAGGTTCTCCTTGGGGCAGGGGTAGAATTCGGCGTGAGCAATGAGTTGTCACAAACGCTGCGCCGACATATCGGGGCCGTTCCTTACGGCAACGAAAAGTCGTCGCGATTAGCGCCTCAGTGACAGGCGGCACTCCACAACTGCTTCGTTTGCGGAAGCCTCGACAACCGGTTCAAGTGGATCACCACTTCGAACCATCATCCCGACGTTTGACCCGGTCGCCTCTCGGGAAGGCGATGATCATCCCACAAGCTCATGCCGCCGAAGGGCCGATCGGGCCTATGAGATCCAGCACAAGGAGCGCGTCATGCGCCGCGCATTCAATAAATCGCCTGGTATGCCTCCGATCAAAGCGTGGCTCTTGACGATTAGGCGCTACTCCAGAGGATTGATCTTGGGGGCCTGGGCGCCCTGATACCACCGGTACGGGTGGACATTGTCGAGCCTTCGAAATGCCCGCCCGCGCGCCGCGGCACTGGTATCGGCGTGGGCCTGCATATAGGGCCACATACTTGGACTTAAGCCGCGCACCGGCAAGACAATATCCGGGTCATCGGGATCGGCACTTTGATAGATAAAGGGCTTTCTAGGCTCACCTTCCTCTGACGGGCGGGGTTCGACCTTAGCGGGCTCGAATTCGTTTGTACATTTTTGTTCGTCGATTTCGTTGCCGTCGTCATTGGCGGCAACTCCATCGTTCCTCTTCAAGGGAATGAATTCGTTCGTGTAAAATTGGCTTGCCCATGCCCGGGGGATGAGCTGACCTGTCGCGCGCCTGTGCGCTTCAAGCATGGAAACCGCCCGTTTGAGCTCGAGCTGGGCTTGGCTGCGATAGCGCAACGCTGTCGCCAAGGATGTCCGATGCTCCGGCTTGTCGACAAGATCCGTGCCCGATCCACGTCCTTCCTGCGCGGGAGGAATATCCGCCATCACCTCGGCCTCAATGCGATCGGCACGCATCTCACGCCACATGGCAATAACAATGCTCTCGACAGATTGCTGCTCGAAGGCGTCACCCGGACAATAGACATCAAGCATCGCTTCTCGAAACGCCGAAAATTCTTCGGGACTTTCTTCAGGCAACAACAAAAACCGCCTGGCACGAAGACCGTGCTTCACCGCATTCATCGCCGCTCGTGCCTTGCCTTTGGGCGTCTTGGGACCGCGTTTTTTGGGTGTCATTTCTGAAGCATGCTCAAGTTCAGTATTTTCCATAGGATATGCCAGTCTACATAAAACAATCGCTGCATCATACTAGGAACAAAAAGTTATTACAAGGAAAAACAGCATAATTCTCCAATGCTCGACCAACGCCATGTAT
>CAYPOV010000388.1:0-3716 GCA_964412385.1 uncultured Geminicoccaceae bacterium
GCAAGTGTGAAGATCAAGCCACCGAGAGTATCGGCCACGTCCCGTTCATCCTCGGCCAGCAACAGCGTGCCGAGACGTTCTTCGAGATCTTCCAAGTAGGTTCGTCCATCGGCATCGATTGTGCCGTCAGGATTCTCAATGATCTGGGGCTCTTGAAGCCTCTCCCGTTCATCATTGATCTCGCCGACGATTTCCTCCGCAAGATCTTCAATCGTCACCAAGCCGTCGGTTCCGCCAAATTCGTCGACCACGACAGCCACATGATGATGGGTGGAACGCATTTCCAAGAGAAGATCGATCACCCGCATGGAAGGCGGAACCACGAGAACTTCGCGCACTACCGAGTTCAACTGAAATGCGGCACCGTCACCCCAATAAGGAAGAAGGTCTCGCAGATGGACCATACCAAGCACGTCGTCGAGATTGTTGCGATAGACGACGAGACGCGAGTGCGAGGTGCGCTGCATCGCAACGACAACATCACCTAGGCCCGTCGTTACATCAACGGCTTGAATGTCGGCCCTCGGAACCATGACGTCGTCGACCCGGAGTTCGCCAAAACTCAGCGCATTGAGAAGAAGCGTGCGCTCTTCTTGGGTAAACTGATCTTGGGGGAGACCCTGCGTATCCTCGATGAGTTCCTCGAGTGTCTCCCGCAAACCCGCATCCGCATCGCCCCGGCCGGTCAGCTCTCGGAGACGCCGGACGAAGGTCTCCAGCAGAGACGAAGGTTCATCGTGGCGATTGATCTGGCGCATCAAAGGTTTCTCACCTTAAGAACTTCTGGCTCCTCGGAATCCTCATAGGGGCTACTGTAACCGAGAAGGGCCATTAGCTCCGTCTCTTTCGTTTCCATAACCGTAGCGTCCTCATCGGTCTTGTGATCGTAACCCAAAAGATGAAGCACTCCATGGATGATGAGATGTGCCAAGTGAGCGTCGATGGCCTTTTGTTGATCCATCGCTTCGCGAACGACGGTTTCATGGGCGACAATGACATCGCCAAGCAGCAATGGACCGTCTGCGGGCCACGCTTGCGGATTGTCGAAGGAGGCGAAAGAAAGCACGTTCGTGGCTTTGTCGGAGCCGCGATAAAGCCTGCTGAGGTCTCGTACTCTCTCGTCCGAGGAGAGGAGGATGCTGACCTCAATTCGGTTTCGATCTCTCCGATCGATCTCATTGAGCGCCAGGCGAGACGCATCTAGTACTCGCTCGGATGGGTTGGTGACGACCATATTCCAGGCTTTGGCCTCGATCGTCACCTCGATAGGTTGACTACTGTCGCTTTCCATTGAGTTATCGCAAAGACGTCAGACGTCTTGCTATTGGCCTCCTGATCAAACCGCTCGGGTTTCGGTCGAATTGGTTACCGGCTCGCGCGCTTGGCGGCGTTCGCGCTCATGCGTCTCATACACTTCGATGATGCGTGTGACCAGCGAATGCCGAACAACGTCGGCAGTCTCGAACTTGACGGCCGAGACACCCTCCAAATTTTCGAGTTTGTGCACGGCATCTGCCAAGCCTGACGTCGTGCCAGGAGGCAGATCGGTCTGTGACGGATCACCGGTTACCACCATGCGGGAGTTTTCGCCCAATCTTGTCAGGAACATTTTCATCTGGGCCGGCGTCGTGTTTTGCGCTTCGTCGAGGATCACGAAAGAATTGCTCAGCGTGCGTCCTCGCATATAGGCAAGGGGTGCGATTTCGATCTCTCCACTGACCAACCGTGCAGTGAGCTTTCCCTCGCTCAGCATGTCATGGAGTGCGTCGTAGAGTGGGCGCAAATAGGGGTCGACTTTTTCCTTGAGATCGCCAGGAAGAAATCCCAATCGCTCGCCGGCTTCCACCGCTGGCCGCGAGAGCACAATACGATCGACCTTGCGTGCCTTCATCATGGCGACCGCAACAGCAACAGCAAGGTAGGTCTTGCCGGTACCGGCCGGTCCAATACCGAAGATGAGATCATGATTTTCGATCGACCGAATGTAGCGCGCCTGATTAGGCGTGCGCGGCACGACAATACGGCGCTCCGTCTTGACCTCAACGAGATTGGCATCGGCGTTATTGCGTCCCGCGCCGTCTTTGACCATGCGGATCGCCGCGTCCACTTCCTGGCGGCCGATAACGTGACCGCGTTGCAGGCGCCTGTGCAAATCCTCAATCGTGGCAACCGCCATATCCACGTCCTGATCGGTCTCGCCCTGAATGACGAGTTCATTTCCTCGTGTCACGATCTGGACGGGAAGAGATCTTTCGATCCGTGCGATATTCACATGATGTTGCCCGAATAATTGGGCGCAATGGTCGTTATTGTCGATCCTTAGCCTTCTTTGGGCGAGGACCTGCTCAAGATTAGGCTCGAGCGTTTTCAGGGGAGCGATCCTTCCTTTACCAAAGCAATGTTATTTATCGGCACTTGGGCAATAGGTTCGGCAAGGACACCCGACAGGCTATGCGAGCCGACCGCATCGATACGCACATTGATGAGGTCACCGACAGCATGGCGATCAGTCGTAACATGCACGGCGTTCATATAGGGACTATTGCCGACAAGTTGGCCGTGATGACGTCCGTGTTTGGAAAGCAATATGTCGACATACTCGCCCAACATGCTTTGTTGGAACTCGTCAGCCTGCTTTGAGAGCAATTTCTGCAATTCTGCCAATCGTTTGGACTTAATCGCGTCACTGACCTGTCTCGGCATTACCGAACCTGGTGTTCCTGGCCTGGTACTATACTTGAATGAAAAGCTTTGTGCAAAACCCACGCGTCGAACGAGGGCCAATGTCGCATCGAAATCCTCGTCACTCTCGCCTGGGAACCCGACAATAAAATCTGAAGAAAGAGCAATGTCGGCGCGAGCCTGACGCAGCTGTTCAACGGTCCGCAGATAGTCGGCGACCGTGTGGCGCCTGTTCATCGCGGCGAGGACTGCGTCCGAGCCCGATTGCACGGGGAGGTGAAGAAACGGCATGAGGGATGGAACGTCGTGATGAGCGCCAATCAGCTCGTCATCCATGTCACGTGGATGAGACGTTGTGTACCGTAAGCGCTCAACGCCATCGATTTCCGCAAGTTCCTTGAGCAAACGGCCGAGGCCCCAGATCTTTTCATTGACGCCCGAACCGCGATAGGCGTTCACGTTCTGGCCCAATAAAGTGATCTCTTTGGCACCCGCGCGGACCCGTTGTCGACACTCCTTGATGACATCAGTGGCCGGTCTCGATACCTCCATGCCTCTCGTGTAAGGCACCACGCAAAACGTGCAGAATTTGTCGCACCCTTCCTGGACAGTCACGAACGCCGAAACCGGACTCGGCGCATCATCCAAAGGTAGCGCGTCGAATTTGCCAATGGTGTCAAACTCCGTGTCAACAATGCCGCCTCTGTCACGATCCTGGCGGGCCAAGAGCTCGGGCAGACGATGATAGGCCTGGGGACCGACGACCACATCGATTTCCGGCATCCGCTCGAGCATGGCGGCACCTTCGGCTTGAGCAACGCAACCGGCAACGACGATTTTCATGGAGGGATTGCCATTGGCTGCCGATCGAGACCGCCTTAACCGGCCGAGTTCGGAATAGACCTTTTCTGCGGCCTTTTCTCGAATGTGGCAGGTATTGAGCACAATGAGATCGGCGCTCGAAGGATTATCGGTCGCCTGATAGCCATGAACCGCCATGAGCCGGGCCAGTCTTTCCGAATCATAGACGTTCA
>CAYPOV010000389.1:0-3694 GCA_964412385.1 uncultured Geminicoccaceae bacterium
GCAGAAGCCCGCCTACCATGCCGGGCACAGCGGCAACGGTCTCGAGCACGACCGCGCGATGCCCGTAGCGGTCACGAAAGAACGCATCGGCAAAGACACGCAACCCCTTTACGGTCAGCAAGGCAAGGCGATCGCCGAAATCGCTCGGTGGGTGATGAGGCGTGGCCCCTGCCAGCTCTTCGGTTCGGCTCAAGTGTTCCATCGTTCTCTCCTGTTCAAGACACCCCACGAAGAAGATGCTCAGCCTCGTTCCGCTCTACAGTCGTGTTGAGACTGCCCCGAATGAGTACGATGCGCGGCGACGGCTGATAATGCCTTGCCTCGTAGCTTCTTTGTCTACCGACGGTGAACAATCACCATGTTGCAAACATACCGCCGGTCTTCTGGTAGGTCGTCGCGTACGGCACCCCCCTCTGTGCTGGCGCCATTCTGCCCAATCGTCAGCGGTGGCACTCCGGACAAGAACAGCCTTGGACAAATTTGCACGTAGGATTTTAGCCTCGCGGATACCGGAAACGGCCGAAGCGTCCGCATAGCACCCTGCGGCATAGTAGGAGTGAAAGTCTGCAAACGCGCATCTGTTTGCGTAGCCGGCAGTGAACGAATGGCCGGTCTCGCCCCTGTTCCAGTCAACGGCAAGCGAAGCACGCCCAACGGCTTTGACCCCATTTGGGACGAACATCCTGCGGAGCGCAGCGTCTGGTGTCGGTGACGAAGCGGATAATGAAAGGGGTCAGTTAGCGTGATTCACGATTCGAAAGAGAGCAGACCGAATGCGCTATTCCCTGACTAACGCCGAGTGGGGTCTCATCGGGTCAGTCTCGCCCAATAAGTCGCGAGGGGTCCCGCGCGTGGACGACAGGCGGGTGCTGAACGGCATCTTTTAGGTCTTGAGATCGGGATCGCCTTGGCGCGACTACCCAGAGCGATATGGCCCCTACACGACCTGCTACAACCGGTTCGTGCCGTGACGATGCCCGGGCATTTGGGACCGCATCCTGGTCGCGATTTCGCATCGCGACGATGCCTGCGTTCAGGTGGTCGACGGCACGATTGTCCGGGCGCACCAGCATGCCACATGCATCAAGCATGGCGCCGACGAAGGGCGTGGCCGGTAGCGTGGCGGGTTGACGACCAAGATCCATACAGTGGTCGATATGAATTGCTTGCCGATCAAATTGGCTCTGGAACCCGGTCATCAGCATGACAGCCTGAGCGCCGCCGAACTGCTCAGCGATATACCCGAGGGTGGGATGCTTCTGGCCGACAAAACATAGGCCTCGGACGCCACCAAATCACTTGTCGCTGCCAATAATGGCTGGGCAAACATTCCGCCTCGACGTAATTGGCGAGATCCGATCTGCTACAGCCCGTTCCTCTTTCGATATCGGAACCCGACCGAGCGGTTCTTCAATCGGATCAAGCATTGCCGCCGCGTCCCTACACGGTATGAGAGGCGGGCGACGAACTTCGTCGCGTTCTTCATGCTAGTGGCGATCCGGATCTGGTCGCTCATGAATGAGGCCACGACATAGGTCTCTTAGGGGACAATGATTGCGTTCGGCTTGATCACCTCAGCAATCTGACGTGCCGCCTCGTCGTGTGAGATATAGTCAACAGGTGGGAAATTCATCTCTAGTTCCCAGCTGTCGCCGGTCGCCGCCATGTTCTCGAGAACACGCGCATCGAGTTCGGCTTGGATCTCGGCGAATGCAGGATCATTGACAAGGTTGTTGACCTCTTGCGGGTCATTGATCTGATCGAAGAGATAGAGCGGGCGATCCTGTTTGCGGACGTAAAGCCAGTCTTTGGTGCGAATACCGCGCTCGGGCTTGGCATGGCGTTCGTCCTTGCCGCCAAAGCTCGCCTTCATGAGCTCGTATTGCACATGATCTCGTATTGGTGCGTCGCTGTCACCTTCGAGAAGTGAACGATAGCTTTGACCCTGCACGCCTTGAGGGATCGCCGCACCGCACATCTCGAGAAGCGTCGGCATGGTGTCGACCGCAACATCGACCAGGGATTGCACTCGCTTGCCTTTGGCAAATCGAGCTGGATAGCGGACAATGAGTGGTACCTGGGCCGCACTTCGAAAAGCTTGGCGCTTGATGCCGCAATAAGACCCATGTTGGCCGAGCATGTCACCATGGTCGGAGAAGAAAATCACGATGGTGTCGTCGGCCAGTCCTTGTGCATCGAGCCAGTTGAGAAGTCGTCCAACATTGTAGTCGACGTTCGAGATCATGCCGTAATATTCGGCAACGAATTTTCGAATCTGCCATTCTGTTTCGACATCCGGGCCCATGCCATCATACTTGTCAGTCTTGCTATGATCAGCGAGGTCAGAATTGCCGTCATAGTCCATCGCGATTTGCCGGGCGATCGTCGTCCTCTGCAGCTCCGGATCGGGTGTTCCATGAGGCAATCTGATGGCAATCGGATCATACATTGTTTTCCAATTGTCGGGCATGTCCATCGGGAAATGGGGCGGTCCGAAACAAACATAGGCCAAGAAGGGATCGTCACCGGGTCCGTTGGCGACCTTGTCCATAAACTCGATGACATGGTCGGCCTGGAAATCGGGCTCGTAGCGCTTGCAGTGAAAGGGCTGGTCCGTGTCAAGATAGAAGATCGCGTCCATGTATTGATGACCGCGATTATAGCCGACGAAGTGATCGAAACCCATGCGATCGGGTCCGGGCGGGACGAAACCGGGCTTGGGCCCGCCATAAAGATGCCACTTGCCGATATAGCCGGGCTGATAGCCGACTTCCTTCAAACATGGGGCGAGCGAAGGCTGGTCCGTTGGGATCGGGAAATGATTGCAATAGAGCCCTGTTTGGTGAGCATACTTGCCGGTCAGGAGCGAGGCCCGAAAGGGCGTGCAGAGCGGATAGGATGTAAAGGCGTTCTCAAAGATAACGCCTTCCAGCGCCAGACGGTCGAGATGAGGTGTCTTGACATCGGGATTGCCTGAACATCCCATGCAGTCATATCGCATCTGATCAGCGTAAATGATCAGGATGTTGGGTTTCTTCGCCATGCTCTCAGCCTCATCCCGTGACATTCATTACCAACAAGGTGTACCAACGAGCTTGTATTGTCCAAGGCAAGTTGAGCAGAGACATCACGGAAGGCTGATCGGGATGTATCGATGATTGAACGACAACCAGTGATTTTCACAACCCACGGTGATGCAAGCGGCATTGGGCCGGAGCTGGTCGCACGAACGCTCGAGCATCAAGAGGCGACCCATGGCCTGAAGCGCCTGATCGTCGGCAGCAGACGCGTATTCGATCAGGGCCGAGAAGTCGCCGGGATCCCATCTGACCTTCCGATCTTTCAAGCCGCCGAAGAGGCGATCGACAGCCCCGAGCCTGTGGTTTTTCTCGACGACGATAGGCTGATCTATGACGACATTCCCGTAGGCGAGAGCACGGAGCAAGCCGGCAAAGCCGATCTTGCGGTGGCCCGGTATGCGGTCGATCTCTTCAATGAAGGTTTGATCGACGGCTTTGTCTTTGCTCCGGTCAACAAGAAAAGCCTGCAATTGGGCGGCTCGCCATTCGAAGGCTACAAGGCCTACATTGCCGATTGTCTAGGCTTCACCGGCAAGAGTGCCGAGATCAACACCATCGGTCATCTTTGGACCACCAGGGTCTCGTCTCACATCCCCATTGCCGAGGTCCCAAAG
>CAYPOV010000390.1:0-3689 GCA_964412385.1 uncultured Geminicoccaceae bacterium
AATGTCGATGGGCTCACGCATCTTTTCGATCTCGGCTCGACGATTTTGGACTTTGCAGGTGTGAGTATCCCTGAAAGTTTCGAGAGTATTTCCCTACGTCCGGCCTTGGAGGGCCAGGCATGCGAGGGTCGTCCCTTCGTGACTTGCGAACAGGGCCGCGACAATAATCAGAACCTCGCGGATCTCATCTCCATGTTCCGCACCTAGCGCCTCAAGCTGGTTCATTTTCTAGGTCAGAGCGATGGTCAGCTCTTCGACCTTGAGGCCGACCCCAGAGAATACAGCAATCTTTGGGACGACAATACTCACGCCGATATCAAGCAAGAGCTGCTCTCGACACTCTTCGAGTGGCGCATCGAAAGCGGCCACCGCACACGCGACTGGGCCGGCGCCTATCGCTGAATGACCGTTTGCTGAGATCTTAGAGAGGGAGAGGCGAGCGAGGCGAATTCGACATCTATGCGTCTGGGATTGTTCAGTCCTTTCGAGACCAAGCAAGCGCAGCTATGTCAGGTCTTTCGCTGCCACGAGGTAGTAATTGCGCGCACAGGCATTGATATGTGTCTTGGCGAGCTCGGTGTAGCATTGGCGTTTGATCGCATTTGCTTGATCGGACTCGCCTAGTCGGCCGAGATGATCGGCAAGTTGCGCAGCCCATTGATGATCGCCCGAATTCATGGCTTTTTGGGCAGCTGTCTGCAATGCTTCCTGTCCACCTGCGAGATCCGCCATGCGCTGCGCTTGGTCATCAGGTGACAATGGGAACAGATGGCTGGCATCGCCATCGAACCAGCCCACTGTGCCGGCGAAGTATCCACGAACCGCCCACTCCACCTTGCCATAATGTTCCTGCAGCCAGGGTTTCGCCTTGAGTTTGGGTGGAAGCTGCACGAGGCCTACCAGCTCGTCTGGCCCTAGGCCTTTGTTCATACCCTCGACCGTCTGGCTAATGACACTTCGAATGGCAGCCCGATAGTCGCGCAATCGCTCGCGAATGGCAGCCGCGCCGAAAATAGGCATGGTATGCCCGGGGGACATGATATCGGCGTCGAACATCAAGAGCCCGTCGATAGTGTCGGCCCAGGCCTCGAAATCGCGGTAGGCCGTTCCCCGAATGGCATAAAGATTGGGGAACGAATGATAATAATTGTCGGCACAGAACAAGATCCGCTCTTCACCAAGCCAGACGACCAGATGATCTGCCGTTTCGCCTGGTGCTGCCTGCAGGAATACCTGGCGACCGCACAAGCTGACCGTTTCATTGGCACCAGAAATACGGCGCGTCGGTGGCAAATAGCCCGCTCCCAGCCCTTCAAGAGGCCTGTCGCCAGGACCGATACCGATGCTGATCAGCTCGTCCGGAAATCGCAAGCCCATTCCGAACTGTTTCCGCGTGCGGGCGAGGATCGCCTTGACAGGCGTTGGCCGCTGCATCGCGTCTTCGACGAGATCGGAAGAGAAGTTGTCACGCGCGATAATCTCCGGTGTGCCACCTTCTGCAAACACACCGGCGCCCGAGATGTGATCGCGATGGCTGTGGGTGTAGATGATTGCCTTGATAGGCAAGCTCGACCGTTCGCGAAAAGCCTCGAGGATATTGCTTGCCGCGCGCGTGCTTTCGGTGGTGTCGATAACGATGGCGCCATCGTCACCTTCGATGAAATGGACATTGGACGCAGCATAGCCGACGGCGGTCCAGATCCCCGGTGCCAGCTCAATGACGGATTTCTGAAACTGTTCGGATTGGGCACGAAGGGTGTCTTCGGCTGTCATGATTGTTCCTTCAGGCGCGTGAGTTGTGCAATCCCCGAACTAGGAGACCGCATGATCGAGCAAATAGTCGCGATTGAATTTGATCCCATGCCCTGGTAACTCCGGCGGCGTGAATGTGCCATCCTCGATCTCAATCGGCTCGCTGAGCGCCTTGAGCCGTGTCAGTGCACCGCCATCGATGTTCTCTAGAATATACGCATTGGCCAACGCGCAGAGGACCGAGCCCGTGATCTCCATGGCGAAATGGGGTGCCAGAGGAACGTTCCAGGCACGTGCCAAGGCTGCGATCTCGAGATAGGGTGTGATGCCGCCGACACGCAGGACGTCGGCTTGCACGAAATCGCAGCCCCCGCGCATCAAGAAGTGATTGAATTGCTGCAAGGTGTAGACGTTCTCGCCGGTAGCGATCGGCGTGTGCACCAGGCTGCGCAACCTTGCGTGACCTTCGACATCATCGGCAAGCAGAGGCTCTTCGACCCAAGTTAACGACAGTGGCTCGAACGCCTTGATGGCACGCGCTGCTTCGCCTACCGTCCAGCCTTGATTGGCATCGACCATCAAACGTCGCGCGCCGATCACTTCCCGCACTTTGGTGAGGCGCTCGACATCCTCATCGAGGTCGGGCTTGCCGACTTTGACCTTGTAAGCGGTGTAGCCCTCTTTGACCCAGCGCCTCACCTGATCCAGCAATTCCTCGAGCGATTTGTGGAGGTTGATACCGCTTGCGTAGGTTGGAATGGTGTCCCGGCACCGGCCCAAGACATCGACCAGCGGACGTTCGACTTCTCTGGCCACAAGATCCCAAAGCGCAACATCAATGGCGGCCAGGGCATGGGATGTGACACCACCGCCCCCCTCGTCATGGAGGTGCATCCAGCATTGCTGCCATATCCCTCGCGGCGATGCGGGCTTGCCGATAACGAAGAGAGCGAGATCGGCATCGATCATGGCTCGGATCGAGGCCCCACCATAGCCCGATGTGTAGGTGTAGCCAGTGCCGACCAATCCCGTGTCCGTGGCAATCTCGGCAATAATCAGCTCGAGATGGGTCACATGATGGATGGTGTCGCCCCAGGAACCCTCGAGCAGGGGTATTCTCGAATGAGTGGTAGAAACCGATTCGATCCGCATGCGCGTTGTCCTGACCTTGCCTCGCAGGTTCGAGCTTAGCAGCCTCAAGCGAGCGAGCAATCAGCCGTGGTCATTCCGGGGATCCGTGGTCATCATTGATGCGTATTGAGTTGGCAATTTGACGGAGACTGATTGATGATCCGACGTCTAGCACTTGGTCTGATGAGTGCCGCGTTGGCAGCACCGGTTGTTGCTAGCGAGCCCGGCGGAAATTTCTACGATCACAGCTTTACCTCGATCGATGGCGGCCCGCTTGACACAAACAATTTTCGCGGCCAGCCGATCCTCGTCGTCAACACAGCCTCATTCTGTGGCTTCACGCCACAATATGAAGGCCTGCAGGCGCTCTATGATCGCTACCGCGAACGCGGCCTCGTCGTTCTCGGCGTGCCGAGCGGTGATTTCGGTGGCCAGGAATATGGCTCCAATGACGAGATCAAGGATTTTTGCGAGGTCAATTTTTCCATCAATTTTCCGATGACAGCCAAAGTTCATGTCCGGGGTCAAAACGCCCATCCATTCTATCAGTGGGCGGCAGCCGAGCTTGGCAGCGAAACGGCACCCCGCTGGAATTTCCACAAATATCTGATCGATGGCGATGGTCGACTTGCCGGGTGGTATCCGACTACCACTCGTCCGGATAGTGCCGAGATCATCGACGCGATCGAACGCGAACTCGCTCGTTCCGTCAACGCCAGCTAGGCTTACACAGTTGTGATTATTGGTGAGCAGGGCTTGCGAGACATGCTCACCGATTGTCTAGAAGCTAGAGTTCGGATGCCGGT
>CAYPOV010000391.1:0-3665 GCA_964412385.1 uncultured Geminicoccaceae bacterium
ATCGAGGCCATATTTGATGGATTGACGTGTCTCGGGCTTGAAAGCGACGAGCCACCCGTTTTTCAGTCAACGCGCTTGGAGACGCATCAGGCGGCTGCAAGAAAGCTACTCGACGAAGGCAAAGCCTACCGTTGTTACTGTACACAAGAAGAACTCGAAGAGATGAGAGAGCGCGCCAAGGCGCTCAAGCAACCTGTGCGCTACGATGGAAGGTGGCGCGACCGTGACCCGTGCGATGCGCCTCAAGGTGTCGACCCCGTTGTTCGGATCAAAATGCCCCGAAATGGCGAAACGGTGATCGACGATCGGGTGCAGGGCCTCGTCACCGTTCGCAACCAAGAATTGGACGACATGATACTGTTGCGGGCGGATGGCTCGCCTACCTACATGCTCTCCGTTGTTGTCGACGACATTGACATGGGGGTCACGCACGTCATCCGAGGCGACGATCACCTCACCAATGCATTTCGCCAGACACAACTATTTCGTGCCCTCGATAGCGAACCTCCCATTTTTGCGCATGTTCCGCTTATCCATGGACCCGACGGCGCCAAGCTCTCGAAACGCCATGGAGCACTCGGCGTTGATGCTTATCGTGACATGGGCTTTCTCCCCGAAGCGTTGAGCAACTATTTGCTGAGGCTTGGCTGGGCACACGGCGATGATGAAATCATCTCACAAGATCAGGCAATTGAGTGGTTTGACCTTGAGGGGATAGGACGATCGCCGGCGCGCTTTGACATCGTCAAGTTGACGGCCCTCAACGCGACATACATGCGAGAAGCAGAGGATGCGAGGCTCGTCGAACTGATCTTGCCTTACCTCAAGGCGCAAAACTCGATGATCGATGCGACTAAGCGTCGTCGTTTGCTGGAAGGAATGGCAGGCCTGAAGCAACGAGCACGAACTCTCGTTGAACTTGTCGAAGCCAGTGATTTTTATGTCCGGGAGCGGCCAGTTGCACTCGATGCCAAAGCAGCAAAACTGCTTAGCGATGACGGCCGAAGGCTGCTCGCGGCAACAATCAATCCCCTCGCAAACCTGGAGAATTGGTCCGCTGAGGCGATTGAGGAGGTTTGCCGATCTCAAGCAGAGCGGCTTGAGGTGGGTTTTGGGGAAATTGCCCAACCGATGCGTGCAGGTTTGACGGGACGGGCGGTTTCACCCGGGATTTTTGAGGTTATGTGCGTACTCGGCAGGGAAGAATCTCTCGGCAGGCTCCAAGATGCATCATCGGGGAAGAACACGTTTGTGACCGCTGGCGATTGAAGGATTGCGGCTCCAGATGTAGTTTGCAAGCCAGCGCGGTCCCGAACTCAATGCATGGCCGCACCATCCTGCTTTTTGGAGGCACAGAATGAACGAGGTCGCTGGACACGACGTGGCCAAATTAGAGGATGCCCAAGGCAATAAGCTCGACCTGCCGGTCCTGAAAGGAACGCTTGGGCCTGAGGTCCTCGACATCCGCAAGCTCTATGGCGCCACTCATCACTTCACCTACGATCCTGGTTTTACATCAACCGCAAGTTGCCGTTCCGATATCACCTATATTGATGGTGAAGAGGGCGTCCTCTTGCATCGTGGTTATCGAATCCAGGACCTCGCTGAGAACTGTACGTTTCTCGAGGTCGCCTACCTGATCCTCTATGGTGAATTGCCGAAAAAAGGTGAGCTCGACCAGTTCGTCCATGATGTGACCTATCACACCATGGTACACGAGCAGATCAACTACCTTTTCAGAGGCTTCCGTCGGGACGCTCACCCCATGGCATTGATGATCGCCGTCGTGGGAGCGCTCTCAGCGTTCTACTATGAGGACCTTGATGTCCATGACCCCAATGCGCGGAAGATCGCAACATTCCGCATCATCGCCAAAATCCCCACGATCGCGGCCATGGCCTACAAGTTTTCTGTGGGTCAGCCCTTCATCTATCCGCGCAACGATCTCAAATACGCCGAGAACTTCCTGCACATGATGTTCGCCGTGCCTTGCGAGCCCTATGTCATCAAGCCCGCGCTCGCTAAAGCACTGGATCGTATTTTCATCCTTCACGCCGACCACGAGCAAAACGCTTCGACATCGACGGTTCGACTAGTTGGATCAACGGGAGCGTCTCCCTACGCAGCGATCGCTGCAGGCATAGCGTCCCTTTGGGGACCCGCTCATGGCGGCGCCAATGAAGCGGTCGTCAACATGCTTTCGGAGATCGGTTCGCCTGACCGTATTCCTGAATTCATTGAGCGTGCCAAGGACCACGACGATCCATTTCGACTCATGGGCTTTGGCCACCGGGTTTACAAAAACTACGACCCGAGAGCCAGTGTCCTCAAACAAAGCGCCGACGAAGTTCTCGCAGAGCTTGGCCAGGCCAATAACCCGAAGCTCGAAATTGCCAAAAAGCTTGAGCAAGTTGCACTCGAGGACGATTACTTTCATGATCGCAAGTTGTTCCCAAATGTAGACTTTTACTCCGGTATTATTCTAGAGGCAATGTCCATTCCGACCAACATGTTCACAGCTATTTTCGCACTAGCACGAACCGTGGGGTGGATTGCTCAGTGGAACGAAATGATCATCGACCCAGAACAAAAAATTGGAAGGCCAAGGCAGCTGTATACTGGCCCTGCTGAGAGAGACTTTGTGCCTGTCGAACAACGATAGTTCGGACCAGAGTCGAGCGGGGCCGGGTTTCTTCCGGCCTCGCCTCATAAGCGCCTAGAGATTACAGCGCTTGAACGACCTTATTGGCTGCGTTTCGCGATGCGATACCTGTCATGACTTTGGCACTGAACGTTGCTTCGGTTGCGAGTTTCCCGTCGACCGAGGCTTTGCCTTCAAATTTATAGACACTCAGCTTGCTCTGAATGAGCGTGACATCGAGTTTCAGCTGATCACCGGGGCGAACAGGTCGACGAAACTTAGACCTTTCAATTGACATAAAGTAAACGAGGCTTCCTCGTGCCTCGGGACCAAGACTGGCAACGACGAGTGCGCCAGCAGACTGCGCGAGGGCCTCAATCATCAGAACTCCGGGCATGATCGGATCTCCCGGAAAATGACCTTGAAAGAAGGGTTCGTTGAACGTGACATTTTTGATGCCAGTACCATGTTTGAATGCGACGACGTTTTTGATGCCGTCAATCATCAACATCGGATATCGATGCGGTATCATCTCCAGAACATCGTCGAATCCAAAATCACCTAAAGGCTCTCCGATCGACGGTACGTGCATAGCCGAGTAGTTGGCGGCCGCCTGGTCTGCACTCATAGTTATTTATCCCTCACCAAAACCAGGCGAAATCAGCATCCTCAAATTTCTCGCCGACTAGCCTGTGTTGTACCGCCATATCCAGTTCATGGCGTCTTCCCGCCGACCTCGACCGTGGACAACCGCTCATCGAGCCGCTTTAACACTTCTTCAGTCAGATCGATCTGCGGTGAGAAAAGCAGAACCGTGTCGCTAGGCAAGACTAGATTGAACTCATTCTCGTCAGCGATGCCCTCCAGGATCGCAACGATCTCCTCCCGCACACGCCCAAGAGCCTGCGACGAGGCTTGGTCCAAGGCGCGGGTTCTGTCCTGTGCCAACCGCTGAACCCGTGCCACCTCCGCCTCGAGTTCTTGGAGCATTGCCGAGAATTCTACGCTGGTCAGATCGTTGCGC
>CAYPOV010000392.1:0-3664 GCA_964412385.1 uncultured Geminicoccaceae bacterium
TTGGTCAGCGATCTTGTCGAACTGGCGCATCATCAATCGTGTTTCATTGAGCTCTTTGCCGGCCGCGCCGAAGTCACTGAGGGAAAAGCTTCGGAAGGTTTCATCGAGATGCGATAGGATCTGCGATTGAAACAGATCCAGTGCTTCTTGGGTCTTGGCGCCATCGATGGTGATCGAGCGAAGATAGGGGTAGTCGCCGCCTTGGTCTCCATAGGCCCGCATCCTTGTTTGGATGAAGGAAAACCTACTGAAGTGTTCGACACCGTCGCTATCGATCCGCACGGCAAGTTCGTATAAATGCGTTGGATAAGGGGGATCTTTCAGTGTCGCCACGACCTTGGCATAGGCGCCTTCGATGTAGCCACTGGGTCGTTCGATCTCGATGAAATCCTCGATTGTTTCTGGCTCGAGACGCTTCAAGGCGCGCGGCCGCCAGCTATCGCCGATCGGAACGGTTCGATGCGGCGTCAGAATCGGCTCATAGTCAGCCGGGTCGAGGCCGAGTTCCGGCGCGTTGCAGAGACCCCAGAGCAACTGGTTGGCCCAACGCAAATGGGTCATCTCGCCGATCGCCACCAGCATCAAGATGTGGCGCATAGCCTGCACATCATCGCCGAGTGTCGGCCATTTCGCAGGATCGCATTCTTCAGGAGATTTCAACGAGTAGCGGGCAAAGAGATACTCCAAGAGCAGCACCATCTCGAGAGGTGCCAAGTCTTCACGCAATGCCTTCGCAAGCTCGGCGGGCGATGCGTAGGGCTCGGGCTGATCGGTTTTCGCAACCGGCTGATAGCTCTCGCCGATCTCATAGTTCTGAAGGACGAAATTCAATTCCTGCCAGCGATGATTGATCTCGTAGTGATCCATCTGATAGGGGCGGTTCTTCTCAATCGTGTCGTCAACCGTGGCCATTCCCGCGGGCGTGCGATCGGCGCGCAACCAATCGAGAGGCGTGTTGGCTTCAACCGGATTGGCCGCACGGCCATCTGGCAGCCGCTTCTCGTCCTCAAACACCACACAATGCACGATATAGGGGTGGTTCGAGGCCCAGTAATGGCAGGCACAATCGCGAAAATCATGGGTCCAAGGTGAGCACAGGCTCGAGCCGAGTTCACCGGGCTTGAACGCCAAATCGAGCACGCCGGTGACGGGATCGGTGTAACGCCGGCGCCAGCCTTCAAGGACCACAACGGGTGCTTCCGCATCACGCCGCTTCAATTGGATCGTGACAGTTTCGTTGGGCGGAAGGCTGCGCACCAGCCGCCACACATAAAGACCACCGAGCGGCGCCGAGCTATCATGCTCGCGCATCCGGATGGTCTTCCCGCCTTGTTCGATCTGCTCCAGATACCAAATGCCCTCGGCCAGCGGGGCCCCGGCACCATCGCCGGCGGTGAGATCGTTGAAGAGTTTGAGCGCTCTCGGATCATCTTCCTTGGGCGGATAAATTGCCGGATCCGAATTGTCGACATAGAGAAGCTTCGCCCCATTGCGCATCGGGTCTCGTGTCGAGGGCGGGTTGTCGCGGAGGTCCACGAACGCAAAAACCAGCCCCGGAAAGAACCGGTTGTCGAGACTGCGGCTGTGCATCTCGAGGCCCGGATAGCTGTTGGCAACCGCTTTCTCCAGACGGCTCGCGGCAGGATTACCCGGCACCTCGTAAGCCGCGCGCGCTGTCAGATTGCGGGGAAAGATCTTGCGCGGGCCATTGGCAGATGAATAGCTCATGACCGTGCCTCCCCTTGCGTCTCGAGGGCATCCAAGAGATCCATGAGTTCGCGATACTGGCGTCGCGTCAAGGACAGGGGCGATTCGTCAGAATCCCGCATATAGGGCGGCATCCGCATGTCATAAAGAAGATCGCGTGCAACCCGCGGATCGCGGTGATGGGCATTGGGCATGCTGTCCGGCGGCGGATTGTCGTCATACTCTGCAAACCTCGGATAAGCCGGGCGGATCAATCGCCGCACATGTTCCTGATGGCTCTGCAGAAATTCCAGCAGCACATCGATCTCCGCCAAGGGTGCATGAACGAATTGCGCAGCCTTGGTATAGGGAAGGCGGTCATGAGCCACCGACGCGCTCTCGAGGCTGGGCTGATCCGAGATCAACATGGCAGGGCTCTTGTCCACGTAAGGCTCGTCGTCGATCGTCAGCGACCGCTTGTCGATCTGCGGCAAGCCCGCGAAGTTTGCCGCATCGGGCGTGCCGGCATTCTCGAGAATAGCCCGGGTGCGCACGGCATCGATATTCATCAGACTCACGGTCTCGAAGATGCGGTTGAACAAATCCGAGACCTCTTCCTGGGTCAGTGCCAGCTCACCTTCGACATCCTTGAGGTCGTGATCGCGATCGGCGAGATCATCCGCGCAGGAATAGAACGGACGCCGGTCCGGCGCAAAATCCGGCGGTCCCACCAACACCCGCGTGTGCGCCGAAAACCGCTCACCACCGACAACCAATACCGCCTGAATAACGGCATCACAGGTATCATCAGCGACACCCCAGGACTGATTATTGCCGACATTCGCCCCATCATAGCTGTCCGCGGGCTGCGGATCGTCATGATTGAGCGCCAGTTGAGCATAAGAGCTCCAAGGCGACCGCTCGTTCAAGATCCGGTTCCGCTCGGGCACCAGCTCATGCAAGCGGCCATACTCAGTGCGCGCCGGTGCTTCATCACCGGGCGGCAATGGCGATGCCGGCCCCGAAACCGCCGTCGGCGGTCCATAAACCTCGCCGCGTCCCGGCGTGAACCGCACCCGCAGGGTGCTGCAATTAATGCCGAGTTCAGTCTCTTGCCGCGGCCGCATGATTTGAAATGCCCCGAGCGGGATCGGCAAATCCCTCAACACAAGAGGCTCTTCGCCCGGATTGTGCCGGCTATAAGCCAAGAGCGCATGCCGTTCATGATCCGTGGCATTGAGATCAAGCCGCGCCGTATAGGAACAGGCAACGTCACCCGTGCGCATCGATGCTTTCTGATTGCCGGCGGTGATCCGGAAACTGACGGCATCCTGCCGAATGCCAAGCTCTTCCATCAGCTCGAGCGTAAGCGGCTCCTCTGAAACTCGACCGCTATCACCGTCTTGAACCCGAGCCCAAACCTCAAAAAATGGGGCCACAGGCCGAATCAATCGGCCATCGCGAAACCGGAACGGCAAGCCAGGCTCATAGGGGCGCACGCTTCCGTCATCCAGCACACGCAGGCTGACGCTGGGCTCGATAGTCGTCAGATGACCGCCGTAGACGCTCGGATTATCCGTCCACCGGTAGGCCTCGAGCGGCTCGTCACTCCCACCGACACGTGCCACCGCCATAGGTGGCAGAAAAAAAACCTCGGTGATCGAGCGCATGACGCCTCCCGTGCCTTTTCCCAGGCTAGGTCACCCGCTCCGAAATTCACGCCAGGCGAATAAAATCGGGGATCCAGCTTACTAGCACGGGCATGCTAGGCCCATGGTACGCCAAAGCGCAAGAAGTTCGTCTCGTAACCGACCTTTAAAAAGAGTGACGGGTATTGGCTTGGTTTTTTCTGGGGGCTTTTTGCCCACGGTGGTACGAGTTTGGTGGAGCTTTACGCTCCGTCAAACGGCTTGCGCACCACCAATTCCATGATGTTGGTGGATCCTGCGCCGACAGACTTGTTTTCAAGTCTGGCGGC
>CAYPOV010000393.1:0-3663 GCA_964412385.1 uncultured Geminicoccaceae bacterium
CCTCTGAATAGCTCGACCACTTCTTGTGCTTCATTTGCGCGCAAAAGGCCGGTATCAACGAAGACACATGTCAGATGCTCGCCTACCGCCTCATGGAGCAAAAGAGCGGTGACCGCCGAATCCACACCGCCCGAAAGCCCGCAAATCACCCGGCCGTCACCCACTTGGCCGGCAATTCGCGCCGTGGCCTGTCGGCGATAGGCTTCCATCGACCAATCGCCACGAAGTCCGGCGATACGAAAACAGAAATTGGCGAGCAACGGCTTGCCGAAAGGCGTGTGCGCCACTTCCGGATGGAATTGCACGCCATAAAGCTTTCGTGCCTCATCGGCGATGCCGGCAAAAGGCGAAGACGGGCTTGCGGCAATAGGATGAAAGCCTCGGGGCAGATCGATAACGCGATCGCCGTGGCTCATCCAGGCTTGCGCTTTCTCACCGACCCGCAGGACACCATCGAAAAGCGGGCTTTCGCTCAAAAGCTTGACCTCGGCGCGGCCAAACTCCCGATGCATGGACGCCTCGATCTTGCCGCCGAGCTGGGCACACATGGTCTGGTGGCCATAACAAATTCCCAGTACCGGCACGCCGAGTTCCAACACAACTGGAGCCGCGCGCGGGCTGCCGATACCGATGGTCGAAGCCGGGCCGCCCGAGAGAATGATCGCCTGCGGCGCAAACGCCTGGATCTCATCGTCGCTCCAGGTGCAGGGGTTGATCTCACAGTAGACCCGGAGTTCGCGCAGCTTGCGCGCGATTAATTGGGTGTATTGCGAGCCGAAATCGAGGATGAGGACACGCTCTGTCATGGACTGCCCGGTCTGCCAAAAAACCTGTCTGTGACTTAAGTCAATTGCAGATCCGGTGAAAGCTGCGAAGCAGTAACGCGCACCAACAATCGCGGCCTCGCGGGAGAACGATCATGTCGCTACGCATCGGATTTTTGGGCTTGATGGCCATGCTGGGCTTGCTCCCGGCCTTGAATGCACAGGCAGCGGAAAGCCGTCACTTCGGCCCGTTCGAGGTCGAGCAGGTCTCGCTTCTCTCACTCACAGCGGACCTACGCGTCCATGCTGGCGAGACTACAAGGCTCGTTATCAAGGGTGATCCCGAGGTGCTCGATGCCATCAATATCGACACCACGGCGCGTGCACTTACTGTCCGGCAAAAGCCTTTTCAGTTCACCACGGTCGTCATTGGTCCCAACGGCTCCGTCGTCAATCAAGGTGGAACCGTCACGATCGGCGGCCATCCGATCAACTCGGCACAAGGCAGCGATCCCATTGAGGTCGGGCTTCACCTCAAGCCCGGAACGGCGCTGGCGATCGATGATCTCATCGGCAGCGCCTCGGTGCACGATCTCGACGCACTGTTCGAGGCAGGCCTGACGAGCGGTGCGATCAATGCCGGCAAAGTCGGACCGGCCAAGCTCAATATCCCGGGCTCGGGCGATATCCTTGTCAAGAGTGTGCGCGAGAACCTCGAAGTCGACATTCCGGGAAACGGCTCAGCAACAATCGAGGAGGGCGATGTCGAAACTGCCCGGATCGCCATCGCCGGCGCCGGTAAGGTGCACTACAAGGGTCGCGCCCAAGACGCATCCGTGAGCATTCCTGGCGCCGGCACGGTCGAGATGGGACCGGTTACCAATCGTCCGGCAATATCGGTCACCGGAAGCGGCGAGGTCAGCATCGCCAACTGGTAACAGGGGTTGACACCGGCCCTTTGGGATTCCGCATATCGTGTTATGCTTCAGCATTGGGCGTCGATGATGTCCTGGTCAGCGTGATTGGAATGGTTCGAGAATGGCCTTAGAGACAGCATGGGTGCGGGAAAGGGTCTTTACGGTCCAGGTCGAGCGGATCATTCCAGCGGCACCTGATCTCGTTTACCGTGCCTGGACAACGCCCTCGATCAAGCAGCAATGGTGGGGACGTTCCGAGAACTCGTCACTGGTCCTCTGCGAGATGGACGTTCGGGTCGGCGGCGATTACCGCTATGGCATGGTGGTGCCAGGCGATAACGCGGAAGAGCGTGCCGTCGGCGGCTATCTCGAGGTCGAGCCCCATAGTCGCTTGGTCCACACCTGGAGCTGGGATCAACCCGACTCGCCTGTCGTCGACACACGCGTGACCGTCACCTTCGAGAATATGGACGCTGGCCAGACCAAGGTGACGGTGACCCATGAGCGCCTACCGACACACGCCATTGCCGAAATCCACGAGCGAGGCTGGAACCACAAGCTCATCGATCTTTTTCTTTTTGCCAATAGCGATCACGCGCTTCTTGCCAATGGACACCAAGCTCACTGAACCGCACGGGACGGTGCTTGGAGAGGGGTGAATCGCGGCGCTGCAAAAGATAGAATTCCTTCTGTGGAGAGTAGTCGGTCACCGTAACACGAAAGGCGACAGTCTCGCCTGGCTCGATGATATCGCCTGAGAAGAAGATCACATCCAAGGGCTCGAGGCGGGTGTGGATCCGCGTAAAGCGGTTGGACTCGAAGGTGCGTTGCTCGTTGGTGGCTTGCCCGAACGACAACCCGTCCAGGAGATCGCTCGCTCGGTCCAATCTTTCGCGCAGCTCGAACTCGAAACCATACCAGGGCTCATCGGTTGCGTTGGTGACGATCTTGATGAGCACGAAGCCGAGCCCGCTATGGATGTAGCGCGTATTGCCGAAGTTCGAGCGGAGATCGCGAATGGTAAGGATTGCACGCGAGGCGTCGGTGATCTCTTCATCGACGATGAAGGGATCATGCTTGCTGCCCGCGCCCGAGGCATTGTTAAGGCGCATTCCTCCATGCTCGGCCGCGAAGGTCACGTTGTCGAGGTGGATCTCGTCGGCCGATCCTGCACTGCTTGATCCGAAGACTAGCAACGCGATCACCGCCAAGGCCGATCTCGTGCACGCCATGGCATGCCCTTCCTTAGCTCATAACTCCAACTAGGTCTCCCCATTGGCTGCTTTGTCAATGCTGTCGCTTCTGCTCGTCACCCGACTCTCCTGTGTTGCTTGAGGGCCTCGCGGCCGCTAGGCTTCGCACGCTGTTAACCTTACGCTCGCAACATCAATGTCTTGAGGTCGGCGGGCTATGCGCAGGGTCATCGTCGTCGGAGGTGGCATGAATGGCCTCCAAACAGCTGTCCATGCGAGATACGCCGCGGTCTCTTGTGGCGACCGCGCAACGCACGCACCACCCATCCAGGATCTTCCACCAAAATCATCCTTATCGGGCATCGGTCGCTTTGGCATGCGTCGAGCATGCGCTTGACGATGCAGCCTTGGGTTTGGGCGCCCGCTTCTCGATCATGCCCAAGACGAGCGAGAATGTCGCGTTCTTACGCCCGTAACTCGTCTCGACCGCTGGTATCTTTCTCGTCGAGCAGGCGGCCCGCCTGGCCACGCCCTATACTGGCTCCGATGCACAGATCGGCTCGACCGATGCGGCTTTAGCAGAGCTGCTGATCGAAAGGCTCTTGCTAGCTCCAGGCGATACGGACGCGCGGTGCGCTGCCATCTCGTCCTATGAGAAAGGATGCGGCCGGGCCTCGTTTGCGTTGCAGTACCACAGTCGAAGATGGGCCAAAATGATCTAGAGGGGCCCTGCACCCAATCGGACACCTCGAAAAGCCTCGCCATTCAGGTCGGATCGTGATTCGTTAG
>CAYPOV010000394.1:0-3645 GCA_964412385.1 uncultured Geminicoccaceae bacterium
GCGTGTTCTCGATCACCTTGGCGGCCTCGGCGGCTTTGATCGAAGGTGTGCTATGCAGGCCGGCGCGTACGACGGTACCATAGAGGGCTTCCATGCGGTCAAGAGCGGCGGCATCCGACCCTGCGATCACCTTGGTGATGGTCTCGAGGCGGTGCTCGCGATCGCCAGGATTGATCCGTTCGGGCGAGTAGCCGAGGGCAAAACCTTGCCCTAGCGTGAGGCCGGATGTTTGCTCGAGGATGGGGCCGCAAAACTCTTCGGTGACGCCCGGATAGACGGTCGA
The DNA here is from genome assembly GCA_964412385.1 of uncultured Geminicoccaceae bacterium. Lineage (GTDB taxonomy): Bacteria > Pseudomonadota > Alphaproteobacteria > Geminicoccales > Geminicoccaceae > JBGSYN01. The sequence continues at coordinate 284 of CAYPOV010000394.1, forward strand.
TTCAAAGATGACCAAGGCACCCGGCCGCATGGCCTTGCCGATGGTCCGGCTGGCCGCTTCCAAATGACGTAGGTCGGGCTGGTGATTGGCATCGATCGGTGTCGGCACCGTGACGATGAAGACATTGCAGCCGTGCAATGCCGAGCCGTCAGTCGAGAGCAGCAGATCGGCCGCGAGGAGCTCGTCGCTCGAGACCTCACCGGTGCGGTCGATGCCGCGCTTGAGGGCGTCGATCCGCGAGGCGTTGACATCGAAACCGACGACGCGGCCATGGGCCCGTGCCATCGCGACGGCAACCGGCAGGCCAACATAGCCCAACCCTAAAATGGCGATGCGTGTGTCCAACTGGGTCCGCCTCCTCGGGCGCGCTGTTCAATCCCGGCCAAAAAGATGCGACACATCACGGCGTCAAGTGAGGAGATCGGTTTTGCAACACTCAAATCTGCCGGCCCATGACAAAGATGAGCGCGAAGGGCTGGAACGGCTTCGGCATGCACTGGCTGATGGCATGCGCGGGCCATTGACCCGGCGCGATCTGATCGAAGCTGTGGGGGGCGTCGCTGTTGCCGCAACTTTGGCGCAGCCTGCTTTCGGCAGTGAAGTCTCCGATCGCGGTGAACCCTTCGATGATGGCAGCTATTTCGATGACGGCACCGGTTGGATCGATTGAGCTTGTTTGTCGCTCCTGTCGACTTTGACATATTGCGTCAAGTTGAAGACAACCTTAGGTTTTGATCAACGACAGCGGGGCGCGTCTGAGTAGGGAACCACGGGGTGAAACGTGAGCGATTTTGACTGCATCTACGCGGTTGGCGACATTCATGGCCGGTTGGACCTCTTGGAGGCCATCGACGACAAAATCAGGATCGATGCCACGGCGCGCGCCGAGGAGAGCTGCGCCATTGTCTATCTCGGAGACTATATCGATCGCGGCCCGCACTCCGCCGAGGTGTTGAGCTACCTGGCGCAGCCGCCGCTTGATGGCCTGACGCGCATTTGCCTTAAAGGCAACCATGAGCAGCGCATGTTGGACTTCATGCTGGACCCGCGCCACGGGCCCTTTTGGGTGAGGACAGGCGGTAAGGAAGCGCTCGAGAGCTTCGGCATCATGCTTGAGGACAATGGATCGCAAGTCGATTGGTCGAGGATACGCGCGTTGCTGGTTCAGGCGATGACCGCCGAGCAGCTTCGTTTTCTTCTAACGCTCGATCTCTATTATCGCTGGCGTGACTACCTCTTCGTCCACGCGGGCATTCGCCGCAACGTGCCGCTCGATCAACAAGACCCCAATGATCTCTTGAATATCCGCGAGCCGTTTTCGAGCACGGTCGAGGATTTCGGCTTCCGCGTCATTCATGGCCACGATTCGCGCGACGAACCCTTGATCATGAAGAACCGCGTTAATGTCGACACCAAGGCCTGGGCATCGGATCGCCTGACCTGTGCAGTTCTGAGCCGCGGCGGCCTGTCGTTGATGGCAACCGGGCACTAGCTCCTTGGCGGCGTGCAGCTTTGGCGCATTAGAAACCAACCGTCTGAGTGCGCCACTGTACTAACCCGCGTAGCGCAAGCGAAGGGCGTTGCCGATCACCGAGACGGAGCTCAGGCTCATCGCTAGCGCCGCGATCATCGGGCTCAAGAGCAGGCCGGTGACAGGATAAAGCAGGCCCGCTGCAATCGGGATACCAATCGCATTATAGACGAATGCGAAAAACAGATTCTGCTTGATGTTGCGGAGAGCGGCGCGGCCCAGGTGAAGGCCTTGGACCAGCACGCTGAGATCGCCTCGAACCAGAGTGACACCGGCACTCTCGATGGCGACATCGGTGCCTGTTCCCATGGCGATACCGACATCGGCTGCGGCGAGGGCAGGAGCGTCGTTGATGCCGTCGCCCGCCATGGCGACAATCCTGCCTTGATCACGAAACCGCTGGACGACCGCCTGCTTTTGATCCGGCAGCACCTCGGCCTCGATGTCGTCAATCGCAAGCTGTGTCGCCACAGCGCTCGCGGTTCGTCGGTTGTCGCCGGTGAGCATCACGGTTCGAATATGCTCTTGGTGGAGCTGCTGCAAGCTGGCCTTGGAGGTTGGTTTGATCGGATCGCTGACCGTCAGCATGCCAACCGTCTTGTCGTCGACACGCAGGAACATCACTGTCTCGCCGCGCTCTTGAAACGTGGCGGCACGGGAAGTCAGCGCGTCGCGCTCGGCTTCATCGAGGATTGACGCGTTGCCGATTGCGATTGTTCGGCCATCGATGACCCCTTGAAAGCCACGCCCGGAAAGAGCGTGGGCATCGGCTGCCGTACTGAGCTCCAGACCTCGCTCTTGGGCAGCATCGATAATGGCGCGTCCCAAAGGATGCTCGCTTGATCGCTCCAAGCTGGCGGCAAGGCGAAGGATCTCGCCGGCATCGAGATCACTCAACGCAAGGACGTCGTTGAGCCGGGGCCGGCCCTCGGTCAAGGTGCCCGTCTTGTCGAAGACGACAGTATCGACATGAGCCAACCGCTCGAGTGCCTCGGCATCTTTGATGAGAATGCCGAGCTCGGCACCTCTGCCCACACCCACCATCACCGACATCGGTGTGGCAAGCCCGAGCGCACAGGGGCAGGCAATGATGAGAACCGAAATCGATGTGATCAGCGCAAAATCGAGTGATGGTGCAGGACCGAAGGTGAGCCAACCGAAAAAGGCGAGCACCGCTACGGCAATGACGACGGGCACGAAAACCTTCGCCACCCGGTCGGCAAGGCCCTGGATCGGTGCTCTCGAGCGCTGCGCTTCCGCAACCAATCCGACGATGCGCGAAAGCATGGTATCGCTGCCGACCCTCTCAGCACGCATGATCACGCCGCCGCTGCCGTTGAGCGTGCCGCCGATCACGCTATCGCCCGGAGCCTTCTCGACAGGTACCGGCTCTCCGGTCAGCATCGATTCGTCGAAATGGCTCCGGCCGTCCTCGATCGTGCCATCGACAGGCACACTCTCGCCGGGACGAATGCGCAATCGATCACCTTGCACAACCTCGGCGATGTCGATGTCCTGCTCGCTGCCGTCGGCGGCAATGCGGCGTGCCGTGCGGGGTGCCAGATTCATCAAACTCTTGATGGCTCCGCTGGTATGGTCGCGCGCGCGAAGCTCGAGAACTTGCCCGAGCAGCACCAGCGTGATGATGACGGCCGCGGCCTCGAAATAGACGCCGATGGTGTTGCCGCCGACGTCGCTCGGAAACAGGCCCGGGAGAAAAACGACGGCAAGGCTGAAAAGATACGCGGCACCTGCACCGATGGCGATCAATGTGATCATGTTGAGATTGCGGGAGATGATCGATTGCAATCCGCGCTGAAAAAATGGTGCG
>CAYPOV010000395.1:0-3623 GCA_964412385.1 uncultured Geminicoccaceae bacterium
TCGATTTTTTCGCAGCAACCTCCCAACCGTCACCAACCCCAAAGTCCCCGCGGGAAGAGCGGGAGAGGGGATTTCGCAAATCCCCTCTCGCAAACACTTCGAGCGCGTCACGAAAGTGACACGCTGACGGAGATACGAATTGTAAGACGCGGTTTCTAGATTTCGTCGCGTTCCGCGCGTTTGCGCATCAGTTTGCGGTAGCGGCGGATGGCTTCGGCTTTTTCGCGGGCGCGGCGCTCGGAGGGTTTTTCGTAGTGGCGGCGCATCCTCATTTCGCGATAGAGGCCTTCGCGTTGCATTTTCTTTTTGAGCGCGCGAAGCGCTTGATCGACATTGTTGTCGCGAACTTGAACTTCGACGATGGTACGTACTCCTTAGGTTGCGAACTCGCAGCTAGAAACTGGACATGCCAAAGGGCCCGCACGGGCCGGATGGCCAAGAGATACACATTTCCCGCGGTTTTGCAAGATTGCCGCCTTGATGTTGGCGGGGTGCGAAGGCTCGCTTCGGGGCCGGGTGATCCCTATTTGATGGTTCGATTGGTAGCGAATGGCGATGCGAGGGAGCCCGATGACCACGGAACAGACCACGGCGCGCGAGAGGCGGCGCGATCTCAAGAACCGTTTGTTTGAGGCGGCCTTGGTGCATGCGTCGTTCGATGGCTGGTCGGAGCGGACGCTCAAGAATGCGGCGATCGATGTCGGCATCGAGGCGGATGCGGCGCGCCGCCTGTTTCCCCAGGGCGGGCGGAGCATGCTGGGTTTTCTCGATGAATGGCTGACGCGCAAGCTCGAGGATCGCCTGGCGCAGGAACCCGCCTATCTCGGCACCCAGAAAGAGCGGCTGACGCAGCTAATCATGTGGTGGCTCGAGCCCTTGGCACCTCATCGCGAAGCGGCGTGCCGTGCGCTCGGTGTGCGCTGGCTGCCGTTGACGGCTTTGAGCGAAGCGCGGTCGAGTTTGTCCACCGCGCGCAAGCTACTCGAGATGTCGCGTCTCGAGTCCCAGCCGAACCGCAATCTCTTGAGCTTGGCGAGCCCGATTGCACTGGCTCCGGTGCTGGGTGCGGTGACCTTGTATTGGCTGCGCGACAATTCGGCGGGATTTGCCGACACCAAACGGTTTATTCGGCGGCGGCTTGATGGGATGGATCGGCTGGCGCGGCTGGCATCCTCCTTGCCCTGGTCGCGCGGGATGAGCGAGCCCTCGCTGTTTCGCCGGTGAGCGAGACGGGCTCGCGGCATTTCGGGAGTGTGCGGGTGAGCCACCCTCAATAGGGGAGGATGATGTCGAGGACCTGAGCGCCGTATCGCGGTTGCTGGACGTCGGTGATCTGGCCGCGGCCGCCATAGGCGAAACGAAGCTCGGCGATCTGCTCGTGGTCGATGGTATTGAGGGGTGTGATGTCTTCCGGCCGGATGACGCCTGCGACATAGACCTCGCGCACCTCGAAATTGACGCGGACTTCCTGGCGGCCCTCGATGACGAAATTGCCGTTGGGCAGGACCTGAGTAATCACGGCGGCGATATTGGTCTCGATGGATTCGCTGCGTTGGGTTTGGCCGCGGCCGCCATTGGCCATGTCGCTGTTGAGGTCGACCAGGTTGTCGAGGTCGACGGGGCTGGGCAACACCTCGAGCAGTTCGTTCTGCAGGCCGAAGAAGCCGGAGAAGCCCATATTGTCCTCGAAATCACGGGATCTCGAGGATTGGTTGGTGAAGTCGGCTTCGTCCTCGATCGTGACCTCGACGGTGAGGATATCGCCGACCCGCCGGGCGCGCTGATCGCGGAAAAAACCCTTGGCGCCCGCCCGCCACAGCGAGTTGGGCGAGTTCTGCTGATGGGGCAGAGCTGCGGGCATGGGCAACGAGACTGGCCGATAGTCGGGTCGGGTTGTCGGGTTTTCGATGGGTGTAAGGTCGGGAGCCTTGCCGACATCGGCGAGCCGGTCCGCCACCGTGCAGCCGCCGAGAGCGGTCAGGGTGAGGAGCGCCCATGGCAGAAACAGGTCCTTCATCGTTCTGCCCTTGCAGTGTGTTGCGTGATTGGCGGTACCGGCCCCAACCTGACCCGGCCGCGCCCGTCGATACGGCCGACGACCACCCGCTCGGTGTCGATATTGCGGACACGGATCGGATCACTCTCGGAGCCGGGCTCGAGTGCGATGCCGAAGGCTTGAAGATGGAGGCCTGCATGGTGGTAGATCAGCTCCACCGTCTGGCCACGATCGATCAGCTCGAACTCGGCGAGATCGGAGGCGTGCAGCGGCCGCTGTGCGCGAAGCCGCCGGGTGGTGACTTTGCCGACAATCTCCTCGATGTCGGCTATGGCTCGATCATGGTGCCGGTTCGAGGGAAATTCGGCGTAGGCGATGTCATCGGCGCCAATGATCGAGTCCCGGGCAAGGTCCCGTTGCAAGACGGGCAGAGACACCATGGCGCGGATTTGCGCGTGGATCGGTACGCTGTGGGTGCGGCCGTCCTCGAACACAACGAGAAGCGATGCCGAGACACGGCCACCTTCCCGGTCCAGGCTTTGGATTGCGAGCGAGAGGGTGGCGGCAGATTGCGAGTGATTGGCCATCGGCAGACGCGGTGAGAGCAAGCGAATGTCAAAGGCCGCGTCGGTTCCCTCCTTTGTGACCGCCTCAGTGAGGAGGGTTTCCACCACGGTTTGCCGGAGTGGCTCGTGCGGCGCCAAGGTTGCGCCTGATCCAGTTACGCCGGATAGCAAGACCAGCAGCATACCGAGCCCTACCGCCAAGACCGTTCGCCCAGTGCGGGTGAGGTGGGTAGTCATGATCATCGTAGCTGCGTGACGGTTGCCATCATCTCATCCGAGGCGGAGATGACCTTGGAATTCATATCATAGGCGCGCTGGGCTGTGATCAGTGCGGTGATTTCCTGGACCGGATTGACATTGGAGCTCTCGAGGAACCCTTGCAGCAGGGTTCCCATGCCATCAGCACCTGGCGTGCCGAGCACGGCCGCACCCGAGCCCACGGTTTCCTGGAGGAGATTGTTGCCGAGGGCTTCAAGGCCGCTTGGATTGAGGAAGGTTGCAAGATCGAGTTGGCCGAGTTCGATCGGCTCGATTTGGCCGTCGATCTTGGCGGAGATATTGCCTTCGGGTGTCACGGAGATGCTGACGGCATCCTCGGGAACCGTGATGCCGGGGCTCAGAACGTAACCGTCGGCGGTAACGATCTCACCGTCCGGGCTGAGTTGGAAGTTGCCCGAGCGAGTGTAAGAAGTGTCGCCGTCGGGCATCGTGACAACGAAGAAGCCGTCGCCTTGAACCGCGAGATCGAGTTGGTTCTCGGTGCTGACGAATTCGCCCTGGTCGAAAATCTGATAGACGGCTGCCGGCTTGACCCCGAGGCCGATCTGAATGCCGGTTGGGATCACGGTTCCGCCGTCAGAGGATGCGGCCCCCGGTAGCCTCGTCGTCTGGTAGAGCATGTCCTGGAATTCTGGGCGGCGCTTTTTGAAGCCCGTCGTGGTCATATTGGCGATGTTGTTGGAGATGACCTCGACGTGCATCTGCTGGGCCATCATGCCGGTAACGGCGCCATTCATCGACCGCAACATATCTCACGCAAAGTCAGGTACAACACCTGGATT
>CAYPOV010000396.1:0-3622 GCA_964412385.1 uncultured Geminicoccaceae bacterium
AACCATGATGGCTTGAGCCAGTCCATCGGGTCCGGCAGGTTTGAGCTGCTGGAAGACCGCCGGTTGGACTTCGTACTCGTAATGTTCGGACGTCGAAGCAGAGATGTTTCCAGGCATCCCGGGCATCGTCGGCAGCATTTGGTTACGCATCGAAGCACTCGAACCACGAAACTTTTGCAGCGTGCGTCCGATCGTTTCCGCGGCCCATTGGTTGGTTGCCGAACAATTATTGGCCATCCAGATTTTGATTCCAGGCAGGCCGATGAATGCTTCGGATTGATGAATGGGCAGAACCGAATCTACGTTCCGACGCGACTGGGTGAGCAGGAGTGTGGCACACCTCGCGCTCCGGGCCGTCTGCAGGAACTGCACATCCCGTTCATTGACGAGAGCGGGGAATTCATCGGCCACCAGGAAGACAGGGCAAGCTCTTTCCTGACCCGGTTGACGCCTTTCAATGACCTGCTGCCATATCAGCTTGATGAGCTGCTGGACGATAACTCCGCTGATGCCCCTTTCCTTCACGGCGTAGTCGAGGATGATGATCTTGCCGTTGAAGCAGTCTTGGGGCGTAAAGGTCGATGTGCCCGTGCAGAAACGGTCACGGATGTCGCCACGCAGGAGCAAATCGGCCATGACGGAGTAATTGCTGAAGATCGATCCACGAGTTTCTGAAGCCAGCCCACACACCTCGGCCAGGAAGTACATAGCGACCATGTTGAAGTCGGCTTCCTGGCTTTCGGTCATCTCGATCTCACACCCAAGCCGGAGTAACCGACCGCAGAGTGAGTTGTTCTGGAAATCCTCCGATCCCGCATGTTCGCGGGAAAGAGGGGCTGACAGAATTACTTCGTGAATCGCCTGTGGCGTGATCGGAGTGTCCGGAGAAGCCAGCCGCAAGAGGTCGATGGCGTTTCGGATAAGTTGCAGGGCAGCTCGTTTCCAGAAGGGATCGGAACTACCACCGCCCGAGCCACGCTTATCGACCACATTGAGAAGCACATCATAGAGCCGGACCAAATTCTCCGTGCTTCCAAGCCCTCCATAGCGGCTGAGGAAGTCCATGAAGTTGAATCGGTGCTCTCCGTGGGGAGACACAACAATCAGATCATTCGCCCTCCCAGCACGGGTAAAGGCATCGACGAACATCTGGGTGTCGTCAGACTTGTTGGTGCAACACAGCCCACCGGCACCCGCGAGAGCCATGGCCAGAAGGAAGGTTTTCAGCATCGTCGATGTTTTTCCCATGCCCAACGCTCCGAAACAAATGACACCTTGAAATAAATCCCGCCAGGTCAACCAGCCCGTCTCCGAAATACGAATGAGTTTGTAATCCAAGTCCCAGGGGTCAGTGATTTTTCGTTTTCGCTTTTTTCCGAAAATACCCACGCGGCACCTCCAATCGAAAAGGAGTCGGTCTTTTACGAACACGCGGATGGTTCGTTAGGTCAGCACATAACGACGCGATCTCGATGCACGCCCAGATGATGAATACCGATTGAAGGGCAAGCATCATCAGGCAGACCGTGAGTAGGGGGATTTCAAGAAACATTTACGACTCTCCTGCTTCTCGAGCCGCAATCGCTTTGGTCAGATCATCGAGGGATAGTTCTTTGTTCTTCGCTTTCCGGGCTTCTTTGAGCACACGCTCGAGCATGTCGACCACGCTCTCGGTCGTCAGCGGTTGTTCGGCGGAGAGATTGAGTTTCGCTTCCCGGAGTTGAAGGGAGAGCTTGTTCGGTTTGGTTTTCCGTGGCTTGTCCGGGGAAGTCTTTTCCTTGACCTTGGCGATCAACTCTTTGCGATCGATCTTCCCGTCCTTCATGAGGTTGAAGAGTTCTTCTTGAGCGACCGGATTATCTACCTGGGAAAGGTAATAGCCGGTTTCCACGCCAAAGACCCCTTCATCAAGGGCCTGCTGCAGCGGGTACGGGAGGGTCAGGCAAGCCAAGAGCTTGGCAGCTTGGGCTGGAGAAATCCCCATCTCCTGGGCGGCTTCATTGGCCGAAAGGCCCGAGAGCCGGATGATGCGATTCAGACCGCTGGCTTTTTCGATCGGGCGAATATCCTCTCGATGCCAGTTCTCGGTCATGGTGATTTGTGCCTCTTGCAATTCTGTCGGATTGACCAAGACGACGGCATCAATGTACTCCATGCCAAGAGACTTCACGGCCAAGAGCCGACGATCGCCAGCGATGGCCACGTAGCCTTGATCGTTGGGTAGTTTCTTCACGGTAATGGGATTGATGAGCCCTTGTTGAGCGATGCTCTGCTTGAGAGCTTCCAAGGCTTCTTCGTCGATGTGTCGGCGCGTGTTGTTCGGATTGCACATGATGAGTGCAACCAGGATTCTTTGAACAACACGCTGCACTCCAGCAGCGAGCTGGTTCATGGGAGTGTCTCCAGTTTTCAGGGTTTCAAGGCGTATAAGTCGCAGGGTTCCAGGCAAGCTCGAGCACTGGGTCAGTTCAAGGACTCAAGGCTTCCAGATTTCAGAGGCTTGCGGAATCTCGCTGAGTTGGCGAAACCACCGAGCCGTCTGCATCATTTTGAAAACGTGCGAGGGAATAGTCGATGGGACTTGGAAGTCCCATCAGCCGCAAATTGTTTTCTGATAGGCAGTTAGAGTTGTTGACGAGAATGGGATTCAGAGACGCTTTCGAAAAATTCCAACTGCCAATGTGAAAAACACCAGGCAGAAGTCTGAAAAGGCATGAACGGAAGGCAAAGAAACATGGCGTTTTGAGCTGTTCAACTTAGAAACAGATTAGGAGATCTATCGGACGGAATTTTCAGAGGGAGGGAAAAATAGGCATCAATCACATTCCATATGATCTGCCCGGTATCGGTTAGCGAAACACCACGATTGGTCCCATTGACGAGTGCAAGAGATTGGTCTTCATAAAATGTTCTGAGTTCTTTTTCAAAGGCTCTGCCATTTCGTTCAACCACTTTGCGATCCGTATTTCCTACAGTGGCTGCTTGGGTAAATCCACCGTGTTTTCCGACAAGATAAAACCATCCAAACCACGTTTTTGCTTGAGGAACATTGTCATACAGTTCCTTCAATTGCGCTGCAGCAGCTCGGAGGGTGTGTGCCCGAAGTGCTTTGAATCGAAATTCCTTCTGTTTTTCTAGATGCTCCATTTGTAGTTTTGCGATTCGCTCGTTAAGGTCATTTACTGCACCTTCAATATCGTTCTGGAATAAGGTTAACGGATCAATTTTGTACAGTTTCGCGACCTTGAAGGTAACATCTTGTGGTGGATACATTCCTTTTCCCGAAACAATGATTTCACCATACGCAGAAAACCCCTGTTTATAAAGCAGCGATAAACTTCCAGTATTGATCATCTCCTGAAACAGAGGGACCTGACTTGGTTTGATTGCTACATAACACCAGTATGGCCCTCCATCATCCATAACTCCTTGAATCATGAAAATCAGCCTTGTGATGTCGTCCGCATCGGCGGGCGTTTCTTTAAATTCAAATCCCCAGAATACCCGGGCAAACAATTCGAAAAAGTCAAGGCCGTATTTAGTCGCTACTTCGTCTGTCGCCTCTATGTAAGCGCCCACCGAGACCATTGAAGATCGGGGGGCATTTGGCTTGGTGTCAGTT
>CAYPOV010000397.1:0-3598 GCA_964412385.1 uncultured Geminicoccaceae bacterium
CCGCATGATCCTATAACCCATCCAAGCGGCGGAGAAGATCCGGCAAATAGGCCACCGTGTCGATCACATAATCCGCACCGGCCGCATAGAGCTTGACCGCTGCGGCGTTGCGCAACGGCGTGATCTCGTTCTCGGTCATCGAGGCCAGCTCATCAGGCGTCTTGCCGACATAATTTCCGGAAAGTGCCACACCTACGGTAAGGCAACCCGCGGCCACACCTTCGGCAATGCCCGGCTCGGTATCATCGACCTTGACGACCGAGGATGGCGGGTAAACGACGAGATCGAGAAAGCACTTATACATGCCCAAGGGTCCCGGACGGCCCTCGGGCAAGTCATCGGCACAAACGAGATTGTCCGGCGCATAACCTTGCTCGGCAGCGGCCGGCAGCACGCGCTCCATGATCGAACGGGTGTAGCCCGTGGTCGAGCCGATCCTGAGGCCTTGGGCGCGCAGACTATCGATGGCGTTTTTAGTACCGGGTACGTGGGTTGCGTATTGGGTCACGACCTCCTCGTTCATCGGCACGAAGATCTTATAGACCTCATCGACATTAGAATCGGTCGGCGCAGCACCATGGGTCTTCTTCCATGCTTCGGCGATCTTCGGCGCGATTATCATGGATTTGATGTGGTCCCATTTGGGCGCACCCATCGGCCCCCTGTCCTCTTCGATGGTGGTTTCGATGCCGAACTTCTTGAAGGCCTCCACAAAGACCCCCATCGGCGCGAACGAACCGAAATCGATGGTGGTTCCCGCCCAGTCGAACACAGCAGCTTTGAAGCGTTTCATCGTCCCCTCTATCCGTAAAGCTGATTGATGGTTTCTTCGCCGATGGCGAACGCCGTTGAAGCACCGCAGCCCGCCGTCACAATGACGATGCGCGTGGCTTCGTCCGGTGCATCGGTAAGCCGCCAGCGATCGGCAGCAATGGCGTAGGTTCCGGTCCAACGTTCCGTGACGTCGATGCGTCCCAAATCGAGAACAGATTCCAGCTCGCCCAGGATTAGGGCTTCGATGTCCTGGCAGGAGAACGGATCGGGTGTGGTGCCATAGTGGTGACTGTCGCCGACAACGAGCGATCCGTCTGCTGATTGCACGGCAATCAAATGGACACCGTTCTCGAGATGGGCCGGTTGTTCTTGGGTCAAAACCCGCTTCAGCTCACGCGCTTCCGGTAACGCGGCATAGCCCTTGTAGCGGGCCAGCGTGAGATCGGAGACAATGGCAGCACCAAGAGGATCGGAACGCCCGGGCCGCACGCGCAGCATGTGCAGTTTGCAACGCGACAATCCGAACACAGCAAGCCGATCGGCATAGAGCGCTCGAAAATCGTCACCGGGACAGACGATGAGGGCATCCGCTTCGAACACGCCATCTGAAGTTCTCACCTCCGGCCTTTGGAAGCCAACAACCTGACAGCACCACCTGAAGTCGACGCCATGGTGTTCTTGGAGCCACGCCGCGAGTTTGGGAATGGCTGTCCGGCTTTCGACCCTAAGTTCATGGGGTGAATGGGCAAAGGCCATCGCATCGGGTCGGATCATGGGACAGTGATCGAGCGCCTGTTCTGCAGTGAGCCAAGCGCAACCCTCGCCCATTTCGGTTGCGAGAAAGGCATCAAGGACGGCGACAGCCTCGGGCCGCCTTGCCGCGATCACGGTGCCCCGATGGAGGATCTCGATACCGGCCTGCCCCACAAGCTCGGTCCAGACATCGCGAGATCGCCTGGACATTTGCCAGCATTCGCCCACTTCCTGACCTGTTACCGTGACAAAACCGAAATTGCGGATGGAGGCACCATTGGCCTGTGCGTCGCGTTCGAAGACGATAACACGCTTGCCCAAGCGTGCCGCCGCAAGTGCATGAGCCAGGCCCAACAGTCCTGCCCCGACGATGGCAACGTCGTACGCCAAGATTATCCCTCGGTCTTTTCCAACTTCAGAGTAGCGCCGGCTTGTGACAGTTTGACGATGCGTTTTGTGTCGTCAGCCTTTCGGCCAGTGGCGGTGGAGATCGTCGATGACAAATGCATGGGTGTGGCGCGGCCGTTCATCAAGCCAAATGATATCATCGAGATGGGGATGGCCTGGAACAAGATTGTCATGAACATGTTCGATCACCACCGGATCGTTTCGAGGCCAGACATGCAAGGCTGCAACGAAACCAACGAGTGTGACACAGGCGAACACGGCGATCGTTTCGCTCATGCCAAGCGACCGGCCCAGATAGCCGGCGAGCGGATAGGTCAAAAGCCAGCAGGCATGGGACAGGGCGAATTGGGCGGCAAACAGCGAAGGCAAGTCCGCTTCCTTGGCGGAGTGTCTTAGTAGTCGACCGGCTGGTGTGAGCACCGCGCAAGTCGCGGTACCCAGCATGAACCAGCCAATAAGCAGTGATGGCCAGTTGAAATGCGAAAACCCGCTCGTGATCGCAAGCGCGCCCAGCGACATGCCCAAAAGGGCGGCGCCACCGAGCATCGTCGACCGATCCGATAGTCGGTCCAGAATGGATGGCAGGGCCAATGCCACGATCATTGAGCCCGCACCGTAGCTGCTGAGTGCAACCAGCGACTGCATCATTGCCTGCACCCATTTCGCTGCGCACGATGACCACGGTATTGACGATCACGAACGCTCCCGCCGAAGCCGTGGCGAGATTGAGCGCCAGCAGGCCTCGAAGGCGAGGTGTCTTGAGATAAATTCGGATGCCGCGCGACATGCGATCGATCATCGGGCCCGCGACTGTGCGCGGTCCCGCAGATGATAATCCTGCAGCGATCACGAGCATCGCCGAGCCGGCAAAGCCGATCGAGGTGCCGATGAATAGCCAATGAAAACTCATGACGGTCAATAGGAGTGCGGCGAGTGCGGGGCTCAAAAGGCTTTCGAGGTCGTAAGCGAGGCGCGAGAGCGAAAGCGCCCTGGTATAATCCTGATCATCGGGCAAAATTTCTGGGATCGTTGCCTGAAATGTTGGCGTGAATGCCGCCGACGCTGCCTGAAGAAAGAAGATCAGCAGATAGATCTGCCAGATTGGATCGACATAAGGCAGCATGATGGCGATCGCGCCCGCGCGCCATCGAGCCCCACGAGGAAGGCACGTCTCGGCAGCTTCTCCCCGAACGTCGTTGCCAGTGGGGCGATCCCCACATAGGCGATCATCTTGATGAAGAGAGCTGTGCCCAAAACGACGCCGGCATCGCCTCCCGAGAGATCGAACGCCAGAAGTGCGAGTGCGACCGTCGTGAGACCCGTTCCGATCAGCGAAAGGATCTGTGCTGCGAAGAGATGGCGATAGATGCGGTTTGAGAGAGGCGAGAACAAGCGACCGGGAGCTTTCGACGGCACATTTGCGACCGACTATGCAACAACCATCGAGATTTTCCCAGCAACGATACCGGAAAATGCACGCCGCTTGGATGTTACCGTGAACTATGGACGTAAATGCTATACAGACGTAATGTCACGAAATTGTCTTAATTGAAGGATGATCGATGTTTCCGGTGTTCGCACCATTTCTCTGGACGTTCCATTGCCAGCATGTTCTCTTCTTGAACTGGCTTCGTTTGGTGCACCATTTGTCGTCGGCGGCCGA
>CAYPOV010000398.1:0-3597 GCA_964412385.1 uncultured Geminicoccaceae bacterium
CTTCCAGCCGAATCTCCCGAGGGCGACGTTCTCATTGGCGTTGCTCCAGACCCAATTGGCGCGGCCCGAGATTCCATCGCCATCGGCATCTTCCGGATCGGCCCTAGAAAGAATATCCTCCTCAGGAATGGCCTCCAAGAACCCAAGGCCGATCATCGGCGGTGCAATGCGCGGCGACATCATCACCCTAGGATGCATTTCGCCATAGCCGAGATCGGCGATTTTGTAGGTCGGTTTGCGCAAGCGCACAGTCTTGCCACCGGAAAGACCTATATCCTGTTCCTCATAGGTGACGACCATTCTGCCTTCGGGCGGCACACCCGGAATGGCGAGGTCTTGGAGCTGCTTTCCATAGGTTGGTTCGGGAACCACGCCGATTTCGTGTGCTTGCAGGGCTGCCCGTTGCGTGTCGTTCTGCGGCGGGATCGAGAGTCGCAGAAACATCGAGACCGCCGAGTCTTCAGGGCCCGTTGGCGGATGGCCTCGTCCATCTTTCAAGTGACATCGCTGACAGGCGCGCGCATTGTAGAGGGGCCCCAACCCGTCGGCCGCTTGGGTCGATGAGGGTGCAATCACCCAAGCGCGTTTGAAAAAGCCGTTGCCGATAAAAAAATCGGCGCGCTCCTCAAAGCCCATTGTCGGCGAAGGATTGGAAAAGGCATTGTGGTTCGGTGTCCGCCGCCATGTTGCCGTCCCGCCCGAAAGTTCTTCGAACTTTTCGGGCGCCGTGAAATCCGCGGTCGGTGCCAAGATCGCGGCACGCTGTTCCGATGTCATCGCCGCCCAAGCCGGACCGGCAGCGATGACACCAGCCAGCGCGAGCGCACGCGGCCTATTGGAAAACAGCTCTCGGATCATCGAGACTGTCCGAACCTTCAAGCTCGATTGCGCCGAGATCGAGTGCTGAGACGACCTCTTCAACCGTTCGCGTCTGATCGACGAGGGCTTCAATCACATCCTCCAATATTTCATTACCTTCGGGATTGTCGGCAGCAAGCATCTGATCGTAGGCCATGGTTCCGTTATCGGCAGTCTCCTTCATCACCGTCGCTGCAGCCAGCGTTGCTGCCAGCTTCTCGTCGAGTATTTGAGAAAGCTCGCCATCAATGGGCGCCAACAACGCCAGCAGCCCTGGCCCCTCGATCACGGTGCCGTCAAGACGATTGTAGCGCCCATCCGCAACGTTGCGCATACCAACAACGTTGTAATAGTGAGAGTTATGAGTGTTGTCTGCAAAGCAATCATGTTCTTCCTCGGGATCATGCAGCAGTAAACCGAGCTTCATGCGTTCGCCGGCCAACTCTCCATAGGAAAGTGAACCAAGACCTGTGACCAAAGCGCGAATACCCGCCTGCGGATCGCTGACGACAGCCTCTCGTGCTTCACCGCCTTCGGACCATGCCGCCACGATGTCTTCAAGGTCATCGGTCAAGAGATCGGTTGCCACCTCGAGATATTGCCGCCTGCGATCGCAGTTGCCGTGGGTGCACTCCTCCAAGGAATAGTCGGTCCAGGGACGATCGCCATTCCCCGGACCGGTGCCATTGAGATCTTGCCCCCAAAGCAAGAATTCGATTACGTGATAACCGGTCGCAACATTGGCCTCGACTTCATCGATCTCATGCAGGCTTTGGATGAGATCCTTGTCGATCGTGCCGGCGTCGATCTCTTGCCCACCGGCCTGGACGGTGGGATTGGCAACAATGTTGGCTGTGTAGAAAAGATTCTCATCGGAAAAATCGCCATAAACGCCGCCTTCGACATAGTCGATCATGCCTTCATCAAGGGGCCAGGCATTCACCTTTCCTTCCCAATCATCGACATAGGCGTTGCCGAACCGATAAACCTCTGTCTGCTGATAGGGCACACGAGCCGCGAGCCAAGCGTCCTTGGCGGCTTCGAACGATCCTTCACTCGGCGACGCGAGAAACGCCGTGATCGCCGCTTCTAGTTCGTTGGCACTGACAAGCGAATCGTCATACATCGCCTCGGCAATATTGGCATAGTTTTCGACCACGTCCTGTGGCTCAGCCGCTTTTGCCGCGACAGCTAAGAGACCTGTAGCCATACATCCAACGGCCATGATTCCAAAAGAGTTTCGCAATTTTCTCTCCCTCGCTTAGTGAAACCAAAATCTTTGGAACTTTAGTGAATAGTGGTACCGTCGTGCACGCTCGGCGCCGGCGAGAGTAGGCTCGCCCCGACGGGCGGCATTCCTGCTACTTCCATGATGTTCATGAGGGCGCGAAGAGCGGCTAAGAGATCTTTGTGGCCCGTCTCCTCAACCATGGCGGCTAAGATTCTAAGCCGTTCTGAAACCTGATGAGAGTAGTCAGCGCTGCAAAGCACCAAAACCAATTGTTCGTCAGCGCTGAGATCCGGACTAGTAAGGGGCGATATCGCCAAGGGCTTGCGGCCATGTCGGCAAAGTGTCGTGATCATGGCCTCGAAATGGGAAAGACCGCGTTCCACGGCAGAAAGCCCGAAAGTTGTCCGAAAGCCCAATGCCAGTCGAAGCGAGCCGGCGTGGCCGTCAAACGCTCGTTGACGAAGGGCCCATACGACAAAGAGCTGTCCTCTGCTGAGCTCGCTCAGTTTCTGACCAATCGCAAGCACTGGTTCCTTATGAGGAAGCGTTTCAATGACTGGGATCAGTTCCATGACCGAGTCTCCTTAAGCTGTGGTCGCAATCGATTGGGATCGTTGGCAAGCTCACGGCGCAACGCAAGGAGCTGAGCATCTGCCAAGAGGAGCTGTGCCTTTCGGCAAGTCCTCAGATGCGGGCAGCATGACGGACAAGCTGCCAAGGTCTTTTCCTGTGCCGCCAAACACATGGTACGGTCCTCGATCAATCCTTCCATGGCCGTTGAGCGGTCCGCATCGTCGAGGCAATCAAGAAAGGCGAGCTTGAGCGCCTCCACGAGTGGCGCAAATTGATGGTCGACGCGGCTCGCCGACACTGTCGCAAATTCTCGGACCCGATCGCGACCGCTTTCACTCGTCACTAACTGATCATCCTCCAGCAAGATCGCCCCGCGCTCCAGTGCTACGTCGATCCGCCCAATGATCACTTCGCTTACCGGCGTCATCCAAGGTGCCATCAAGGCCTTCGCCTCCCGAACCGTTTGTGTGCAGGATGCAGATGACTGCGCCCTCAAGCCCAGCACGGAAACATCGAGCAATGTTGCTGTCATCATGCGTATGAGTATCCAAACAATTCTGATTAGGGACTCTAGCTGACTAATCGTTTGTCTGGCAATGCCAAGTAACCTAAAAGAATTTATTATCCTTCTAATCTTTATTTTGAAATTAGAATAATTAAAATGTGGAAGTCGATCCTGCTCGATTATCGATTTATCTTATGTTACGAACCGACGAAGAAAGTGAGGCTCTTGCGTCACAAGTCAAAGGTCACAACAATACCTCGAACAGACCTGATACGGGCTTAGTGCTTGGCGGCAGCGGGCTCGGATTGACGCCGAAGTTACGTACTCGAAACACAAGCCCAAATTGCAGGGGGTGCGGGGGCCAAAAGCCCCTGGAAAAAGTTCTTAGCGCGAACGCGCTCTAGGCGACGAGCTTTGCTGCGTCTCGATA
>CAYPOV010000399.1:0-3540 GCA_964412385.1 uncultured Geminicoccaceae bacterium
GACTCATCAGTAGGACTGAGGAAGGTTGCGGAAACCTCGATCGTGTCCCGTCCGTCAGCATTGAAACCACTGTCGCTCTCAAGAATGATATCGCTCGGATCATCCACGACGAACGTATCCGAGCCGGTTCCACCCGTCATGCGGTCCGCGCCACTACCGCCATCCAGCCTATCGTTACCGGCGTCGCCGCGCAGTTGATCATTGCCCTCGCCGCCGAACAGGATGTCGTCCCCTTCACCCCCACTCAAGCCATCGTCGCCTAGTTCGCCATAAAGTATATCGTCGCCTTTCTGATCGATCAGCTCGTCGTCGCCCTCCCCGCCGAAAAGCTGATCATCTCCATCCCCACCAAAAAGGTCATCGTCGCCACCCAAGCCGTACAACTCATCATTTCCGGCCAGCCCCTCTAGGCGATCGTTGGCATCTGTGCCCTCCAGACGATCATTCTTTTCTGTGCCGATCGTCACCTCACCAATGGGACCACCAACCTCACCGAGGAAGGGCACTTCGTCCAAACTGATATCGTCTGTTAGCTGTTTTTGGCCGAGGAGCCCTTGGTTGATCTCAATGGAGGCAGGGACGCTTGCATCCTCGAAGGTTACCGATTGTGCGCTTGCATCACCGGCCTCAAGAGATCGTTGCTGATCGGCGTTAGCGGATGGCTGAGGTGTACTTCCAAATCCCTCACTATCCGCGAAACCGCTGACGGACGAATTCAGTGCAACGATCTCTAGTGCCCCCGTTGCGTTGGCGCTGCTCACGCCGACACTGCTTTCGCCACCAAAATGATCGATCGGATCGGGTTGTTGGCCAGAATCGGCCACAGCGGTCTGCGTTTCGTTGGCTTCCGCCCGATGGATTGCCGTTGCTTGGGCGAGCAGAAGCCCCATGAAGGTCGCGGAAACTGGTGCGCCGATTGAGAACACATCTCGCGAAGCTTCACGCATACGCCGCTCGGATGGCGGTCGCGTGTCATCGAATTGCGGATACTTTTCCACGCTTTCCCCGATGACTGATCTTGTCTCGTCGAAGATCGAAACCGATCTCGCCTGCAGATGAGAATCGACCGATTCCGAAGATGCGCTGGATTCGCCGGGCGCGTTGTTACGCCGAGGTTCTCGCGCATCATGATTGCACTGGCTTGGTCGAATTTTGTGAACTTCCTCTCCGTTTCCCGCTTCAGATGCCGAGAAGCCTGGGCCGGTTGAGAATGGACGCAAGTCTGCGTTGCCGGCCCCATCTTGGGCGAATTCATTCTCCCGGTCTTTTTGGGTGGCCTTCGGCTTGGTCCAACCCCAAACCGTACCTTCCAGAGGATCGTTCATGCCCAACGCCCTTCACCATGGCGAGGATCAAAGATCGCCATTGATCGGCGCAACCGATGATCCCGTTCGAATCAATCACTCATGATAAGAGGTCGTGAGCACCCCACTAGGTTTTTCTATCCAAGTTCACACGGATCGCCGTCGCTCGGCGCACAAGGATCGGCCGACAACAAGAATATAGCATGAACACGCGGTCGTTCAGAGTAGCACTCGCCAGTCCCGAAGAGTTGGTGGCTTTCAGCCAACGAGTTTGGTGTCGACGAAACCGGCCATTTCACGAATGAAGTCGTCGGCGCGGTCAAGTCTCCTGCTCATCATGATGCAGGCATGCGTCACACCATGCCAAAGGTGGTAATCATAGTCGGCCCCAAGCTCGCCCAATTTTTTTGCCAGTTTCTCACTGTCGTCGCGCAACGGATCGAGACCAGCAGCGGAAACAAAAAGCGGCGGGAGTGCACTCAATTCGCCGTGCAGAGGTGCCGCAAGTGGATCATGTCTCTTCGCGGGATCCGGGAGATATTGCTCCCAAAACCATTTTATATCGTCTGTCGATAGGAAGAAATCTTCGCCGAACGCCTTGTGACTTTCGGTTTCGAAATCGTCGTCAAACATCCCATAAACGAGAACACCTGCTTGAAACAGTGGTTGGCCTCGGTCCCTGAGCGCCATCAATGTGGCCAAGGATAGATTAGCGCCTGCCGAGTCACCGCCAATCGCCATTCGAGAAGGATCAAGCCCAAGTTCCATTCCATTGGCGCTCAGCCAATTGCCGGCAGAAATGCAATCTTCAACGGGTTCCGGGAAGGGATGTTCTGGTGCCAGGCCGTAGTCTAGGCTGGCGACAGCGAAATTGCCCATCGTGGCAAGGCGGCGGCAGACACCGTCATGCGTATCCAGCGAGCAGAGTACCCACCCGCCACCATGAATATACAACAGCACTGGGGCTGGGTCGGTAAGGCCGCTCTTCTTGTAGAGACGAAGACCACGTTTTTCGTTCTTGCCGTCAACGAGGACATCTTGCACGAACTCTACGTCAGGCGACTCCTCGTTCCAAAACTTGTTATTGTTGAGCGAGTCCGCTCTCGCCTGTTCCAGAGTTACGGACCGGCGCGAGGGGCGGTTCTGTGCCCGTACATCGTCTAGAATTGCTCGCATTTGTGGGTCGATGTTAACCATCAAATTATCCTCCCTGGGATACTGCCCGAATGTCAGTGGACATGCAGATGCCTCTTTAAGCAATCATTCAGCAATCATGCGAAAACCCATTGGCATCTTTGATCAATACCGAGGCGAAGTTCGCTACCATCGAGACGTGGTGTTGATTAGGCAGAAGCCGTAACTCCGCATTTGGAAGTTTGCGGCTATACCAGTGGGCATGGGCCACGGGCACCGTGCGATCGGCAGTACCATGAACGATAACAACCGGAGCGGTGATACTGCTGAGGTCAATGTCCCAGGATTTGCTCAGAACGCTGAGATCATTGATCGGACCATCGATCCCTCTTGAGAAGCCGGCTCGCAATGACGCGATCATACAGTCTAGTATGTGTTCGCGGTCCTCAGTACGATCGAGATTTTCGAGGTCCGCTTCTAATGCACGTTTGAGAAAAGGCTTCTCAATACCGAGTTGGTGCGCTGAACGTAGGAAGCCCTTCGCGTACATCTTGGCGAGCACCGGCAATCTGCCCAGGTGCGCAAAAATGATTGCACTTCCGCCAGCCTCAGCAACGACGTCGGGCCCTCCAACGCCGGCAACGAGGAGACAACCGGTCACACGCTCCTTGAGCACGGCAGCACATGCAGAGGCATAAGGTGCGCCTGCGGAGACACCAATGATCGAAACCCGATCAATACTGAGGCTATCGAGCGCCAAGCGGACATGTTCGGCAGAAAGCTGGAGTGACGGTCGCGCACACAGATCGGAATGGCCATAGCCCGGCCGGTCCAACCCCAAAACATGCCCGTCTAGGCGGCTGGTCGAACCAACTTCAAGTCGGCTGCCTAGATATCCATGAAAATAGAGGATTGGTATCGGGTGCCGCTTTGCCTCACCAAACTCCGCATAGGATAGGCGGCGGCCATTCGATAATTGCACAACACGGGATCTGTGCGCAGCAATCCGGCTCGCCGACATTGCCCTCTCTTGGCAACTCTTGAGACGAGCTCAATTGGTGAAGCATCGGTAGCGCAGCACGAATTTTGTGTGCTGCTGCTT
>CAYPOV010000400.1:0-3480 GCA_964412385.1 uncultured Geminicoccaceae bacterium
TGGGATTGAACCAGTGACCCCTCGCGTGTGAAGCGAGTGCTCTCCCGCTGAGCTACGCACCCGATAACATTAAGCACTGCGGATATTTGGGATGATGTTGCCTAAGGACAGCGTGGCGCGCTGTCAATCGTTCAAAGCGAGTTCAAGGCGCTATCCAACTCGTCATAATGATCGATGACCCGATCGGCGCCGAGTTCGCGAGCGGGAACCTCGGTATAGCCGAAACTGACGAGGACGCAGGGCACATCCAGTGCCCGGGCGGTGTCGAGATCGGTAATGCTGTCGCCGATCATCACAGCACTTTCGGCTGATCCGCCGATCGCATCAAGCACGGCGGCTAGATGCCCCGGATCTGGCTTGTGGACCGGCAACGTATCGGAGCCGATGATGGAGCCGAAATACTTCGAGAGATCGAGGGCTTCTAAGAGCATTTCACTCGGCCGCTGCGTTTTGTTGGTGCACACACCCATGCGAACGCCGTTTTTGGCGAACCGCTCCAAGTTATCGCGAACACCGGGATAGGGCGAGCTGACGCGGTAAGGCTCTGCATCGTAGAGATCCCAGAAGCGCCTTTGCAACCGATCCAGAAGCGGCGGGTCATAAGGACGGTTCGCAAAAACTAACGCCGATTCGACCATCCGTCTGGCACCCCGCCCAATCAGGGTGCGCATCTCCCCCAGCTCGGGGGCCGGAATATCGACCTCCGCCAAAACCTCGGCGAGGGTTGATCGAAGGTCCGGTGCGGTCTCCACAAGGGTCCCGTCGAGATCGAATATGATTGCTTCAAATCGGCTCATGACGCTCCTGCGTTCTAGCGGCGTTATCTCGACACTATAGAATTGCGGTAAATTCAAGCGGGCAACTAGCACGTCAGTGCATTCACTCGAGGTTCCATTATGGCGCAGCCATTGTCGATTGCCATCCTCGCCGCCGGTCGCGGCACCCGCATGCGCAGTCCGCTCTTCAAAGTGCTGCATCCACTCGCGGGATTCCCGCTGATCGGTCACGTGCTGATGACAGCGAAGGCGCTCGAAGCCGATCGCGTTGTCGCCGTGTTGGGCCCAGACATGGAGGTGGTCGCCAAGCAGGTCGCCAAGAGCGGTCTCGATGTACGAATTGCCATTCAAGATCCCGCTATGGGAACGGGCCATGCGGTTCAATGTGCCAAGCGGGATCTGCTCGAGGATGGGCTCGTGTTGGTTCTCTATGGCGATACGCCGCTGCTCGAGCCCGAAACGTCGCGAGCACTCCTCGACAAAATGGCAGAAAGCCAAGCTGCGGTCGGCGTCCTCGGCATGCGTCCACCCGATCCATCTGGCTATGGCCGCCTGAGATTCGATGACCAGGGTTCATTGGCGGAACTGGTGGAAGAACGACATGCCGATGAAGCGTTGAAGCAAGAAGGTCTTTGCAATTCGGGGGTGATGGCAATGGCTGCGAATCGCCTCGGTGAGCTTCTCGACGCAATGCCGCTGCGCCCGGAAAAGAATGAGTACTACCTCACGGATCTGGTTGCTCTCGCCAGAAAACGAGGTTGGCCATGCATCGCCATTGAGGGGCATTGGATAGACGGCGTCGGCGTCAATTCCCAAAAACAATTGGCAGATGCGACGGCGCTGCTCCAGGCGCGCCTGCGTGATCGTCACCTCAATGCGGGCGTCATCATCCCGGCCCCCGAGACGGTTCATTTTGCTGCCGATACCGTTGTTGAACCCGGTGCACGGATCGAGCCCTACGTCGTGTTCGAACCGGGAGTCAGGATTGGCACAGGTGCTGTGGTGCGCAGTTTCAGCCATCTTGAGGGCGTGACACTTGAGGCGGGAGCCGTGGTCGGTCCATTCGCGAGGCTCCGCCCGGGGACCATCGTCGGCGAAGATGCCCGGGTCGGTAATTTCGTCGAACTCAAGAACGCAACCCTGGGTCATGGAGCCAAAGCAAGCCATCTCAGCTATCTTGGAGATTGCGACATTGGTGCCGAGGTCAATGTCGGCGCCGGCACTATCACCTGCAATTATGATGGTTTCTCGAAACATCGCACTTCAATTGGCGAGGGTGCATTTATTGGCTCCAATACGGCACTCGTGGCCCCCATCCGTGTAGGAGCAGGTTCCGTCGTCGGTGCCGGCAGCACGCTCACCGATGACGTTCCAGACGATGCCGTTGCGATTGCACGTCAACGTCAACACACCTTGAAGGATCGGGCTCCCGAACTGAAAAATCGCCTTGGCGGCCTATCGGTTAAGGCGGCGGACTAAGGGCGCCAAAATACTCCGGCTCAAAGCGCGCAGGTCGGCAATCAGGGGTCGCCGATCGCACCACGAAGCGTTATTTTATTTTTGGTTACAGGTATTTGTTCGGGAGGAGGGCAAATGCGCCGCTTGTTTCAGCAAGCCGCATATCGCGTTTCGATTGCTATCTGTGTTCTCATCGCCATGGGTGCTGAGACAAGAGCTATTGCTGATGGTCTCGACGACGTCACCGATGGCAACACTGCATTCAAACGTGGTCATTATGAGCGCGCTGTCGAATCGTTCACGCGTGCGATCATATCGGGAGACCTCAATATCGAAGCGATGGCGATCACGCTCAACAATCGCGGCGTCGCCTATGGCGAATTGGGTGATTACGATCGCGCCATGCGAGACTACGACGATGCCCTAACGCTTCGTCCCGAAGATCCCACGACGCTCAAGAATATGCGCGTGGCACTGGTTCGCCGTGGATTTGCGCACCTCAATCTGGGCGCCAATCAAGAAGCGCGCGACGACTACAACGAAGCGATCAAGATCGCTCCGGATCACCACCTCGCTTATCTCCGGCGCGGCGAACTCGAGCTTCAAGAAAAAAATTACACGGCGGCGATCGCGGATCTCGAGCGCGCCGACGAACTCAAGCCAGGGGAGCGCGTCGTCTCAGACTTGCTCATAGAAGCCCAGCGTCAACGCGAAGAAGCAGCGTCTCTGGCACAACGCGATCTTGGTCTGGGATCAACCAATGATGTCACCACTGCGCGCGCAGATGATGAGACTTCAAGCTCAGATGCCGAGCTTACCGACGTTGAGCCTGCTGCAAGCCCGATCGCATCCGAAGCTTTAGCACCGGTTGCCGACAATCTGGGGCCGCCCGAAAACGATGGAGCGGAAGAAATCGATGCCGCTCCTGGTGTTGAAGCGACCGAAGAACTGCCACAAGAGACGGCGTCAATAGAACAAGCCGACAACCCTCCCCCTCCCGAACTCGAACCCGCCGGCGATACGGTGGCTCGTGTGCGCGCAATCAATCCTGTCAACTATCGTGCCGGACCGGGCAATGACTTCGAGCGTCTGGGCTCGGTCGCCGAAGGGGATGTCATGGCGTATTTCAGGATTGAGCGCGGCTGGTATGAAATCGAGGCGGCCAATGGGGACAGAGGCTTCATCTATAGGCGCTGGCTTGAGGATGTCGAGTAAGGCTCGAGACAGTCATTCGGGTATTTTCGTC
>CAYPOV010000401.1:0-3399 GCA_964412385.1 uncultured Geminicoccaceae bacterium
TGCCATAGACTACCTCTATAATAATTTATGTGAAATCTAGAAAGTCGTGAGTGCTTTAACAAAACATCGTCGCAGTCCCCACAGTCCGGGGGAGATCGCTATGCTTGATGCAAAAAAATTTATTTTTTAATTGTCGTCATTGTATCTTAATTTCTTGGGCCAAAATAGCTGTAGATTTGGAGAGTCCTCCTCGCCGAGTTTTTAGCACGCTCGCCTGAGAAGAGGGTCGGTCCCTTGCGCTTGCCGGAAGAGTGACCAAAGTCACATAATCAAGAGGTTCACAAGACACGCAATTGCGGGCAGACTACTAGCTTGAGAGACTGTACCAGCATCGAGTTAAGACAGATGTACCGTTTGATTGCTTCACTCATCCTTTGTCTCGCGATTTTGCTACCACAAAACAGTGTCTACGGGGCTATTGATGCAGGTCGCTCGGCTCTTGTCATTGGCAATAATAACTACGAACACATCAACGCACTTGAAACCGCCGTGAACGATGCGCGAGCGATGGCCGACACGCTGTCATCGCTGGGTATTGAGGTCACGCTTCATGAGAATCTCGACCGGCGCTCCATGTTCGATGCGATCGGAAGATTTGCAGACAGCATTAAGGGCAAAGCGGGTATCATCTACTTCGCAGGTCATGGCGTGGCGCTCGAGGCACGCAATTACTTGCTTCCAACCGACATCAAGGTACGGGACGAGCGAGAGGTCAAGGTGGACGCTATTGCGCTCGATTGGCTCCTCGATGAAATCGCCAATTCAGGCGCTCGGCTTTCCGTTGTCTTCCTCGATGCATGCCGGGACAATCCTCTGCCCAAGAGAGCCACAGGGCGTTCGATTGGTGGAAATCAAGGATTGGGGCATGCCAATACCCCCAACGGGACGATGGTTATCTATTCGGCAGGCTTGCATGAGAAGGCGCTCGATAGGCTTGGTCCTAACGATCACCATCCCAATGGCCTTTTTGTGCGCGAACTCCTGCCGGAATTGAAGCGTCCGGGGGTACCACTCTATGAAGCCGTGCGAAGTGCCCGAGAAAGGATCCGGGCAAAGGCACGGTCCGTGCGCCACGAGCAGAATCCGGCGATCTACGACCAACTTGAGGGCGGTCCTTTCTATCTCGTGCCGCCCCAAGCAACGGAAGCGCCGTTGTCGTCCGTGTCGAGTCCCGCCCCCAACGTTCCAACGTCGCCCGAACCCCAGCAGGTGGTTGCGATACCCTCAGTCTCGAGCTCCAAAACCTCGATAACAGAGAGTTCCGGCGTCCCGTCAGCACTCGCGTTTGACCCTTCGAAGCCTGATTGGACGTCAATCCAAGAGGCATTGATGGTCTTGGACTTCGGCATCAAGTCGGTGACTGGGAAAGAGGACTTGTCGACGCGTATAGCGTTGCGCCGCTGGCAGTATCAGAACGATTTCGAGGCCACTGGACTGCCCAACACAGAACAATATCGAGAATTGCTTCAGCAAGCCATGAGTGCAAGTCCGAGCGCACCAAATCCTCCGGGCTCGGACGAACGGTCGGAAACAGTCGAGATCACGTCTCTTCAGGCGAACCTTCAGAGCGATCAACGCCCGTCGTCAGCGATACCGCTTGGAGAGACCTCAGCACCGACCCGAAATATCATTACCGTGACGAGGGCATGCAGTGCGGCTCTCGATCAACACTATGCTCGCCTTTGGCCGGAATCACTCGGTATCCCTAATTCGAACGGTGACAGCAGTGTTATCGGCGCCTGCGACGATGCGATATCGATGACGCCCGACAATGGCAGTTTTTACTATTGGCGAGGTTTGGTTCATCTGGATAATCGCCGCTATCAGAGGGCGATCGACGATTTTGAGCGCGCACAAGACCTACGCGGCCCTTCCGCAAGTCTCATCAAGAAGGCGCAGGCACAAGTCGGCCTCGGACGCAGCGGCGAAGCGATCCGCACGTTGAACGATGCGCTCCGCTTGGGCGCTTCTCCCATTGAGGCCTATTATTGGCGTGCCGATCTCCGCTTATCACAGGGAAATGTCGATCTCGCACTTCAGGATTTGAGGCGTGTCCAGACTCAGCCGGCACTGGGAAGTACGCAATCTGCCATCTGGCTGAATGGTGTTATGCGCTTGGGTGATCTTCTCGAGCGCCGTGGAACACCTACCGATCTTCGACAGGCGCTCGGGGCCTATAAGGCTATTCTGGCTCGATATCGTCACCGGGCCGAAAAAGATCCGGTCATTCGGGACGCATCAAACAGATATAATGCGTTGATCGCTCGACTTTGAGCTTGAGCCAGATCGATCGATGCTCTTTTGAGCGGGCGTGCAACCCTCAAGAGGGAATAAGCTCGAGAACCAGCTTATCAAATTCACTGAGGCCGTTCGATGGGCTTTCCCGTGCAAGTTCGACTTCAAGAATAGCCCTAAGATCCTCGTCTTGAACGTTGCGGCCATCTTCATCGAAGATGGCGACCCCTTCTGCGAGGCCATGGTTTTCCCGAGGCTGATCTTTGAGCACATAACCATGACCCCAAACCGTCTGAATGTTGTGCGTGCCGTCGGCGATGGCTGCGATCTTCTTGCGAAGTTTGCAGATAAATACATCGATGATCTTCTGCTCGGGTTCGTCCATTCCCCCATAGAGGTGATCAAGAAATGTTTCCTTGCTCAAGGTCATGTTTTTGCGCAGAGCCATGAGTTCCAGAATACTGTATTCCTTAGCGGTAACGTGGAGAGAACGGCCGTCGATCTCGACACTGCGTGCATGAAGATCGATGCTCATTCGGCCGATTTGGATCACCGATTCGGCCAATCCTTTCGAGCGTCGCACAATCGCCTGTAACCGAACCACCAGCTCCGCCGGATCGAACGGTTTGGTGATGTAGTCGTCCGCTCCCGACATCAAGGCGTTGATCTTCGGTTCCTGCTCTGTGACTGCAGAAACGATCATGACGGGTAGCTTGAGTTGGGCATTTCGGATGCGCCGGACGAGGCCATTACCCTCAATGTCAGGCAAGCGCATATCGACGAGCGCAATGTCGAAATCATAGAGTTTGGCTAGTTCCAGCCCATCTTCGCCATTGTCGCAAAGCTCGACGAAAATTTTCTCTGATCCAAGTGTTTTTTGGATCAGCTTCGCCGAAACCGGATCGTCCTCAACAACTAACGCCCGCATCATTTCCTCCGGGCTGACCATGCCAAACACACAACTGTGGTTCGTGGCTGGCCGAGTTGTCGAAGGTGTGTCAAGAAAAGAGCGCGGTTCTCAACGAACCGCACCTCTCTCTCTATAATGTTGGCATTGTGTTCTTTGACACCAACCGGTGCCGAAAGGTTGGATCAGCTAGGAGCATCGACCAAAACTGTTCCCCGACGAGTTCACCTTGGGCTTGCCGGAGTAAACGGTCTTTT
>CAYPOV010000402.1:0-3381 GCA_964412385.1 uncultured Geminicoccaceae bacterium
GCTCTCCGGTCTCGAGATCATGGACACGATCATTGAGACTGCGGGCGACATCGGCCTGCGCATCATTCTGGACAATCATCGGATTACTGCCGGCGATGGCGCCCAGGCGGGAGGGTTTTGGTATGGCAACGGCCAGACCGAGACAGAATGGGTTCAGGACTGGAAGTTTCTTGCCGAGCGCTATGACAACAATGAAACGGTTGTCGGTGTTGATCTCTTTAACGAGCCTTATGGCGGCACCTGGGGCACCGGTCAGAAAAACGACTGGGCAAAGGCTGCAGAACGGGCGGCGAATGCCGTGCATGCTGAGAATAAGGACTTATTGGTCTTCGTTGAAGGCATCGGCAACTATCAAGGCACGCCTTATTGGTGGGGCGGTCAGCTCCAAGGGGTCGCCGATCACCCAGTCGACATCAAGTACGACAATAAGCTCGTCTACTCACCGCATGCCTACCCCGCCTCTGTCTACAATCAACCTTGGTTTTCCGATCCCGACTATCCCGACAATCTTCAAGATATCTGGGATGACATGTTCGGTTACATAGCTGAGCAAGAAATTGCACCGATCATGTTGGGCGAATTCGGATCGAGACTCGCCACGGCAAAAGACAAGGCCTGGATGGACGAGATGATCGACTACCTCGGCGATACCGGTTTCAGCTGGACCTTCTGGTCATGGAATCCGAATAGCGGCGATACAGGCGGGATTCTCAAGAATGACTGGAAAACGCCGATCAGCAAAAAAATCAATCTGCTCGATGATGTCATGGCGCCAGTCAAAAATCCCGACTTTGGTGACCCAGGGGATGGGAGTCCGCCACCTCCACCTTCTCCGCCCTCCCCGCCCCCACCTCCGCCATCGCCACCACCGCCTTCACCTCCTCCTCCCCCGCCGCCATCGTCCGGCGACGACATGCTGTCCTTCGAGATCGCATTGAAGGATTCTTGGAATAGCGGCTTCAATGCGAACATTTTCATTCGCAATGATGGGGACACTACGGTTTCCGGTTGGGCCGCAGATCTCATGCTCGAGCCGGATATCACCAATATCTGGGGTGCACGCATCACCAAGGATACGGGCGATGGCTACGAAATCAAAAATGTCGGATGGACCGAGAAGATCGCCCCAGGTGCTGAAGTCAAGATCGGGTTCACCGCATCCGGCACATTTGATGGCGACAACACGGACATCGACTTCATCGGATGACTATCACGGAGGGTCGTTACGAGGCCCTCCCTTCGCTAGATTGGTATGACCAAAGATCCTGTCGCGCTCGCTCTGGAGAGAGTCTAATAAATCTTCTAGGGAAGGTCGGCGAGCAGCGAATTGCCGGGACCGCCGATAATCAAGGGATGGAAGCCGATGGCCGATAGTGGATCGACGGATCAAGAACGAAGCTGGGTTGATGCCGAGCTTGAAGACAGTTTTGATGAAGAACTCGAGATGGAGATCGACGATGAGCGCGTCTCTGAAGAGCTCAAATCGATCACCGCGCTCAGGCGAAGGTCGAGCGTTGAACGTCGAACCTATTTTCGAGAGCTGCTACGCCTTCAGGCAGAGTTGGTGCGCCTTCAAGATTGGGTCGTCCATCAAAAACTGAAGATCGTTGTGATCTTCGAAGGCCGCGATTCCGCTGGCAAAGGGGGTGCGATTAAGCGAATTACCCAAAGGCTCAATCCGCGTGTCTGTCGTGTCGTTGCGCTTCCCGCTCCCAATGACCGTGAAAAGACGCAATGGTATTTTCAACGCTACGTTCCCCATCTCCCGGCGGGCGGTGAGATGGTACTTTTCGACCGGAGCTGGTACAACCGCGCGGGCGTCGAGCGGGTGATGGGCTTTGCCACACCTGACCAAGTCGAACAGTATTATCAGGACGTTCCTGAATTCGAAAGGATGCTGGCGCGTTCGGGTATCAAGCTCATCAAATATTGGTTTTCGATTACCGACGAAGAGCAGCACCTTCGATTCATGATGCGTATCCACGATCCCATCAAACAGTGGAAATTGAGTCCGATGGATCTCGAGTCGCGTCGCCGCTGGGAACAGTACACAAAAGCCAAAGAGGAGATGTTCGAGCGTACCAACATCCCCGAGGCGCGCTGGTGGGTGATCCCCGGTAACGACAAAAAGCAGGCGCGGCTAAACTGCATTGCCCATCTTCTCTCGCAATGCCCGCCCGGCGACGTCCATCGTGATCAGGTGGTCCTACCCAACCGGGAACGCAATCCCAATTACGAGCGCATGGAGTTGCCTTCGGATCTTTACGTGCCTCAAATCTACTGATCACGATCGAGCGGGCGGCAACCCGCGTCAGACCTATTGCATCGGCTCCTCCTGTTCTGAATAATCATCGTGAAACTAAGCGAGGATGTTGCCCGATAAGGATCAGGAGGCCCGCGCAATGTACACCAAACAGGCTCTTCGTGAAGTCGGCGTGACGGGAGAGGAGTTCACGGAGGACCATAGACGGTCGCTCGACGAGAAAGGTTTTTTTGTCATCGAGCGGCATTACACTCCGGAGCAATGCCGGCAGTGGGCCGACGCGTTCGACGAGTTGCTCGCTGTCGAAGGCGATCAGGGCGGCCATGAGGTCCATATCGAGCCGGGAGCACCCCGCATCTCGAACATTTTCAACAAGACAGAGGCGTTTGACGAACTCTTGGCCTGCAGTCCGTTTCTCGCCGCATCGCACTATCTATTGGGCGAGTTCAAATTTCACGGCGCCAATCTCAGAAACCCGCTGAAAGGTCAGGGGCATCAGGAGCTTCACGCCGATGTTCCGAAAAAATTCAAGGACGATTGGTGGGTCAGCAACGCGCTCATTCTGTTTGATGACATGACGCTCGACAATGGTCCGACCCGTGTCATTCCGGGCTCGCATTGGTGGCCGCCGATCAATGTCCCCACAGTCAACATGGCCGATTGGCGGCCACAGCCGCTCGCGCCGCAGGAGCAGCAACTCGTCCCGGATAATCTCGAAATCGAGCATCCCAAAGAGGTTCGCGTAACCGCACTCGCAGGCTCGATCATCGTCATCAATTCCGCTCTTTGGCATTCTGGAACCCGCAATCTCGATGGTAGCAAGCGGCGCGTGCTTCACCTAACCTACACCCGGCGTGATCTGCCGCAGCAGCTCACCATGCGGGACTTTCTCACAGAATCGCTTTTTGAGCGCATGCCGCCCGCGCAACGCTTCCTCCTCGATATCGAGCCACTCGAAGAGGCGCAAAAAGTGCCAAGCCAGCCAAAAGGCCAAGAATCCCGAAACTGGTGGAACTAGCGGATCAGCGGGATAGGCTTTTCCGCTCATCGTAGGCCACTTGCCGCGTGGCATGCGGTTCTCCGCACCGATGGCTTGGACTGAACTCGCTTGGGGGCCC
>CAYPOV010000403.1:0-3367 GCA_964412385.1 uncultured Geminicoccaceae bacterium
TCGGCGAGTTCGAGCGCGATCTCATCCGCGAGCGCACCCGCGCCGGTCTCGCCGCGGCTGCCGCCCGTGGCGGCCGCAAGCCGGACGCCACCCCGGATCGCATCGAACGCGCCCTCGGCCTGACAGTCCGCAAGGCAGCGGCACGGCTGAAGATTGGCAAGACCGCGCTCTATGCGGCCCTGCGCGATGCAGTGCCAAGAGAAACCGGATGACAGCGCCCCGTGGCACCAGCCGCCCGTGCCTGCGCTCAGCCGCATGACCCTTCGGAACAGGTTTCCCTTGTGTTCATACGAACCGAACAGTCAGAACATTTTTGTGTGCCGTAACCCCGCGATGTCTCGGCAACACGGCGCTCTCGCACGACAACGACAGCAGTGGCGACGGGACTGCTGCAAGCCTTGTCGATCAGGTGATCAAGGCAATCCTGCGGCAGGGCGAGACCTGCGGCATCGATCAGCATCAGCGGCGCGCTACCCAAGATCGCTCTTGCCACGAGCAAGCGCGCCGCGTCTAGACGACCGAGGTTCCGGCCGCATTCGGAGATCGATCCGTCGAGCCCGCCGAGCCGTGCGGCCAAATCGGCGAGGCCGAGGCGGTCGATGACGGCCAGCAGTCGTTCGTCTTTATGCCCGCCGGAGAGGCCGAGCAGCAGATTGCGCCGCAGCGAGCCTCGGATGATCGGGGATGCCGGGCCGACATAGCTGACCGTCCCGGTCGGCACCGTGTGGGGCGGGCAGCCGAACACGCGGATACGCGCGCCGAACAATGGTTCGATACCGGCCGCTGCGAGCAACAAGGGGCTGGGCTCATCCGTAGCTGCTTCGACCACAGTGATGCCACCGCGTTCAACGAAAAGACTCTCGGGCATGCCGTCCGCCTCTGCCAGTGCTGTGATCGAGAGCGCCGGCTTGTTCATGTTGGGTGAACGCCGCAGTTTCGTCCGTGGCCTGAGTGCTGGGATACCAAGCGCACGGTCTATCCGGGCCACCGCGACGCGCCACGCCTCATGCCGGTCTTGCACCGTCGCGAGGTCGCGCAGGGGCTGGATCGCAAGGCCAAGCGCCGCCAGCGTGCCCGCTGCGGTGGCTGGTGACACGTCGACCATGGCGGCGATGCCGAGGATCGAGGCAGCGGCGATACCACCGACGACGTCGGGGACCGCCCGCACGGTGCCGGCAAGGCGTGCGTGGGTTATCGCCGCGTCAGTGAGAGCGCGGGAGCGCGCGGCGAGACGGGCCCGTTCGGCGGCAACCAAGCCGACCAGTCGTAGCGCGGCACCATGCGCAAGCCGCTCGGTGGCCTCGACGGCGAGCCGCCCCCGGAGTCGCCGCAGCCGTCGGTGCGCGCCGTGCAGCGGGTTGCGCAACAGAACCAGCCCGCCAAGGCCGATGCCGAACGCACCAGTGGCTGCCAAGGCAAGACGCCAGTCCAGCAGGGCGATCACCAAGAGGCTTCCCGGCAGTGTGATCGCGGTCGAGACGAGGCGCGCGAGACCGCGAGCCACCCAGCCGCGAACAGCCGCGAGATCGCCAACGAAGCGCAAGGCGAGCCCGCCCCGGCTGCGGCGAGCGACCATGCTCGGCGGCAGGCGGGCGATGTGGAGAAACAACGTCTCGCGCAGTGCCGCCGCATACTCGCAGCCAACCCGTTCCGCGATACTGCGCTCGGCGATCCGGGCTCCTGCGATGAACCCGCCCGCCATGACCATCGCAACGAGTGCCATGGCGGGTACAGCGCCGCCGGCGTGAAGCGCGCCGAACACGTCGCGCGTCGCGAAGGCGGCCAGACCGGCGGCCATGGCCTGGCCGATCGCCAGCGCGGCCACCGCCGCAATGCGCCGGGCACGGCCATTAGCTGCGATGGCTGGCCGCCGGCTCATGCGGCAATCTCGACCACGCCGCCGAGGCCGCTGATCCGCGCCTGTGCGCGCAACGCGGTGGCCGCCGCCGGGTCGGCTAACCGGTCGCGGTCGAGCACCCAGGCATCGCTCGCCGACGTCAGTTCGGCGACTGCGAGCGGGGCGCGCGTGATGATGCCGGTCACAGCGAGGGTTCTGCAGCCGAACCGCTCCAGCGTCGCAAGGCCGCCGATGGCCGAGAGAGCGTCTCCTGCGGCGAACAGAAACCCGTCGAAGCGCGCCCTGACCCCGCCATCGGCAAGGATCGCCACCGTCTCGGGCTGCAGCAGCCCGTCGGCGATCTCGACCACCGCGATCTCGCATGCCATCGCGGCGGCATGGCCCAGCAGCGCATCGAGGGTCGCCGTGATCCTGGGCAGGGGCTGGCGATAGGTAGAGGCGAGACCGTCATCGGTGAAGTCGGCGATGAAAGCCGCGCCGGCATCTTCATAGGCCTGCATGTCGCCGAACGATCCGGTGCCGGTCGCCTTTAGCCCGGCGGTGCGGATGCCGGCGGCGGTCAGCCCGCGGATAAGCGCCGCCGCAGCGGTGGTCTTGCCGCTGTTCATGCCGGTACCGACGACGCCGATGACAGTGTCGGGGCGACCCGTCGCCGCCCGCTTTCGGGCATAGCGGGTGAGCGTGATGGGCGATCCGGCCTCGTCGAGAATGCGGCCGAGCGGCACGAGGTGCGTCGGGGCGGACATCCGCCCGTTGCGCGCCTCGAGCTGGCCGACCACCCCGCCGCCAGCAAGCAGGTCGCAGCCTTCGGACAACAGGGTGCCCGCGCCGGCGAATTGATCGACGGCATAGCGGTCGCCGCAGGTAGCCACGATCAGGTCGCCTTCCCACAGAGCCGAATAGGCACCTGACGCCAGTTGGAGCCGCTTGTGGCTGCCGATGCGCGCCACACGCGCGAGGACCAGGTCGCCAGCGGTGGCAGCTGCAACGTCAGGGTCAAGGCCCGCGGCATCAGCACGACAGACGCGGCGCGTCGTGTAGGCCCATTTGGCACGGTCGAGGGCAACGAGAGGCATTACGGGACTCCGTCAGGGTGAAGGGGCAGGTCGAGGGCAGCAGCAGTGCGTCAAGGCCGGCATCAGCACAGGCGCCGAAATCGTGCCCGGCACCGGGCAGAAGGCGGAAGGTTACCCGCGGCTCCAGCCCATGGCGCTCCGCTGCGGCGGCGATGGCACCGCACCAGCGCCGCGCGCGGGTCACGCGGTCGATGCCCTGCTGCGCGTCGATGGCGGGGCCACGCCGCGTGTCCGGCACGCAGTCGGCCTCACCCACCGCCACCGTGATCTCCCGGTCGAGGAAATCGGGTGTGTTGGAGCGCAGCCAGCGAACTGCATCCTCGGGCCCGAGATCACCGCCCCCAAGGCCATAGGGAAAGGGGGCGGCATCAGGGAATGTCCACCAGCCCGCCGCCGCCAGCGTCAGCCGCCCGACGCGGTGCGGATAGAGCCA
>CAYPOV010000404.1:0-3318 GCA_964412385.1 uncultured Geminicoccaceae bacterium
GCGTTTTCCTGATTCGGTTCGAAGCTTGTGATTATTGGTGAGTCTGTTTTCAACTAACGCTTCGGGCCAGTAGACGAGGACAACATCTTCCAATATTGCCTCGGGCTCAAGGTTTTCTATCGCTACATTGATCACGCCCGATTGAGTATGTATCCCCGTATCATCCCAATCAATGGTCGCCAATCTGGGGCCATGCATGGCCGCTACGATCATCCGCACCCTCTGTTTTGATGCGATAATTGCGATTCTTAGAAAATTGCGCTCGTCATTATAGTCAACGCGCAATTCTTGGAGGGCATTCACGTTTCGGTCAAAATTGGGCGGCGTGGTAAGGTCGACAATGCTCACCCGCTCATTCGTGTCAGGTTGAGGACCGCTCGACGCACAGCCGCTTCCAAAGAAAAGCGTGGCAAGAACCAGAAGCCGTGCAGCGATCCGTCTTTTCAGGATCATCGGTTGAGCGTGCCAACCATCGTCAAATAGCGTTTCGAGTCGCGGACGAAGGGGTTCTCGGTATCCCAAGCATAGCCCGCCAAAACCGAGGTGATCATGGTGCTGACAAAGTTGCTTCCATCCTGGATGCTGAAGATCGCATCTTGAAGAGAGTGATCATACCATGCTTCGACATGCGCGCGAAATGTTTCAATGCCAACGCCCAGAGGCGCCTCGTAGTCGCGTTGCCAATCGACCGTTTCACCTTGCAATTGGCGATCCAATAGATTGGCCGCGAGTGTTGCCGATCTTAGGGCAATCGTCACACCGGATGAAAATATCGGATCGAGAAACTCTGCGGCATTGCCCAAGAGTGCGAAGCCGTTGCCTGTGAGTTTCTCGGAGCGTCTAGCATATCCTGTGATTGTGGTAATCGGACGAAGATAGTCGAGTTCGCCCAAGACCTCGCCCATAAAGCCGGAATCCCGAACCAATCGGCTTAGTCTTTTCTCGTCATTGTCGCCCTGTTCGCGGATCATGTCCACGGGACCGACGGCGCCGATCGAGGCACGGCCATCGATGAAGGGAATGAGCCAATACCAAATGTCCCGTTGGCTCGGATGAATCGAGATCAGGATTTTTTCGCGATCGAATCTCTCGTCTCGAAGGTCCGTGCGCACATGACTGAAAACCGCTGTTCTTGACGGCGCAGGACTGGGGCGATCGAGATCGAGAAGCCGGGCGAGCACGCGCCCTTGTCCGCTCGCATCGAGTACAAAACGGGCATACTCAGCGCGTTCGTTGTCTTCACTATCGGCTATTACAAGCCGTTGCGTGTCACCTTCTGATTGGAACGCCTTGACTGAGCTGCCGAATTCGATCTCGCTTCCGAATTTCGAGGCCTCTTTGGCCAAGACGTCATCGAATCGATCTCGCGGCACTTGCCATGTCGATCCGGGGCCCTTTGAGAATTTTTCGCGGAAATCGATGGTTTGCAGGTGATCACCGAAAGCGAACACAGCGCCATTCTTGACCTGAAAATTCTGCTCTTCGAGCACTGGAAGAAAACCGGCTTCATCCAGCCACACCATCGCCTGGGGCAAAAGACTTTCGCCGATCGTGAATCTCGGAAACCGTTCGCGCTCGATGACTTTCACGCGATGTCCCTTGCGCGCAAGAATGGCGCCGGCCACGGAACCCGCCGGGCCTGC
Organism: uncultured Geminicoccaceae bacterium; assembly: GCA_964412385.1. GTDB lineage: Bacteria > Pseudomonadota > Alphaproteobacteria > Geminicoccales > Geminicoccaceae > JBGSYN01. The sequence continues at coordinate 1,644 of CAYPOV010000404.1, forward strand.
GCCGATAATCAGAGCATCATAGATGTCTTGGGTCATTCAGCGCGCTCTCTTTGGGAATTGAGTACGAGCCAGTGGCGACAAAGCAATGCCGATGATGATACCGATCGCAACCGCGAGGCCGAAATGCCTTATTGGCAGGGTTTCACTCCAAGCGAGAATGGTCATGGGGATGGTGGTAGTGAGACCAGCGACAAGAATACCCACTTTGCGCCAGGGCAACCCCTCGACCCGGTCCTCCCTTTGAAAGACGGCGAAATCGATACTTGTCCCGAGAACCATGAAAAGCCCCATGATCGTAAAGAGTGTCATTGCTTCCCCGAAGACGGCGAGGACAACGCTCGTGAGCCCTACGGCCAGCGCTGGAGGTGCGACAATCCATAAGCTTGCGATGTCTCGATAGAAAAGAGCCGTTGAGATCGCCGCAACAAGCAGTGCTAATCCGAGTGCGAGTGTTGCCTGTTCCCGAAACAACGACACTAAATCGCTGTAGGTGTCGGCAGGATCGACGATGTCGACCCGGTCGGTTTCGACAGCCTTGAGTCGATCTTCTGGTTCAGCCTTCGATATCGGCACGATACTGAAGTATTGGCTATCAAAAGTGCCGCGCAAGGGCTCTATCAAAGCGGGCAAGGTTTGATCCTTTTTATCAGTCTGATACGCGCTTCCGGCATCAATTCCCAGCGTCTCGTCGAGCTTCGATTGAGGATTGTTGAAGAGTTCTTGTTCGAGAAGATCTCGGTTCTGTGATCGGATCTCTTTGGATGGATCAATCCATGCCGGCGCAGGTACCGGTTGGCTGAGGGCATTCGTCACTTTGCCTTCGGTATGTCGCAGAGCCTCAAGAGCGGACGCTCGCATGAGAATAAAGCGCGTATCCAATCCCTTTCCGGCATAGGCTTCGATGACCGATCGCTCTTCGGCGAGCAGTTCGGCAGGCGTCGAGCGAAACGTTCTCACATCATCGGAAACCACGATCTTTTGGCTCGCCACAGCGATGATCAGGCCGAATATTGCAACGGCCCCAAGAGCGGCCGCGGGCGATGGACGCCAGCCAATGAGCCGCGTTGCAATAAGAGCGACGGCATTGGCCATTGTCGACGGCGTTTCGGGTGGCGACCAGTAGCGGCGCACCACAATCCAGCTGAATGAAAACGAGAAAACCAGGCCTGCTGCACCAAACAGTGCAACTTGGGCGAGAAGCTCGACGCCCGTGATGGCGATACACGCAAAAGCTGTGATCGTTGTCAGCATACTGATGAGAAGTGGACGCAGCAGCGGAGATACGGATTTCTCGCTAGCGGAATGAAAGCTCCGCCTCTCCAACTGGCCTGCCATGACATGGATGGCGTAATCGACAGCCACACCTGCAAGCGCTGCGCCAAGCACGAGAGCCAAAGCATGGATCGTCTCGAAGGCAACAAGGCTCACGGCAAGACCGCCAAGGGCGCCATAGGCGATTGAGAACAAAGCGAGAAAGGCGGCGCGGAGGCTGGAAAAGAGGCTGGTCAGCAAGGTCATCACTACCAAGCCGGCAACGATGCTTATCCATGTGATTTCAAATCTGGCCTGTTCGGCAACCGCGGCTGCATGGAAAACGGCGCCCGCCCGCAGCAACTCGAACCCCTCACCTTCAAACTCCTCATTGAATCTTGCGATGGTATCGGCAATTGCCTCC
>CAYPOV010000405.1:0-3315 GCA_964412385.1 uncultured Geminicoccaceae bacterium
TTGAAAGTTGATACCATGCTCGGTCTGTCCCGTTTTGAGGTCGACCTTCTCGGCGTCGAAGGGGGTGCCGATCTCGTTGAGAATGATATGGGATGCGATCGAGCAGGCACCTGGAGTGTAGTAGAGTTTCATGGCTCTTCTGTCCGTAATAGGAGGGGTGGGGCCGGCCTCCATGCGAAGAGCTAGGAAGAGGGGTTACTCTTGTAAACTAGCATTCTAATCGATACTTCTTTTTCAGGTTACCGTGAAGAAAGTCGAAGCTCCGATGGCGCTCAAAATCCGCAAGAACCTCAGCCCGAAACCGCGAACACCCTGTCCGCTTGCCAAATGCATGGAGCTGATCGGCGGTGCCTGGACGGTGCATGTGATTTGGTACTTGCGCGCAGGACCGCGCCGCTTCAACGAATTGCGGGTCGATATTCCGGGGATATCCGCCAAGGTCTTGACGACGCGCCTGCGGGAGCTTCAAGTGCGTGGTGTTGTGTTACGCGAGGTTCAACCGACTTCGCCGCCTTCTGTGGAATACCGACTCACCGAGCTTGGCGCGCGCCTCATTCCTGCGATCGAGGCCATTGTCGATGTCGGCCACGAGCTCAAGATGACCGAAGAATGGCGAGATGACGAGAAGGCCGCTCAGCGGCCCACGGATTCGATCCTCGCTTGAACCGCACTGCAGGAGCCGGCTCCATTGAAGGGTGTGAGGTTCAAGCGGTAGCTGCGGCTCTCGCCATGATCGAGCCAGGCGATTTCGCCGCGCGCTTTCCAATCCTCGCGTGAGCCCGCTTTGGCGCTGCCCGGCTCGAGGCCGATCACGTAATTGCCTTCCTGCAGGTTCTGCCACTGATAGAGCGCCGGCAGCGCCTTGCCGTCATACTCCATGAGGATGCCGAGGCCTTGGCCTTGAAAGTCCTTGTTGATGAGCGAGACCGGCACGGTACCGTCGGCTTCCTGCATCACCTCATGCATATAGACCTGCTCGCCGAACCCGGTTTGTGGCGGTGCCTGCTCGATCGCCCCGATCTCGGTGGCGTTGGGATCATGCGCTGTGTAGGGCGTGGCGGTGATCGGTGCCACAAGTCGCGTCGAGCCCGAGACGACCGGCCAGCCGAAATTCATGTGATAAAGCATCAGATGCGGGGTCGGATAGAAGCCGAGGCTGGTGACCTTGTCGATGACGGAGACTTTGTCGCCGCCGACTTCGGCTTCGATGCGGCGTTGCAAAAGCAGGTTCTCGCCGAACATCGTCGCCTGGCGGATCTCGCCCTCGGCCCAAAGCAGCGCTTCGTCGCCGTCCCACGCGACACCATAACCCTTGAGGCGTGCCGGGGTGTAGGCGGCACGGCCGTGGATCGTGTGTCTTACTTTGGAACGATAGGGATAGTTGTAGTGCTCGGCAGTCTCCTCGCTCGGCCCCATCATGTGATCGAGCCCGCAGGTGTTCATGATCCCGCTGAACGAGCGCAGCCAGCCCAGCCCCAATTCGCTGTCCGGCTCATGCAGCCACGGACTGCGCGGCCCGGTGGGCGAGCGCCAGCCGATCGGCACGCCATGGAAGTCGAGCGAGGCGAGGTCCATGCAACGGTCGATATTGACGTCGAAGGCGAGACCGGAGCCTGTGCGGAACTGTAGAACGCGTACGCCGCGCGCCGCGCCGTCACCGTGAGTGAGGAGGTTGACGCCGAAAACTTGATCGAAATCACCGACATGGCGCGCCAATTCACGCCGGGTGAAACGTTCCCCAAAAATCTCTGGCATCGCTCGCCTCCCTCTCAAGCTTTTTCCATGGCGAGTGGGTTATCATGACTCTCGCCAGAAGGGCAGCTTTGCGATAGTTCAACTGCAGATAACATTCTCCAAAGCTGTTCCCTGCCTTGGGCTATCGTTCGATCCTATGTCTATGTCTCGTCGGTGTCAGTGGATGCACGACATTGATGGGCGATGTGCGTCATGAGGAAACCTCGATCGCCAAGGAAGTCTCGGTCTTGAGCCTGCCCGAGGACCTTTTTGCGCCCGAGGCGACACAACATGTGGTCGCCGCCGACAAGTGGACCGGCGAGATCATCGAGCCCGCAACCTTCCGGGACGACGATGCCTTCGCGGTCGTCCAGCTCCATCGCGGCCCGACCGGCCCTGAATTCACGCAGCGAAGCCTCGAAGCCATGGTCATGGCCTGGACGCACGATGTTGAGGTCACGTTTCGCGACAGCGAGCGATGGTCGAGGGAGCAAGCATCGATCGCCGTCAACACCTTCAGGATCGATGCCTGGCACGCTGAATGTCTCGGCTTCCGCGAAGCCGGACCGATGCTGACAGGTGCCGCCGAAGGAGGCCAGCGCGGCACGCTTTTCGGCATTTATTGCGAAGACGGTAGCCAGCCCTTGAGGCTGGATGATGCGGTAACGCTGTTGGGCTCGATCAAGCTGCGCGATCCCGGCCCGCCACCGCTCAAACCCGAGCCTTTGACGGCACGACAATCCGATTGCCAGCTCTGTGAAGGAGGCGCATAAGGCGTTCGATATGCCCGACGACATCAACCTTGGATTTCGTCACCGCCATCTACTCGGCATTGAGGGGCTGGAGCCCTTCGAGATCGAGGATCTCCTCGACCGTGCCGACGGCTTCGTCGATCTCAATCGCAAGAGTGACAAGAAGCTGAGCCTCTTGAGGGGCATCACGCAGATCAATCTCTTCTTCGAATCCTCGACGCGCACCCGCACCTCGTTCGAGCTTGCCGGCAAGCGTCTTGGTGCCGATGTCGTCAACATGTCGGTAAGCTCGTCCTCCATGAAGAAGGGCGAGACCCTGATCGACACGGCCATGACGCTCAACGCCATGCATCCCGATGTGCTGATCGTCCGGCACCCGGATAGCGGTGCCGTTCAGCTCTTGGCGCGTCACATGCGTTGTGCCGTGATCAATGCCGGTGACGGCAGCCACGAACACCCGACCCAAGCCCTGCTCGATGCCTTGACGATCAGGCGACGCAAGGGGAGGATCGGCGGGCTCAATGTCGCGATTTGTGGCGACATTCTCCATTCCCGCGTTGCCCGCTCCAACACGCTTCTATTGCTGGCGCTGGGGGCCCGGGTGAGGCTCGTGGCTCCTCGAACCCTGCTACCTCCGGCCCCGGAAATCTACGGGGCCGAGGTCTTTACTGACATGAAAAGCGGGCTCCAGGACGCCGACATCGTGATGATGCTGCGCCTGCAGACCGAGCGCATGCAGGGCAGCTTCGTGCCTTCAGTTCGCGAATATTTTCACCTCTACGGCCTGCCCTACGAAAAGCTCGAAGCCGCCAAGGATGATGCGCTGATC
>CAYPOV010000406.1:0-3309 GCA_964412385.1 uncultured Geminicoccaceae bacterium
GCCCAACGAATAGAACGCGAATTCTCTTCTCGGGATCTGTCATGACTGGATGCTATGGCGTTTGGAAGATTGAAATCTACATGTCCGAACATCTTAGGTGGGAAAGTTGCCAAGGCTATCGGACAAGTGACCCATTTTTGCTTCGTACAAATGGACCAAAGCGAGTCGTACATTTGTACGATGGACAACCGAGCAGTCGTTGGTGTTTGAACGGAATGAATCGAGATGATAATCAAATGCGGTGTCAGTGAATCAACCCATGCTGGGCAGCCAAAGCAACTGCTTCAGCACGATTGGCAGCGCCGAGTTTGGCGAGTATCTGACTGACATGATGCCGGATCGTGTGCGGACTACGGCGCAGTTGCTGGGCAATCTTGTTGTTGTTGAGTCCCTTTGCAAGAAGGACCAGGATTTCTTGCTCGCGTTCGGTCAGATCATTTTCAAATTGTGGCTCCGGGATTGCGCCCCGAACCAAATCTTGGGCCACATCGGACGATAGCGTGACCTGCCCATATTTCGCTGCACGAATGGCCCCGGCAATCTCTTCTTTCGAGGCGTCTTTCAGCAGGTAACCAATGGCACCCGCGGACATGGCTTGTTGCACTAAGTCGGCATCGTGGAAACTGGTCAATACGACGATTTGAACATGAGGATGCTGCTGTTTGATAGCCCTTGTCGTCGCGACCCCGTCCATTTTGGGCATTTTCATGTCCATGAGTACAACGTCAGGACTTGTTGAGTTGCACAGGGTGACGGCTTCCTCACCGTTGTGTGCCTCCGCAACCAGCTCCAAATCATCGAACGCCAGAAGGACAAACTGAATGCCGCTACGCATGATTTCATGGTCATCGACCGTCATCACACGAATCGGTTTCTTAACTGCCATGACCGTCTTCCCCAGGTGAATGTTGCCAGGTCACTTCAATGGTCGTTCCCAAGTCGGGTTGGCTCTCAATACGAAAGTCCGCGTTGATGGAACGCGCTCGATCACGCATAATTCCCAGACCCAGTCGGCCCGATTTGGCATTGTGTGACTCAAATCCAATCCCGTTATCGCGGATGATCAAGACCAACGTATCAGATTTACATTGTAACCGCACATCGGCCGAATTCGCCTCCGAATGTTTGATAACGTTATTTAATGCCTCCTGGGCAATGCGATACATGGCGATTTGGACGTCGTCCGGAATGTGACGATCACAATAGACATCCACGTGAATCGGGATACGGGTTCGGGCAACCATAGCTTCGCCCAATTGTTGAAGCAACTCCGATAAGCCTTTTTTCAAGAGGGATTCGGGGCGCAATTCCACCAGGAGAGTTCGCATTTCTGCAAGAGCCCCTTTAGTGAGCTGTCGCAGATCTTCTAAACCTTTGTGTGCCTTATCCGGATGGCGTAGCCAGACTTCGGGCAGGGCATCGGCAATCGCGGCGGTGGAAAAAAGCGTTTGCGTCACGCTATCGTGTAAATCCCCAGCGATCCGACTCCTCTCATCATCCACGGCTTTGCGTAATTCCGCTTCTCGTTTTCTTTGCTCCGTGATATCGGTTCCGATCCCGAGCCAACCAACTGACTTTCCTTCCGTATTCCGAAGATATACCTTGGTCCAAAGAACAGTGCGGAGTAGCCCGACCTTGTCATGCAGCATGAGTTCTTTGTTGGCCACGGGTGACTCATCCATGGTTTCTTGTATCAACTCTTGCAATCGTAATCGTTGATCTGGAAGTAAGAGATCCGTCAATGGTTGGCCAAGGACTTCTGAGGCTTGATATCCTGTGAACCGCTCGAAGTACGCATTAACATATTCAATTCGGTCTGCCCGATCCAATCCTACGACCAGGGCAGGAAGGTTGGCCAACAGAGTTCGCCAACGGCGTTCGTTTTCCACAATTTCCTCGGAGAGCGTGGCAGCTTTCGACACTTCAACAGCCAAGTTGTTACTCGTCACCAAGACAACGACGAGGAACCCATAGGTTGTTAGATACGGAATTTCCAGAATCCCCAAATCGATCAATAACACCACAATGCCGAAAAAAATCAAAAAGACAATCAGACTTCCCCCCAGAAGGAAAGCGCGCCAGCGGTCTCCACAACGCGACATCTCAAACACACCGGCACAGACAAGAACAAGTAACCCGATCTGGGCAAAATCAGCAATGAAACGCCAGGCAGTATCCGTCCCGTTCGCGAGGACGATTTCCTCGTCCCATGGTACAGTGATCGTACGCAAGCTCAAAATATCAGTGTAGATTAAACTGAACGGCATCAACATATTGGCGACAATGGCAACGAGAAACAACGAGGTAAGCACCCACGCCAGCCACAAGCACCAGTTTGCTCGAATTTGAAAAACCGTCATCACAAACCAGATCAATCCGATGAGCCATAATCCGGAACAAGTGACATAACATTTGAACGCCGGAACAAAAGCCGCAACAGTTTCGCATCGATACATCCAGGCCTCGGTAACAGCATTTCCCGCGGCCGCGACAGCCGTCCACGAAAAGAAAAGGTGTGAGAAGAACGCCCGATGTCGCGACCAAACCAACAAATGTGTGAGAGCCACCGTGATAAACGCGGCCGCTGCCATGTATTGTGCGGTGGTCAAAAGATACATCTGTCGCCTCAGAGCTGATGGTAGAATTACTGAGCCTCATCCGGATACGGACAGTTTTTGCATTATTCTACTGGACCTTACCAAATGTAAAACAAGTTCTGTTCCGCTTCCATTCTGACCTTGAAGCATACAACCTGCCTTTTTCGATCAAGGTATCGTAATTCAAAAACACACTAAGATTTTGCACACAATCGTTAGTAACTCAAGTTACTCCAACCTGCTTCGGTTTGGTCGGCCGCAGCAGGCAAATGGCGATATTTCGGGGTTTGGTGCAGTTTTGGTTGCGCTTGACAAAGCGTCATCGACTCTTCTCCGCGAAAAAAATCAGCTGCCACCATTTGACTGTAATTCGCTTTGAACCGGTTGTAACGAAAAAATCAGGAAGACTAAAAAATACCGAAATCGCTCCATGGCCTCGACGGCTACCCTCCTATTATTATTGGTTCATCGGACTTTGTTGTGGGTGAAAACCAGTGCACATAGAAACACATCAATGGTTGAAACCGTTGAATTTTACGGCGTTTCTGACTCTTTCGGAGGATAAAGATCCAACCCGCCACAATGAAAAAATATAGCCGTCTTCAAATGGTCTCGGTTGCGGTAACCGTAAGCGTTTTTTTAAGCGTTTGAATCTTGGTAACACTTTACCCATCTGAAGTAGAAGGACGGAAATCTTTGCGGCCTATAGGTT
>CAYPOV010000407.1:0-3301 GCA_964412385.1 uncultured Geminicoccaceae bacterium
CCGACGCCTCGAAGGCGCGCTCCATCGCCTCGAACTCCAACACATCGAGCCGCCGCGCCTTGATCATCACGGTCACGAGCGCGTCGATCTCTTCCAGCTCCAACACATCAGTCGCCGGCCACCGCCGCACCAACTGCACCCGCAAATCATCAGCATGCGCCTGCTCATCCTTGCTCATAACGAGCCTTCGATCCATCAACATATCCGACGCAGATCCATTGTCTTTGAAGGAATCCTGTTGTTTCTCCGTACCATCTGCAATCATCGAACTATCTCCAATAATGGTTGAAATTTGTTCCATTCTACAACGAATTGTAGCGGAATTCAAGAAAATAAAGCTAATTCAAGCCGTTTTCGGAAAGCAATAATAAAATGTTCCTAAATTGATGACCGAGTCGAGGGAAAGGGGTGCTTGTCGATGATTATCAATATCCTGGTGTCACAGCAATTCCCCCCAACAACCGGACTTTAAACGGAGGACGGGTGATGATACTAACGCGGTCGTTCACACCTCAAATGGACCGACCGGCGGACGATGCATCCCAACCCGATATTCCGGCGAGAACCCGAGAGCCGAGCACGAGCGTTTGCGGCGTCGCGTGGCTTTGGTGTGTTGACGATGGCGGATGGCGAGGATGTTCTTGCAGCCCACATCCCGTTCTTGCTGGAGCAGAATCGGGTCGAGGCCCATCTGGTGCGCTCCAATCCGATCGCCAAGGCCCTTCGTGCGGGACCCCGAAAAGCCCGTCTGATCGTTTCAGGTCCGGACGGCTATATTTCACCGGATTGGTATGGCGAGCCGGACCTCGTCCCGACCTGGAACTATGTCGCGGTTCATCTGGCAGGTCCGGTCGAGCTCATCAGGGAGGACCAATTGCACGGTATTCTCGAGCGGCTCTCGGCACGGTTCGAAGCCCAGCTGACCCCAAAACCTCCCTGGACTCATGAGAAAATGACCGAGGGCGTCATGGAACGTATGATGCGCGCCATCGTACCCCTCAAGCTCAAGATCGAGACCATCGAGAGCACCTTTAAGCTCAATCAGAACCGCTCTGCTTCAGCCCGCCTCGCCGCCGCCGATAACCTCGCCACCGGCCAAACCCCGGGCATGGAAACACTCGCGTTGGCCACAATGCTCCGTAATGTCCAATAACTTTGAATCAGCACCCAATACTCTTCGTCATTAATTCAGAACTCGAACATATACGGTTATTCTTACCTATGGACGATCTCATCTAGTGAATGAGATCCCTTAGGAAATCTGAGTCTATACTCCTCGCATCTTCGAGTTGATCCCTTTTTAGTAACATGCCAACTAGAGAAAAGTAATTCACATCTTAATCTGGTCTATTAAATGCCATATGCGTGAAATGAACCGGGACCCTTATCCCAAGTTCTATGCAACAGTTTAGTAAGTAAAAGAACCGACCTGTAAATCGATCTCGAAATCGCCTTTCAATTTCTCGTCGGTTATTTTGTTCTTGTTCCCAAATACTCGATATATCAACGTCTTCTCCAAGACCGGGAATTCGGCGCGGATAATCGCGCTCCCAATCGCGGAGAGCTATTGAAACATCTGAAGAAAACTGTAGTAATTGATCACCAATTTCTCGATATTTTGAGGTATCGAGGGTCAATCGGCTCCTTGTTGCATACCATTGCTCAATCAACTTCAGCGGCAGATAGGTCACAAAAAAATAGTTCCTGCGGTTACTATTAGAATCACTAAAACTAGAAATGGTATGGCCCAATCTGGTGTCTTGTCCCAGATCCAAATCCACATGCCATAGATTGTCGCGCCGCCCGTGGATACCGAGCCCACAAGCCACACCCAAAATTGTTTGAGAAAATTCTTAGTGGCATTCTTGAGTCCGACTTGATCAAGCAGCGAAACTAGCGGCTCAACGATCTTAAACAAGAATGAAGTTAGGCGCCTAAACATGTCCACACCATGCCGCATCTCCTAGTCACAATGCAAGTGAATGGAACCATTGATCGAAGACCGCGAGCCATTTCCGAAAATGAGCATTTAGGGGGATGCTCGAAGGGGCAAAAAGCCCCTTCGTTTTCCTTTGCGCGTTAGCGCTTGATCATTTCCGGCAGGAGTTGATGGGGATTGCCGGGATTGCTGGGGCAGTGTTGTCTATAGGCTTCCGTACTTTTGGGGAATTTGCGGAGATCGTGCAGCTTGGTGCCGAAATAGACGTGATAGACCACGTTGTTATGGGGATTGGCGAGCCATTTGCAGAAACGCTCAATGAAGTAGGGGTTGTCCCCGCCGCCTCGGGGTTGCTCGGTGGTCCATAAGCCCCATTCGCTGATGCCGATCGGCAGGTTGCGGCGTTGCGTGTAGTTCTCGAATTTTGTGAGGACTTTCTGGGTCCGGCGCTGCCAGCGGCATTCGGGATCTCGGGCGCAATTTTGGTTGCCGAAGAAGGTATCATAGATATCGAGATCGAAGAGATCGACATAGTTCTCGCCGGGCCAGGCGGCATCCATGGCGGCAACGCTGGCATCTTGATTGACGCCCCATGAATAGAGGAAGCGGTTCTCGGGGTATTCGCGCTCGATAATGTCGACGATGCGACGATAGCACTGGGCGTAGATCTTGCCGAGCTCGGGATCGTTGCCGATGCCCCAGGGCCAGCTATCAAGATTGAATTCCCAGGCAATGCGCAGCACCATGCTGGTGATGTTTTGGTTTTTCATGTTGTGCGCGAAGGTCACATAGTGTTGGTCGTAGTCGCCGCGGGCGCATCGTTCGAGCGGGACTCGACTGCCGGGCGGATCGGCGCGCTTTTTCTCGAGTTGCGGGATGGGGGCGTAGCCGACGACGAACATGCGATCGGGGTTCTCGCCGTTGGACGCGACATTGCCCCAGCGCTCGCGGCCTTCGACCGGCGCCCAGCCGTCATGCCGGCCGTTGAAATGGCCTTGCATGCGGACAGGCATGTCCATGGTCTCTGCGAAGGTGTCGAGCCCACCGCCTTTATAGAGCCCGGCAAAGGGCGGCGGCTTGGTCGTATCGGCGGGCGATTGAGCGACAGCAGCGGTCAGCGTCGCCAAGCCCATCAATGCCAAAGCGGTGACCATTCTCATTCAAGCGTCGACGGCTTCGGGGCGAAGGGCGCCGGCTCCTTGAGCAAGGGAGGCTTCGAGGAATTCGTCGAGATCACCGTCGAGCACACTTTGGGCGTTGCCTTTTTCGACACCGGTTCTGAGATCCTTCACCATCTTATAGGGGTGAAGGACGTAGGAGCGGATCTGGTGGCCACAGCCGATATCGGATTTGCCGGCTTCG
>CAYPOV010000408.1:0-3295 GCA_964412385.1 uncultured Geminicoccaceae bacterium
CTCGCTGGCACTAGTCCGACCCTCGTGTCGACATCAGCGAAGAAAGCCGCAATCATCGGCGCGATGGATCCAGAAATACCAAATGGTGTATATTCCGGAATTGGTTGGTTGAAGCTTATATTTCCATTATTATTGACGTACAGAGAAGTATATGTTTGACCAAAAAAATTGAGACCGTTCTCAAAAACTGATGTAATATCTATCGCCGGTGTTGATTGATCGTCATTGCGGAAGAGAGTGGACTCGCCAAAACCTGCCTCTCCTCCCAAATTATTTATCAAGGGTGCGGACATCACAGTTTCCTCTGGATTGGAATAGACAAAATTGATGGATGGAGCTTGGTTGTCGAACCCATTTATCGCTCAGCTTCTTGCTTTTGAAAGCTCCGAATTTCACTAGGTTGGCCATTCGTTTCGCAAGCCCGGTTGCTTCGCCTCGGCGCGAACATCTTCTTATCAGTCGCGTTCACACCGTCTTTTGCTGTAACGGCATCACCACGAACTCGGCGGGTTTGAGCGGGGCGAAGCCGATTTCGATGTTGACGATGCCTTGGTCGATGTCGGCTGGCGGATTGTTGGATTCGTCACATCGGACAAAGTAGGCGTCATCGGGTTTAGCGCCGGCAAAGGCCCCGCGGCGGAATAGGTCCTCCATGAACGCATTGGTTGAGAGGCGGATTTGTGACCACAAGGTCCTGTCATTGGCGTCGAACACCGTCCATTGAAGGCCTCTAACGAGGCTTTCTTCGATGAAGAGTGCGAGGCGGCGCACAGTGAGATACTGCCACTCGCTCGGTGTTGCCGGTCCTTTTGCCAGGGTTCGCACACCCCAGCTTACGAAGCCGTAGCCTGCCAGATGTTTGATCGCGTTGACGCCGAGTCGGCTCAGAACGTCGATCTCTTCGTCGGAGAGATGGTTGTCCAGGCCGCGCACACCACGCAACGAGGTGTCAACGCCTGCGGGCGCGTGCCAAACGCCGTTCGCCGCGTCCGTGCGCGCCCAAAGCCCCGCAATGGTTCCGGACGGACAGACACTTCGGTCATCGTCAGGCTCGGTTTGAACTAGATGGGGGCGCGGATAATAGAGCACTGCATTGGGGCGCTGCAGATCGGGGTTTGCCTCGATCCATTGCTTCATCCCGGCGACACTGTCGATCGAAGGATCGGGGTCGATCAAGAGCATGGCGCGCCGATTTTCGGCATAGTCAAGCGCGCATCGGAGCGCCGCCGTCTCGTGAATGCCGGGCAGAACAATGGCGTTGATAACATCGACGCTCTCGAAGGAAAATAGGCCTGATCCCGTATCCGGCGATCCGATGACTTCGCGCATCGCGGCATCGTCCTTGGCACGGACAATCCAGGCCTGGTTACCACCATTCAAGAAATATTGCCGGACGGCGCTGTGGAGGCCGCTTTCTGGGTGAACGTCGCCGAAGATGCCCTCGAATTCGGCAAATCCCCGAATAGCGAAAGGTCGATCGACTGGACCCTTTTGGGCTTTGCCCAAAAACGCCGCGCTCGATGTCGAAACGCCCGTCAATACTCTATAGGATCCAGCCCTCTTTTTATCCGACAGTTGCGGATGCGTCTCCGACATTGATCGTCTTGTGCCCTTGGTTTTTCGGCGCAGGCCGTCTATGTTTGTGCCGGAGGATTAGTGGGCACCGTGATGCGCGTCTGTGCGAATCCGCACTGAAGCCTGGATCATTTGACTTGGGAACTGGGTGATTGGAAAAACCATTCGACGTAACTCTTTCCGTCAAAGCCCTTGAACGTCACCTGGTCGCCGAGCAGTGAATCCTTCATGCCAATTTCCGCATCCGTAGCAACGAGGCCCAGCGCGTACTCGTTGTGCAAGAGATACTGGACCCACCTACGTCGTGGGAAGGATCGTCAAACAATAGCATGGTCCCAATGCCCAACACGTCGTTTTCGTAGAACTCAGGGAGCGCTGCACCGATGTCGCGATAGGCTCGGCCCACTTCCTCTTCGAACCCTAGTAGTTCGATTTCCGATTCATCAATTTCCCCGTCACCGTCGGTATCTTGCCAGACCGACGTCGGCAAACCGACAAACGGGATGAGAATCGGCAGATCGAATCGCGTGTTGAGATAGCGCGAATAATTGACCATCCTTTCCGCGAGCACATGCAGTCCGAGTTCGTAAGCGGTATGTGTTACAATCTGCTCAGGAAATTGCGGATGACGATGAAGCGGGCTGACGATTTGCTGAAAGCCCAAAAAATCGAGCGAAGGCTCTAACGCCTCGATAAGAGGAATCGAACGATCCCAGCCGCGTCGGTCGCCGAGCGCTTTGTTGCGAAACGTGATATCAAGAGCATCGGGATCCCTTGATCCCGTGTCGACTAAAGTCGTGCCAATCTTTGCACGCGTTACGTGACCCGTGAATGCATTTTCCTCGTGGATCGCGCGCTCAAGGTTTTCGATCCCATGGCGGCGAAGGATCGAGCCAAATTCCGGCCAGTCTTCAATGGCCGCAGTGTTGAACTCAGGTTCCACGGAAATCAGCACATCACCGTCTAACTGGCCTATGTATTGTCCCAACCGGCGCGTATGGTGGCCGTAATCGTCCAGCGACGCAACCACCCGTTCACGCACATGATCTCCATTGAGACGGTCGCCAAAGTACCAGTGCACAAAAACAGGCGTTATCCCGATATCAATCGCACGTTGCACTTCGTGGACTGGAAACCAATAGGGTTGCCATTTTGGCGTCACCCACATGACGACGAACGCCGCCCTGGAAAGTCCTTCTAAGCTCAATAACCGCAGCTGCTTGCGCAAATCTTCAGGAACCTGATCGACGCCCGATCCGCCCGTGATGAGATCGATTGTCGACACATTGTATCGGCCCTCTCCTCCTGCGCCCTCAAAGCTCCAAATGAGCCGATCGCCGATCCCGAGAAGCGGCCGATCAAGCACAATGCCGTTGAGCGACGTCGGCATGTCATTTTTGGCATCGGCCACATCCATATTGGCTAGCAAAAAGGCCGCCAAAGCAAAGACATGATGGCGAAGCGTGAACCGGAGTGCAGGCAAAATGAGTAACAAAAGAGCCCCCCTTAATACTCACTTTAGCTTATCATAAAGATGGCGATATCATCCGTCAAGATTATCCAGTGAATTCGGTACAGCGTCCCTAGGCAAATACACCAAGTTCCTCGTGGTTGACCCACAGCATGTGTCGAATGCCGAGAGAATCGATCATTGCTGCCCAGATATAGGAAGGCACTCCCCTAAAGTCCTGATCATACCGACCACATCCAAGAACTTTGA
>CAYPOV010000409.1:0-3293 GCA_964412385.1 uncultured Geminicoccaceae bacterium
GATAATCTCTCTGAAGTTTATGATGAGAGGGTTAACCTTTAACTGTACCTGACGTGACACCTTGCATGAAGGTGCGTTTGAAGAAAACGAAAAGGAGGAAGATGGGGATCGAGACCATCAAGGAGAGCGCCATCATCTCAGACCATGCCCCTTCGAATTCCGTGAGGAAGGTCATCGAGATGCCGGCTGGAAGGGGCCTGAGATCGCTGCTTGACACAAAGGTGAGGCCGAAGAGCAACTCGTTCCATGAGGTGACGAAGACAAAGATCGCTGACGCCCCCATAGCGGGCCGCGCCATCGGCAAAACGATTCTAAAAAGTGTGTAGGTGCGGCTGGCACCATCGACCAGTGCCGCTTCTTCGACTTCAACCGGCAACTGATCGAAGAAATTCTTCAGAAGCCAGACGCAAACCGGCAGGGTGATAACCGTGTGGCCGATCACCATGCCGGTATAGGTGTTGAGCAGACCGATATCGACAAAGATCAGATACATTGAGATCATGAGAAGAGGGATCGGAAAGCCGAGCGAGGCTAGAAAGAACAGCAAGATTGGCTGGGTTGCGAAGAATCGAAAACGCGTCAGGCCGTAGGCTGCGAGCGCTCCGGTTCCCGTCGCCAGGATGGCGGAAAAAAAGCCGATAATGACACTATTGAAAAAATAGGTTCGCAGATCCGGCGTGAATTGCGTCACGTAGTTTTCAAGCGTCGGATTTAAAGGAATCCATTCAGGTGGGTAATTGAAAACGTCGGACAAAGGTTTGAACGATGTCGAGAGCATCCAAGCGATCGGCAGCAGCAGGATGATCAGCGCCGCGAGTACGCAAAGATGCAAGATGACATCCGAGAGAAAGCGGTTCACCCGATGAAGCGTTTCGTTTGTGGCCGGCACTTGGCGAGCGTCAGGAAGCGTCGTGCTCATTGCAGTTGCTTTCGAAGGGCCACACGCACATAGAAAAGAGCGAACAACAAAAGCAGCACGAGCCAGATTGTGCCGATGGCTGAGGCAAGACCGAAATCCCAGTCTTCGAACGCGGTCTTGTAGGTGTAAAGCGAAAGGACCATGGTAGCGTTGACCGGCCCACCCTGGGTTAGAACGAACACTAGAGTGAGTTCCTGGAAAAAGCGCACCATTTGCAGGAGCGCCGCTACCAGCACGATATTGCGCATCAGGGGGATCAGGATGTGGCGCTGTCGCTGCAGAAAATTAGCGCCATCGACATGGGCCGATTCCAGGAGTTCCGAAGGAATGCCTTGGAGGCCCGCCAGACAGATCACCATGATGAACGGGATGGCACGCCAAGCGTAGCCCATGATGATGGTCCACTGGGAGGCTTCTTGATCGAACAGCCAGCGGATCGGTTCTTCGATGATGCCGATGGAGCGGAGGATGTAATTGATCAGGCCATAATCGGTATTGAAAAGCCAGCCCCAAAGAATGGCGATGACGATCCAGGGTACCACCCACACCTGGAAGATTGCGGCGCGGAAGAAAGGGGCAGCGCGGATACCGGAATTGAGCAAGGTCGCCAGACAATAGCCTGCGATCGTGGCGAGTATGGTGGCAAGCCCGACGATCTTGGCAGTATTCCACAAGACTTCCCAAAATTCGGGATCTTCGAGAATGAAGGTGAAGTTCTCGATGCCGATGAAATTGACATCGGGGTAGAGCGGCGAGGCATCGGTGAAGGCGAGGCGCACGCCATTGAGCACGGGGTAAAGTACAAAAAATCCCACGAGCAGCATGGCCGGTGCAAAGATAGCGATAACAAACGGCCAGTTATGGCGAAACGAATAGACCAAGCTTGGTCGAACCTCCGTTGGGTCATATTGGTGAGCGGAGCATGGCGGCGGAATCGTTCAAACGCAAGGTCTTGGGCCGCGGCAGTTCGAACCTTGCCTCTTGATCATTCAAGGCGGCTTTGGGACGATGGCAGGGCAGCAAGACAGGATGGACCATGCCCCGCCGCATCATTGATCTCTCGACACCAATTAAGACGGACCATTTTCGCTGGCCGGTCGAGCGGCGCAAAGCAAAAAGCATTGACGAAGGTGATCTCGTCAATGTCACCTGGATGGGATGGGGACTGCACGGCTTCACCCATATGGATTCCGGCATCCACTTTCAGAACGGCACTTACACCACCGACGACATCACGCTCGAGCAAACAATCGGCGAGGCGGCCGTCATTGATGTTACGTCGGTGGGGGCCGACGCACCGATTACGGAACAAGCGATCGCCGCATCAGGTGGTCACGTGCGGGAAGGCGACATTGTCTTAATGCGAGCGGGATGGGATAAGCACGAACCGATTGATCGACGCGAGTTCTGGACCCGCGCTCCCTATATGACGACCGAAGCCTGCCGATGGCTGTTCGCCCGCAGGATTCGTGCAATCGCCTATGATTTCCCGCAGGATTATTGCATTCGCTACATGGTGACTGGCGAGCGGCAGCCGACGTTGGAGGAGAACACGACCCATATAGAACTTCTCCTCAAAGGCGTTGTGATGTTCGAGTATCTCTGCAACATGATGGCGATCGCGAATCACCGCGTTGAGTTTTTTGGGCTTCCTCTCAAGATCCCGACCAGCGACGGAGCACCAGCCCGGTGCATCGCCATCGAGGAGGGCTGATACCGACGAGGATCAGTAACGACACGACAGGGCCTCTTCACAAAGCGCCGCAAATCGCGCAGCATGATGTTACCGCAAGCAACAAGAGGGAGGCCTAGGATGAAGGCTCAATTGAACACGCGTGTCTTTGGATCGTCGGCTGGCGCACTGGCGCTGGTGATGGCGCTGAGCTTGGGCACTGAGAAGGCATCAGCACAGGAAGAGGTGCAGATGATCAGCCACCGCTATCCGGCACTCGAATTTTACGCCGAGAAGATGAGAGAGGCTGTTTCCGACGTTGAGGTGAACACCCAGCTCATGCCCCACGACAAGGCGATGGAGCTTGCCAATATCGCTATGTCGTCGAAGGCGGACAATGTCGACATCGTCTATCTCAACGACAGCACCTTTTTGAGTTTTGCCAAGAATGGTTGGCTGCGTCCGTTGGATGACCTCTATGAGAAATTTAAAGAGGAATACAATCTGGACGATTTCACGGAGTCGGCACTCGATACATTCCGCTATGAGGGCAAGCTTTACGTCATTCCGCACACGATCAACACGCAGCTCTTTTTCTATCGCAAGGATCTTTTCGATGAGTCCGGCTTCGAGCATCCGTCGAACTTCGAGGAATATCAAGCGCTGTCAGCAGATCTGAACTCGCCGCTGCGCGCGGGCACT
>CAYPOV010000410.1:0-3279 GCA_964412385.1 uncultured Geminicoccaceae bacterium
CATACGAGACGCAGCGCATCGGGCGTTCCCGTGACCACTCACGCACGCTGCGTTTGAGCCAGCCGATCAGGCCGGCCTTACGACCGCGCACCGCCTCGGCTCCGGCCTGGTTGGCCGTGGCCCGGTGAATTGCCTTGGATCGATGGAGGATTGCGGCTGCCCGTGCTGTTTCTGGTCGCTGAATGGACTTCGCTCAGTCTCGCGACCGTCCTTATCTCCGGCTACGCCTGGCGCATATCCGAAGAGGCGCGCCGCCAAGCCAATGCGCTCGCCGCAACGCAATTGGCACTGGCGCAAGAAAGAGAGATCTCCGCTCTGGGTGCTCAGGCGGCCGCCGAGGCGCACTTGCTTGGCAGCCCTCTGGCGACGATCAATGTGATTGCCAAGGAGCTGGTGCATGAGATCCCTGCTGACGATCGCCATGGCGAGGATGTGCGCGAGCTCTTGACCCAGGTCCAACGCTGCCGGGATATCTTGGGCGAACTCAGCAAACGCGGGCGCGATGATCACACGGCATTCACCAGGGCTCCGCTGGCAATGCAACTCGATGACATAGCATCAGAGTATGCTCGGGCCGATGTCGACTTCAGTATCGAAGTCGAGGATATCGATGGAACGCCGGATCCCGATGTATCGATGTCACCGGAAATTCGTCACTCTCTCGCGAACCTCGTCGACAATGCCCTGCAATTCGCACGTTCCGAAGTCATCATGACGATTAGGCCCGAAGCTCAAAGGCTTACATTGATGATAGAGGATGATGGACCGGGCTTTCCACCGGATGTACTAGACCGGTTGGGCGAACCCTACGTATCGACCAGGCACAATCGCGGTGGCATGGGGCTTGGCGTATTCATTGCGATGAGTTTGCTTGCCCGGACCGGTGCACGGGTCCATTTTGACAATACGTCGATCGGTGCGCGGGTCACGATTGTCTGGACACCATCAATACTGGAACACGGCTTGCCGGAGAGGAACCTATGACTGACGTTGCCATGGAAGCCAATGTGGAGCGCTCGCCTGCCGGTGCGATGCCGCCCCGGCTCGCACCCGAGAACAACAAGCTCCTTTTGATTGATGATGACGCGCCTCTTCGCAGGACCCTGCAAAAGGCTATGGAGAAACGAGGGTTCGCCGTGTTTGCTGGCGCGTGTCTCAAGGAGGGCCTCAACCTCGCGCACACCATCCGTCCCGATTACGCGGTGCTCGACCTTCGCTTGGAAGACGGCAGTGGCATCGAGCTCGTCAAACGTCTGCGCGACCTCCATCCCAAAGTCCGCATCGTCATTCTCACAGGCTATGGCAATATCGCGACCGCCGTTGCCGCCGTCAAAGCGGGTGCCGTCGACTATCTCGCCAAGCCCGCCGACGCCGATGATGTGATCAATGCGCTCTTGACCACCGGAAGCAGTCTTCCGCCGCCTCCCGCCAATCCCATGTCGGCTGACCGGGTGCGCTGGGAGCACATCCAGCGCGTCTTCGAGCAGTGCAATCGCAATGTGTCGGAAACGGCCCGCCGGCTAAACATGCATCGCCGGACCTTGCAGCGCATTCTCAACAAGAAAGCGCCTCGGGAGTAGTCACGCAGGCTGTTCGATTTCGGGCTGTCCAGGCGGTGATCGACGGTTCCTTGATCGGTTTGGGAGCCCTGCCGCGCCGGACGTGTGGGCGTTGAGCATATCGCGCCGCTGGGCTCAGTTGCGGCCGGCCAGCGTTTCAAACAAGACGACACAGCCGCGCGCGTTCTGCGCAGTCTCGATGGCTGCCTCGTTGCCCACGCCATTGGTCGATAACGCGATCGCCATCGCCTGGGCTGTTCGAGCCTTGCCGGGCGAAACATAGGTCGCACTGAAGCCTGCTCGAGCCAGCCGGCCGTCGAGCAGGTTGCTCCACATGTCTTTGAGATTGGGCCCACGCAGTATCATGATATTGTCTAGGCGGGCTCCAATCGTCGCAGCACGATCGAGGTTCAGCCACAGAGCAAACGATCTGTTGAGCAGGCGAATGGTTCTGTCGCTGGACAGGATGAGCGAAGGTAGCGGGCTCGATTCGAGGATGCGCTCGAGATCGTTGGTGTTGCCCGCGAGTGATAGTTTGTCGAGTTCACGCTTGAGCGTATGGCAGGACATGCGCGCGTGAGTGAGGGCGTAGGTCCTCAGCGTGGAGGCAAGGTTCGAGCGCTCAGGCGTGGCATCGGCAATTTCATTGACGAGGCCGCTTAGGCGCAAGCGACGATGGTCGGCCACTTCCTTGAGGTAGGCCCAAAACTCTTCCTCAAGCTTGATGGATGTGCGGATCTCACCGACACGCATGGTCTTGCGGATCAATGGGCCATACTCCTGTTTTAGCGCACCTCGAAGGCACGTTATTGGCGGCCAGACTCTTTTGGCCGGTTCAAGATCTTCGGCAGTGATCTCATGAAGTTATTAATCTTCGGTTAACATTAAGAATTCTGAACCGAAGAGTGTGATAATACACATAGCCATCCGAATTTGCGCTGTGCCTTCGATCACTATCGGAGATCACCGATGAGCGACCAGACTTCAACCAGCGGCCCCCATGGCGGGGCCACAAGAGAACGAGACATGATCCAGGAATCCCGGCCTGGGCCGGTTGTTCCTGAGGAAACCATCATCCGTCAGGTAGCGCCCGTTGCGGCAGGTGAGAGCGTTGCGATCCCTGTGGAACCCGGGACAATTCTCCATTTGGAGAGCGCTGAATTTGCGCCCTCAGCGGCCAACTACGAGGTTGTCGGCGAGGATCTGGTCGTCACCTTGACCGGCGGCGGCATCGTTGTTCTTGAAAAGTTGTTTGTGGAGCACGATCCCGCGGTATGGTTGCGCCTGCCCAATGACACGACGATCGCCGCCACCGATATCATTGCAGGACAGCAAACCTCTGCAGCCATTGATCTCGGTCAAATCGAGCCTGCCGCGGGCGACGCCGATGGCGCCTCCCAGAGTGGCGGCGGTGCCAATTTCACGCCGTTTGACGATGGCAGTTTGCCGCCAAGTCTCGATCCGCTAGGCCCTCAGCCTCCTGTCGAACTGAGCTTCGCCGATGTGGCTTCCCTGGATCTCGAAGGCACCCGGGCGGATGCGGGGGCAAACACCGATGCCAGTCGTTCATCCGGTGATGCAGGGACGGGCGGCCCGGGCGACACACAGTCCCCGCCGAGTTACCCGCCAGAAGTCGTATTCCCGCCCCCGCCACCAGAGGCCCCGCCAAACGAGGCCCCGAAGGTCTCAGTTTCCGCGTCTGTTGACGGGACGATCGGCG
>CAYPOV010000411.1:0-3268 GCA_964412385.1 uncultured Geminicoccaceae bacterium
CGCCCTGGACCATGCGAGTGCAGCCGCTTTTGCCCAAAAGGCCTTTGACGGCGACGGTGACGTCAAGCTCGGGATCGGCATCCGTCGCATGGAGGGCTGCCATGAGCCCGGCACCGCCAGCACCCAGAACGAGTATGTCGGTGCGGTGTTGGTCGATCTGCATGTCTCAGAGCGCCACGAAAAGAAAGAGAAGACCGAAGAGGATGTCGATACCGAAGCTGATAGCAATGCTGGTTTGCTGGCGCGTGCTGAGGCCTCCGAACTCCAAGAGCAAAAGGCGGAGGCCGCCTGTCAGATGAACGGCAAGAAGCGCCACCAACACGGCTTCGGCAAGTTTGACCCAGGGATTTTCGGTCCAGCGCAAAAAGCTGTCGAGCCGAGCTTCGCCTTCAATCGCCAGGCCCAAAGTCAGAAAATGGAACGGGAGGAAAAGGGCGAGCGCCAATCCGGAAAGGCGATGCGTTGCAAATGCCCAATAGGCCGGATGATTGCGCGTAGCGAGGGCGGATCTCACGTGACTGCTCCGATCGCGCGAAAGCCCAGTATCAAGATCAAGAGGGCAAATGCAGCGGCACCAACGTCAATCACACGCTTGGACATATCGCTAAGCTCGATGGCGATAGCGCGCAGGCCGATGGCGCCGTGGATCGCTGCCGTTGTAACAAAGAGAGCGTAAAAGAAGGGCCAGAACAGGCTTGTCTGGGTGCGGCTCAAGATTTCAGCGGCCGAGAGCCCGCCCTGCGACGCGTAGAGTATGACGATCAGATGGATAAGTACGAGCGGCGCCATGATGACAGCCGTGGCGCGCTGCAGAACAAAGAGCCAGGAGGTCAAGGGCGCAGACCCAGGCGTCCCCGCAACGCTCGGCGTTTCAGGCCGGCGATGGCGCGGGTTGGATTGAGGTGTTTGGGGCAGGCCTCGGCACAGCTTCCCGTGCTGTGGCATTCGGTGCAGCCGCCGCTTTGTGTGATCGCCTGCAGCCTTTCGGCATGGGCGGCATCGCGCCGGTCATTGACCAGCGTCCAGGCGCGATTGAGTGCTGCCGGTCCGAGATAATCCGGTTTCCAAGCGACGACATCGCAGGCCGCATAGCAAACAGCGCAGCCGATGCATTCAATACCGGCATCCGCCTGTTGGCGCTCCGGTTCGCTCGGTCGGACGTCCACAAATTCGGTCGTGTTCGCTGACGCACCAACGAACCGTCCTTGTGCTTGGTCTTGCTTTTCAAAGAACGGCGCCAAATCGACGACAAGGTCGCGAATATGAGGAAGATTGCGCAAAGGCTCGATCCGAAGCTTCCCGCTCGATGCCACTTTGTTCACATGGGTACGGCAGGTCCAACGGGGCTTGCCGTTGACGGTCATGGCGCAGGTTCCGCACATGCCGACCCTGCAGGCGAAGCGATAAGCGAGGTCCGGTGCATGGTGCTTCTGCACCAAAGTGACGACATCGAGGACCGTCTGGGACGGCTGTTTGGCAACCCGATAGGTCGCGAGCTTGCCACCGCCACCCTTGCCGCGGAAGACTGCAACGTCGATATCAGTATTCTTGGATACGTGTTCCGGCACACCAGACCTCCTTTCCTTCGTGACTTTATGTAGGGTGGTTCGACGGCGCAACGACCCGTGGCGAAACATGTCTGCTTGTTTGCAGATGAGGATGTCCCGATGCGAATTATCTGCTGATGATCCCAATACGCGACGATAGTCGAACATTTCGTCGTCCCTATGTGACCTACGGGCTGATCGGGCTTTGTTTCATCGCATTTGCATGGCAAGTCACTCAGCACATCGGCGGCACCAACTTCGCGGCACATCAGTTCGGCATGATCCCTTATCTTGTGTTGGGTGGCGATTGGCCGTACCGCGAAATCGAACCGATCGCACCCGCCGCAAGCCTCCTATCATACATGTTCATCCATGGCAGTTGGCTGCATCTCTTGAGTAACATGCTCTATCTCTGGATATTTGCCAAAGCGGTCGAAGACCGGCTGGGTCATGGCGGTTTCATCGCCCTATACATTGCCAGCGGGATCGCCGCCGCCATTGCGCAAATCCTGCCGGATGCGCGCTCGCTGGTGCCGATGATTGGCGCAAGCGGTGCTGTATCGGGAATACTTGGCGCCTATCTCATCATGTTTCCGCATGCCCGCGTTCAAATATTCGTGCCAATCAGCATCATGATTATCCATCATGTGCGCGCACGAATTCTTCTCATTGTTTGGTTTGTTTTTCAGTTGGTTCTGGCGCTTTCCAACATCGGTGTCCATTCGGGCGTCGCTTGGTGGGCGCATATCGGCGGTTTTCTATTCGGTGCAGGAATTGCGGCGCTGGGCCGCAACGTTTTGGGCGTCCGCCGTCTCCGTCCCAATCCCTGGGACTAGAAAACAACGTTATCTCGGTTGTTGTCTGGTCGGACTTGCTGCGACACGTGCGCGATCCCGCGAACGATCAGGCTTTCTGCAATTTCGAACAAAGATCGAGAAAATTTGATCTAAAATACATTCAAAATTTTAGCAAAGTAATCAGTTAAGTTGACTTTAAATGTTCAAATAAAAAATGTTGCAAGGCTATTTTTTTAAGTAAACAGAAGATGTCAGTTGATTGGTACTTGCCTTTCCCTGGAGTGAACCCAAGGGGGAGCGAGCAGCGGGAGCGAATTCTATGGCCCTTTCTCATCAAGATTTTCATGCCCTCATTCAACGCAGCGGCAATGACAACCGTTTCGGTCATTCAGTCCGGCAGGCCAGCCGTCCTATGGTCAGGATGGTCCATCATGCCAATGAACTCGAGCTCGATCTCCCGAATCTTGAAACATGCTATGAGCCGGAGACGGGTATTCTTTGGGCCTACATGAAGCACAATGAACGCGCCTGCTACACGCCCGAAATCATGCAGGACATGCGAGAACTCCAACATCATCTGCGCGCCTGCTTTCGCGAATACAGTGCGGACGAAATGCCTTTCCGCTATCTTGCCTGGGCGTCACGCGCGCCGAGAGCTTGGAGCCTCGGCGGCGACCTCACAAACTTCACAAGCATGATTCGCAAGGGCGACCGTCAGGCCCTGCACGACTATGCCCACCTTGCCATCGATATCCTTCACGACAACTATGTGTCGCTTGATTTGCCGATCCTGACCGTAGCACTCGTCCAAGGCGACGCGTTTGGTGGTGGATTCGAGGCGATGCTCACAGACGACATTGTCATCGCCGAGCGTAGCGCCAAGTTCGGGATGCCCGAGATCCTATTCAATCTGTTCCCAGGTAT
>CAYPOV010000412.1:0-3250 GCA_964412385.1 uncultured Geminicoccaceae bacterium
CAATATGCGCCCATAGATGTCGATCGCGGCGATCGCTTCCGGGCTATCCAACACGACCACACCCTCTTCGTTGAGGATATGTCCGCCGTGGGAAAACACGAACCCGGCGGCGGGCCACGGGCCCGAGTTCTCGCTGGCACGCGCGCGCATCGCAATACCGGATGCAGATTCGGACTTCAGCGACATTGCGAGAGAATAGAGATCGTCGAAGGTGTTGGGTGGGCTTGCCTGAATGCTGCTGGCAAGCTGGCGATTAATGAAAACGGTTTGCGCTTCGGCAGTGATCGAAATGCCGTAATTCTGTTGATCGGGACCCAAGGCAACGGATCGGGCCGACGGAACGACGTCGTCGAAATCGTACCATGCCAGGTCACACACCTCCGGGTCGTTGAAATAGGGATCGAGCGGCTCGAGCCAATTGTTCTGAAGCGCTTCGGGCATCGACCAGATGATAAACACATCAGGCTTCGATCTGCCGCCGGCGAGTGACGCTTCCAACTCACCGACATAGGTCTGATCGGACTGGATCACTGTCTCGACCTCGATCCCGGTGAACTCGGTGAATTGAGGCAAAAGCGGGATCAAGCGGTGCATCCAAATATGGTGCATGCCCACCAGCGTAATGCTCGTACCGCTCGCACGTTGCCAGTCGACAGACCCTGTGCTTGTCAACTCATCGAAGGATATCTTCGAAAGATAGTGAGATTGTGCGCGCGGCGATCCTAGCAGAGAGGCGCACGAACCGGCAGCGGCATGCGTCAGCAACTGACGACGCGACAATCTTAGAGGCATCCCGCGTCTTTCCGAAGGGCTGTCGACGGGCGAACATTTTGCGGTCCGGCAGAGCCAGGCAAAATTCTTGCGCCTTCCTTTAAGGTTGTTACCACCTGCTCGCACGTCCGGCCAGCAATTCTATTTCACAATTGCTACAAACGCTTTGAAATTTCCATCGAAATCGCCGCCCGCGCAGCCACCCCGCTATCGTGCTCGGATCTCGATAAAAACATGGCTTCTCGTGACCTCATGCTCGGCAGCGGCAACAGCATCTTCGAGCTCGGGCAGGTAGGTTTCGGCACGCTCCGTCTCGGGCCGGGGAGTCTCAAAAATCCTTGATAGGCTCCAATGCGCAACAACCATGCCACGCCCGTGGGGTTCTCGAAGCTCATACGATGTACCACCAAGAGCAGCATCTTTCACGCCTAGTTGGATGGTCTGAGCGCCTTCGATTTTCGCGTCTTGATGAAATGATGAGGGCAACATGTGAACGACAGTGCCGTCAATATCGATATAGTCGACGTAGAGGTAGCCGGCCTCGCCTTCAGGGGCCTGAGCAAAGACCACGAGAAGCTCGCCTTCACGAAAGACACCATCGTCTTCATCGAGACGGATCGTCGGTGAGCCATCTATGTTTCTGTCGAGCGAGGTCTCGATCACGCCGCAAAATGGCGGTTCAACGATCTCAAGCGAAGCAAGATCGGGAGGCGCATTCGTCAGGGCCCCTAGTTGCTCGGCTAAACGCGCTCTATCGGCTTCAGTTGCAACAAAACCATCCACGCGAAGCGCATCTCCGGGGTAGCTGGGGCGAAGATTGGCACATTCGACATCGTCCAAGATTTCTCGAATGCTGGACCGCAACGCGGCACCTACAACACCGGAAAGAGCGGCGACTTGCTCGACCGTCCGAGCTTGTTGAGCCGTTTGATCGGTACGTTCCGCCTGGCTCGATGAAGTAGAGAGAGCACTCGAGGACATTGAAGCCGCCGCAGCAGCTCGGGCCTGGACTCGGCCGGAGCCTGCCCTTGACGCAACACGTGCCTGGCTGGCCTGCCGTCCAGCCGATGCAGCACTTGCTGTCGTGACCGCGGCCGAAGTCGAAGCATCTCTTTCCACCGCGCTACTCAAGGCGTTTCTGATGATGACACTCTCTTGAGCAGTTTGAAGATCTCGCTGCGAAGCCGACGCGATCACAGTAGGTTCGACTTCGACGATGTTGGGCTCAATGGCTGTTGCCGTTTGTGCAGGGACAATAGTGGCTTCTGCGGAGGGCTGGGATTGCTCAGAGGGAACCTCGGCGCCCACAGAAGATGCCTGTTCCACGATTGGCACAAGCTCCGATGATCGGCCAGCCAGTATGGCATTCGCCGGCACGACCTCACGGTCTGTTGCCGCTGACGATGTGACTGTCGGCGACACACTTTCAGCCTCGGCCAATGCGACGGGTGATCGTTCTTGCGCGGCACGGGCGAGTTGGGCCGCAGATGAGTCGAGTTGCCGCGACGCTTCGGAAGCTCTTACGCCAGAAAGCGCGCTTGACGACACCGTCTCGCTGACCGGTGTTGCGGCCAGCACGGGCTGTGCCGACGATACAGCTCTGGCTTCAGACTCCGGCCGATGCGGCTCGACAAGTTCCGCCGAACGCGGCTGAGGCACTTCAAAACGACTTGCGCGGACCGCCGTCGCCGCACGACTTGCAGCACTTGTTGCGACCGATGCGCTTGCTACTGTTTGTTGCCGCGTTTGCTGAACTCGGGGCGAAGGGCTGGATGAGGTCTCCGTCGCTGCTGCGCGTGCGGACTCAATGATCGCAACTGGAGTGACGTCCGTGAGCTGAGGCGGCGCCACAACCTCGAGATCGATCGAATCAGACTGAGGTTCGGGTACCGGGATCGAGAGGTCTTCTAAGGTGACAACGGCAAAGACGGCACCATGCACCATCACGGCACCTGCACTGGCCAACAACCAATCACCTTTGCTAATTCGATAGAGGTTGGGCGCGGTCATTAGGGCTTTGCGGTTGCGAGTCCGACATGGATGACGCCTGAAGCACGAAGACGTGTGACGATATCGAATAAAGTGCCGGTCCCAAGATCGGCATCGGCATGGATGGTCACACGATCCGTACCATGGTCGTTCAGCCACGCGACAAGCGCATCGATATCGACGGCTTGGTCATCCTGAGCAAGGTTACCATCAGCATCGATCAAAATGCGGGTTTCTTCCGAATCGGCGACGTCCGTCTCGCCATCGGGAAGATAGACGTCGAGCGGCGCCAGAGGCTCGATGACGGTGGTAATCATGACAAAGATGAGAATAAGAAAGACAACATTGATCAGCGCAATGATGGGTTCGCCACGCTGCCGATGGCGGCTCCGCTCGAGCTTCACCTGACGACACTCCCCATGAAACTAATCTTCTTGACACCGATTTCTCGAAGTTGATCGACCCAGAGGACCAAGAGTTGGACATCAAC
>CAYPOV010000413.1:0-239 GCA_964412385.1 uncultured Geminicoccaceae bacterium
CTCCCCCGGACCGTATAAACCCCCTCTGCATCGAAAGTGTGCTGGATCGAGGAAGCTGTGGTATCAACCACATCAAAATTCCCGTCGTTGTCCAAATCATAACTGAACCTAAACCCAGCCGAGACGTCGACGGAGGACGGGTCACGGAGTGTTCCGAAACTGATCGTGACGGTTTCGCCTGGAGCCACGGGGTTATCGTCGGTGAACGTCGCGGTCGGCGAGACGTTGGAGACATTTAC
>CAYPOV010000413.1:249-3250 GCA_964412385.1 uncultured Geminicoccaceae bacterium
TGCACCTCGGCGCCGAGCGCAATCAGCGCCGGCAGCGAATCGCCGATCGGCGAGACGTTGGCGACATTTACGGTCAAAGAATCGGAACTGCTGCGGCCAAGGCCGTCGGTCACCGTCAACGACACCGTGTAGGACCCGTTATCTGCGAAAGCGTGTGTTGGGGCCTGAGCCGTGCTGGTGAATCCGTCGCTGAATTCCCAGAAGTAGGACAGGCTTCCTTCCCCACCGGTGACGGTGGCGAAGAAGTCAACGGCCGCGCCTTCGTCAGCGGTCCGATTCGCCCCCAGCTGTACCGACGGCGCCGCTGCTCTCTCGGCCGTTGTGAACGAGAATCGGGAATCCTGTTGGAGGGGATTGCCCGCTAAGTCCTTGACTCCGTTGCTTCCGCCTTTGACGATCACTGTGTAGGTCGACGAATTCGACAACAACGAATTTGGTGTCAAGGTCGTGACGTTCGTCGAACTGTTATGGCTCAACGTAGCATTGATCGTACTCCCGAAGGAATCCAGAAGCACAACGTTCGCGGACGTGACGGTCGTGGCATCGATCTTTTCACTGAACGTCACCTGGATCGTCGGCAACGTGTTGACGCCCGTGGCTCCTTTGGCCGGTTGAGTGCCCGTGACCGTTGGTGGAGTTGTGTCGGGAGCCAGAAGGTCTCCGTTCATCAACTTGGTAATCTCTGCCTGGCTCAAGGCCCGGTTGAACAGATTGACCTCGTCGATCGACCCTGACCAGGGGACCTGAGTCGCCCCGTTGGGATTGCCACCGACCCAGACAGGAACACTGCTGTTCGTGGCGACTGTTCCCGTCTTTGCGACGCTTCCGACTTCCTGCCCGTTGAGATACAACCGCATCCGCGATCCATCGTAGGTGGCCGTCGCATGATACCAAGTGTTTGTGGTCAGATTGCCCGAGTTGGCGATCAACGTCGTGGTCCCCGAGTTGGCGCTGCTTCCGGTCTTGAGTCGGAATCGCAGGACCGTCTGGGAACCACTCGCGATGGTGCTCAGCATCCAATAGTGGGCTTGCTCGGCGGTACTGGTTCCCTTCGACACAAGGCGAGAATCTCGGTAAGACAAGTGACCGAACTGGTCGGCCTTGAACCAAACCCCGATGGTCAACCCAGTCTGACCGTCTTGGGGCTGTGCGTCCAAGTTGCCGAGATTGACGTAGTCATTGCGACCGTCGAAGCGAAGCCCCGCTTCCGAATGTCCGGTCTCCCAGGTGGCTCCGGAAATGGTTCCGGTGTAGCCGTTGCCGGAACTGTCCGTGGTGGTCGATCCAGTCCCCTCGTCGAACGCGAAGGACGCAAGCAACCCTTCCACAGAAGGAGTGGCATTCTCGACGTTGACGCTCCTGGCCGCTGATGTGGTCGTGTTGCCGGCCGCGTCCCGGGCAACAGCCGTGAGAACGTAGCTGCCGTTGGCCACCGTTGTGGTGTTCCAAGAGATCGAATACGGAGCGGAAGTGTCCTCACTCCCGAAAGGTTGTCCGTCGAGGTAGAACTGGACGCCGACGACTCCAACGTTGTCGCTCGCGTTGGCACTGACGGAGACGGTGTCGGCCAACGTTTGGTTGTCCGAAGGACTCGTGAGTGAGATCGAAGGGGCCTCTGTATCCGGAGTCGAGTTCGAGACGGTCACGGTAATCGTGTCGGAAATCGTGGTGTTGCCAGCCGCGTCTCGGGCGACTGCTGTCAGAATGTGGTCGCCGTTGGCCACGTTTGTGGTGTCCCACGAGATCGAATACGGAGCGGATGTGTCTTCACTGCCCAGTGCCTGTTCGTCGAGGTAGAACTGGACGCCGACGACTCCAACGTTGTCGCTCGCATTGGCGCTGATGGAGACTGTGCCCGCCAACGTTTGATTATGCGAGGGATTCGTGAGCGAGACCGTCGGTGGTTCTGTGTCTTGCCCGCTTGACGTGGTAAACTCATCGGCCCCGACGTCAGGCTGGTTATTACGGACAGAACCATCGTAGTCAGGCAACGGGTCGGAGAGCGTGACTCCTCGGTTGATCGCCGACGTAGCAGAGGATACGAGGTGGAGGTTGCCGATGGAAGGTTCGACGAACCACGAAGACTGCACGGAAGTCACGTTGCCACCAAGCGTTGCCTTGGCTCCGTCCCGGCTGCGGATCGTCCCGTCAAGAAGATTGTTCTTGATATCAAGGTTGGTTGTGCCTGACCAGCGATACTGAATCGCGTCCGGAAACACACCGGCTTGGTCGTAGTAGGTGTTGTGATAAATCTTGGTGTTGGGACCCGCCACGAAGATCGGCGCGTCACCCCGACGAGTTTGAGAATCACGGTAAATCATGTTACCTTCAATGCGGCCACCGCGATGATCAGGAATCGAGCTGTTGTCCTGAGAGGCGCTGTACAAACCGAGTGAGATATCCCGGTCGTTATTGATGAACGTATTCCAAAGAATTGACGTGTTCCCGCTTCCATTCCAGATAAGGATGACAGGGTGGGTTACGGGTTCATTGGAACTCGTGGGCAGGCGGAAACCCTTGAAGGTGTTGTATCGGACAACCCAATTCTGCCCTGTGTGGACATCGATCCCTGCGTTGTAGTAGTCGGGAGCCCACCCGGAGGAGTATTCAAAGTCCGAATATTGGACAATGCCGTTGTCAACACCCCCACCCGAGCCATCTGGGTTCCCTTTGATGAATTGGTCACCAATGTCGAGAATGTGTAGGTTGTGGATCAGCGGGGAGTTGGCCCCGCCGTTGAGGATAATAGCGTCGTCGCGGATATCCCGAATCGTGAAATCGGCAAAGGTGACGCCATCGACGTTTCCGACCCAGAAGCCAAACGGAACGTTTCCGTTCATGCCGTTGCCCCGAAGCACTACCTCCTCCCGGTTGCCGGTCGCACCCCGGATCGCCACATTGCTGATCCCTTGCGGCAGGTTGAGGGACCTGGTCAGGTTGTAGGTCCCCGGTGCAATCATGATGGTCGTATTCGAACGTAGATTTGCGATTGCGCTTTCCA
>CAYPOV010000414.1:0-3245 GCA_964412385.1 uncultured Geminicoccaceae bacterium
AGATGCATGAAACGTTCAATCTCGCGGCCGAACAAGATGGCGCACCACTTCTGCTGAGGACCGATACGAGCCCCGTGCAAATTCGGACGATGAAGTCTGGCAAGCCGCCATTTCGGATCATCGCACCTGGGCGCACCTATCGGCGTGATTCAGATATGACGCACACGCCGATGTTCCATCAGGTCGAGGGGCTCTTGATCGATCGGCGCACACATATGGGCCATCTCAAGGGATGCCTGATCGATTTCGTGCATGCATTCTTCGAAAGGGACGATATTCCGGTTCGATTTCGGCCTAGCTATTTCCCGTTCACCGAACCATCTGCCGAAATGGACATCGGATGTAAGCGCGGCGGCGGTGAGTTGATTGTCGGTGGTGGAAGTGATTGGCTGGAGATCTTGGGCTGCGGCATGGTTCATCCCAAGGTCTTGGAAGCCGTCGATCTTGATCCAGGCGAATGGCA
Source organism: uncultured Geminicoccaceae bacterium (assembly GCA_964412385.1). Taxonomy (GTDB): domain Bacteria; phylum Pseudomonadota; class Alphaproteobacteria; order Geminicoccales; family Geminicoccaceae; genus JBGSYN01. The sequence continues at coordinate 464 of CAYPOV010000414.1, forward strand.
GGGATTTGCGTTCGGGATGGGCATCGATCGGGCAGCGATGCTGAAATACGGAATTCCCGATCTGCGTACCTTCTTCGAGGGTGATCTCGAATGGGCACATCACTATGGCTTCCTGCCGCTGGATGTTCCGGCGATCCATAGCGGTCTCTCGCGATGAAGTTCACACTGCCTTGGCTTAAAGAGCATTTTGAGACCGACGCTGATGTCGAGACAATTGCCGAGCGCTTGACGAGCCTTGGTCTCGAGGTCGAGGAGGTTGTCGATAATAGCAGCTCCCTGGACGGGTTCAGCGTCGCCTATGTTCATGAGGCGCGGCAGCACCCCAATGCCGACCGGCTGCGGGTTTGTGATGTCGAAACCAAACATGGCATTCACCAAGTCGTCTGCGGTGCGCCGAATGCCCGAACCGGCATGAAAGGTATTTTTGCACCCGAAGGATCGGTCATTCCAGCAACGGGTGACGTTCTCAAGGCTGCCACGATCCGCGGCGTCGAGAGCCACGGCATGTTGTGTTCGGCGCGAGAGCTGCAGATCGGTGAGGACCATGACGGCATCATTGATCTTGCCGATCAATGGGAAGTTGGAACGCCGGCAGTCGAAGCGCTCGGTCTCGAAGGGCCGATGATCCATCTCTCGATCACACCTGACCGAAGCGATTGTTTCGGGCTAAGCGGCATTGCGCGTGACCTGTCTGCGAGCGGTTTGGGAACGCTCAAAGTCCGCAATACGTCGAAGGTGCCGTCGGTCGGTCCCAAGGGCAATGCGATACGCTTGGACTTTGCAGAGGATCAGGCCGAAGCTTGCCCCCTCTTTGTTGGCCGCATCATCAGAGGTGTCAAAAACGGGCCGAGCCCGGACTGGATGCAGCAGCGCCTCAAGGCCGTAGGCCTTCGCCCGATATCCGCGCTTGTTGATATCACCAATTATTCGACACTGGACGTCAATCGCCCGCTTCACGTGTTTGATGCCGCCAAGCTTAAAGGCGACATCGTTCTTCGCCTAGCCAGACCAGGTGAAAGGCTCGAAGCCCTCGATGGCAAGACCTACGAACTCGACGGCGAGATGACCGTGATCGCCGATGATAGTGGTCCGATCAGCCTTGGCGGCATCATGGGCGGTGAAGACACCGGGTGTACTGAAGAAACAACGGACGTCCTCCTCGAAGTTGCCCTCTTTGATCCGCTTCGTACGGCAGCGACAGGGCGGAAGCTCGGAATTGAGAGCGATGCACGAACACGGTTCGAGCGGGGGCTCGATCCGGCCTTCGTGATGCCGGGCATGGAGATGGCAACGCGCCTCATTGTCGAACTTTGTGGCGGCGAGCCGGGCGAGCCGGTCATTGCCGGAGAGGTTCCCGATCATCGCGTGACAATCGATTTCCATCTCAGTGAGCTGAAGCGCTTGGCCGGGATCGAACTCGAGCCGGAGACAATCGCCAACTATCTCCGGGCCCTCGGTTTCGAGGTCGACGGGTTGGCCGGCGGCTTCAAATTGACAACGCCGACTTGGCGTCATGACGTGTCGACCCAAGCCTGCATCGTCGAGGAGATCGCAAGGCTACACGGCTACGACAAGATCCCGCCTGTCCCGGTGACTAGGACACAGGCCGTCGGATCAAGCGTTCTCACATCGGAGCAACGCCGCCGCGCTCAGCTTCGACGTGCCGTCGCCGATCGTGGCTACCATGAGGCCGTGACTTGGTCATTCACGCGGCCGAGCTGGGCCGAATTGTTCGGCGGTGACAAGCTCGTCATGATGCAGAATCCCATTAATGCCGAACTTTCGGCGATGCGCCCGAACAACCTGCCCAACCTGCTCGCGGCTGCGGCTCACAACATTGCCAATCGATCAACGGACGGCGCCCTGTTCGAACTTGGCCAGCGTTTCACAGGGGCTGCACCCGGCGACCAGCGGATGGGCCTCGCCGCATTGCGATTCGGCAATCAAGCCCCACGCCATTGGACGCATCCGGCGCGGCCGGTCGATGTTTTTCTCGCGAAAGGCGATGTCCTTCATGTGCTTGCCGCCATTGGAGCGCCGACAGACAAGACCCAAGTTTCGCGTGGTGCCGCCTCCTGGTATCATCCCGGACGTTCGGGCACGTTCAAGCTCGGCCAAAAGGTGATTGCGCGGTTTGGCGAGCTTCATCCAATGATTCTCAAGCGGTTCGATCTCGATCTTCCTGTCATTGCCTTCGAGTTTGATCTCGAGGATCTGCCGAAGCCACGCGACAAGACCGGCCGCGCCAAGCCGCCGATCGAGCACTGGCCGTATCCGTCATCGGATCGCGACTTCGCCTTCATCGTCGATCGGCAGTTAGAAGTGGCGGAACTCCTCAAGGCGGTTCGCGCAGCCGACAAAAAAATCATCCGCGATATCGAGATCTTCGACGTCTATGAAGGTCAAGGCATCGATAACGACAAGAAATCCATCGCACTCTCGGTCCGCTTTCAGTCTAAGGAGCGTACATTATCAGACGAGGATATCGAGCCGGTTGCTCAACGGATCATTGAGGCCGCGCGTCAATCCGTGGACGCGGTCCTTCGGAGCTGAAGCCACCTAGATGACCGAATTCAGCCATATTCGGAATTTTGCCATCATCGCCCATATCGACCACGGCAAATCGACCCTTGCCGACCGGTTGATCGAGAAGTGCGGTGGTCTGCAGGCACGAGAGATGCAAAGCCAGGTGCTCGACAGCATGGATATCGAGCGCGAGCGCGGCATCACGATCAAGGCGCAGACCGTGCGGCTGACTTACGAGGCGCAAAACGGCGAGCAC
>CAYPOV010000415.1:0-3238 GCA_964412385.1 uncultured Geminicoccaceae bacterium
ATCGAAGACGTTGGTGCGTGTGGCGACGGCGTGATCCTGATCGACATCGAAGCCGATGGCCCAATCGGGATGAGCGAATTGGAGGGCGGCAGCGTGAACGGTGTCGGTGAAGATCATGAGCTGGTCGTTGCCCGAGCTGATCATGTAGCCGCAATGACCGGGTGTGTGGCCAGGGAGATGGATGGCGGTCAGGCCTTTGCCGAGGCCGGTACCGTCTTGGTAGAGCTCGAGTCGATCCTTGTAGGGAGCCGAGTGGGCGACCGCGGCATCGAAGAAGGGGTGCATCTCGACGGGTGACTGGCTCTTGACCTCTTCACTGGTCCAGAAGTTCCAATCGGCCTCGTGGACATGGAGTGGGGCTTGAAAGACCGCCTCGCCTGCGTCGTCGACGAGGCCCGAGGTGTGATCGGCATGCATGTGGGAGAGGACCACGCGATCGACGGCGGAAGGCTCGATGCCGGCGGCCTTGAGATTGGTCATGAAGTTGCCGACCTTGTCGCCGAGCATGGCGAGACTGCGCGCACCGGTATCGATGAGGATCAGCTCCTCGCCGGTATTGACGAGGAAGGTGTTGACGCCCGAGGGCACGGTTTGCCCGACCGGCAGGAAGGATGTCTTCTGCTCCTCATGGACCAGCTCCGGCTGAGCTTTGGGGAGAAAGGAGATGTCCAAATCGAAGACACCGTCGGCAATGGCCGTGACGGTGATATCGCCGATGCGAATGTGATGAACGGCTGGTGATTGGGATTGCGGTTGCGGAATCATGATGCCGGCTTCCCTCCATGGCATATAACATGACAACAGATAGGCATGTGGCCGATAGGCGCCAACGCGGCTGTCCAACATTCAGCGCTTGTCGAGGACCGACCAGGGAACGCCGATGCGGTTCGCCATGCGTTCGATTTCACGGTGGATGAGATCGAGGTTGGAATCGCGCACCGTCGGGAGCTGAAAGCGGGCGCGGCGGACGATGTCGTAATCGACTTCAGCTGTGATCAGACATTCCTGATCCTCAGCGACCGCAAGCGTGTTGCCGTGGGGATCGACGATCCGGCTCTGGCCATAGAAATTGAGCCCGTCCATGGTTCCGCAGTGGTTCGCCATGACCACCGGCATGCCGTACATCATGGCATAGAAGGAAAGCGCCAGCTCCCAGCCCTTTGGATTGGAGAAATCGCCGAACACGGCTTCGACCGAGGAGGCGATCGGCGCCATCAGCAAGGTGGCCCCATGGAGAGCGGCGAGGTGGACCAGGCCCGGGCTCCAGAGATCGGCGCAGATCAAGAGGCTGATGGTCCAGGGGGTGCGGTGGCGGAAGACGTCGATATAGCGGCCTTCGGCAAAATATTTGTCTTCTTCGAGATTGCCGTAGGTCGCGAGGTTGAGCTTGCGATGCACAAAGAGCACCTGGCCATCACGCAAGGCCACGGCGGAGTTGTAGAACTGGGCGGCCGGTGCCTCTTCGACAAAGCCTGCGATCACGGTCATGCCGCGGGCATGGGAGGCGAGCTGGAGGAGAAACGGGTCGTCGCGCGGAAGCGCCAAATCGATCACGGCCGGGCCGATCATGTATCCAGTGAGCGACAGTTCGGGAAACAAGAGCACCTCGACTCCACGTTCGCGTGCCTCACGGATGATTTCGATATGTTTGCCGAGATTGGCGTGGAGATCGAAGGTCACGGCTTCGATTTGGCCGACGCCGACGGTGATGCGCTTGCCGCTCGAGGATGGGCTCATGGGCAGGAACCTTCAGCCAAAGCTTGTTTCGAGGCGCTTTGCGGGATGGATGGCGGTTGCGTCAATCGTTAGCGCTTAGGGCAGAACAAATGCCGCGCGGCTGCCCTTGCTCGTGGCTTTGACCTCGAGGCGGTAATCGATCCGCTCCTTGAGTTCCGGTACATGGCTGACGATGCCGATGGTGCGGCCTTCTTGGCGGAGGTCGATCAGGGCGCGAAGGGCAAGATCCAGGGCTTCAGGGTCTAGCGAGCCGAAGCCTTCATCGATGAACATCGTATCGAGGCGGATGCCGCCGGCGTGGCTGGCAATGACATCAGCCATGCCGAGCGCCAGCGCCAACGATGCGAGAAAGCTCTCGCCGCCGGAGAGTGTGCCGACAGGTCGCGAGCGTCCCGTGTAGGCATCGTCGACCTCGAGATCGAGACCGGCCACCTGGCGGCGATCGGTTGTCGTGCGGGTGCGTCGCAACAGGTATCGGTTGCGGCTCATCAAGCGCAGGCGCTGGCTCGCGGCGTCGAGAGCTTCATCCAGAAGGGCGGCTAAGACAAAACGCTGGAAGGTGATCCGTTCGGCACCGCCCTCGCCATTGGCAAGGGCTGCAATCCTGCCGTCGACGGCATAGCGTTGTTCCAGCTCGTCGAGATCCTCGGCAAGCTTGGCGAGTGCTTCTTTGCCCTCGACCAGACGCCGCTGCTTGATGGTATTGGCTTCCTCTTGTCGAAGAGCATTGTCGCGCGCCGTCTCGGCGTCATGGACGGTCGTCTCGAAGGGCGCGAGATCGACTGGCTCGCCGTCAGGTGCTTCGGCCCCGGCTGCGGCAAGCCGGGTGCGGGTTTCGATCAATTGCCGTTCAAACGCCCCAATCCTTTGTTCGAGCGCGGCGAAGGCATCTGGATCGAGACGTTTTGCCTGGGCGGCCTCAAGCGACGCAAAGCCCGCCATACTGAGTGCGGCCTCCAACTCGCTCCGGTTTTGGCTCGCCGTGTCCTGCAGTTCCTCGATCTGCTTAGCGGTCGCGGTTGCTTCGTTCTCGGCGATCGCCTGATCGCGGCGCAGCTTTTCGAGTGTTGCGTCGATCTCCTGCAGACGTTCGAGCAGTCGCTGGGGATTGCTGAAACGCGTGGCGATCGGCCCGGCAGAAAAATCGACCTCCAGCGATTTCAACCGTTCACTATAGGCTTCGGCGGTTCGTTCGCGTTTGTGATACTTGGCTCTGGCGTCCTCGACCTGACTGCGCACCTCCTCGAGCCGACTATCATCAGGCGTTCCGGCATCGAGCGAAGCGGGGGCTGGATGATCCGGCGATCCACAGACCGGACAAGGCTCACCGGGTTCGAGTGCTTGGGCCAGTAGACCGGCGCGTCCGGCACGCCATTGCTGATCGGTTTCCTCGAAAAGCTTGAGGGCTGCCTCCAACGACTGCCGGTCGCGCACGACCTGCTGCTTGATCCGGGCGAGCAGATCGCTCGCCTCGCCCTCAAGCCCTGCTCGATCCGACGTG
>CAYPOV010000416.1:0-3210 GCA_964412385.1 uncultured Geminicoccaceae bacterium
TCGGCAATATCAATCCCTGCACCCTCGAGGATGAGGCCACTGATCGTGCCGTTGTCGAAAAAGACTGTGCCTTCGCCATTGGAGGACCTGAGAATGTTGTCCAATCTATCGCCATTGCCGAGTAGCGATAGATTGCCTCTGAGAGTGCCTTTCATCTCATCGGCGAAACGTGTTTCTGCGAAGAAGCCGGCAATGTCGATATCCGTGTAACTAACGACAATGTCGGCTGAAGGCGTTTCGCTTCGAGCATTGAACGCCACTTCGCCTTGAATTGTGCCGCCAGCGATCGACAGCTCCAGTGGGTTAAGGTTTAAACGGCGATCGTCGAGAACCGCTTTGGTCGAGGCTTCCACTAGAGAAAGGGGGAATTCGACTAGTTTTGGAAAGTCGAGATGGAGATCAAACTCCAGGACCGCAAGGTAATCAGCGGGAAGCGCCAGGTCGGGAATGGCGCTGCTCTTTTCGCTTTCCTCCGGCGGCTCCGGAGATGGTGCAAGCGCACTTTGAAGCTGGTCATAGGTCAATTCCGCAGAGCGTAACGTGCCTCGGAGGAACAAAGGTTTCCTGGCGAGATCAATCGTTAGACTCGACGTCAAAGGAATATCGTTGAGTGAGCCTTGAAGCTCGTCGACCGTGATGACGCCACCTTCGTGACGGATGCGGGTATCGAGTTCGAATGGCGGTAGTTTCTCGGTTGGTAAGTTGGCCGATTGGCCGAAGGCGGGCAAGCTCACAAGAGCGACCGGTAGCGATAGAACACCGATCCTAGAGAAGGGTGATTTTAGCGATGGTCTCTTCATATGAGCCAAAAGTTCTGAAAGTCGCAAAAGTTCCCTAGTTCGGCGATTTCCAGCAAGTTTATTTGTTTAGGGTTTCTCCACCTGGCGCTGCCTGGCAGCTCCAACCAACGCATCAAACAGGTTTTGCTGCTTACCTTCAGAGAGCAAGAATTCAGGGTGCCACTGGACGCCTAAGACAAAAGGGGCTTTCGGATCCTCAATCGCTTGGACGATGCCGTGCTCGTCCTTGGCGACAATATCGAGGCGACGACCGGTCTTGGCGACCGATTGATGGTGCAGCGCGTTCACTTGGGCTTCAGCTTGTCCTATCAACTTGCGCAGGCGGCTTTCAGAATCGAGTTTGACCATTTTGCGGGGCAGCACGGTTCGCAAACGGGGAGCGTTTTCAAATACTTCATGAATGTCAGTATGCAGTGTACCACCCCGATAGACATTGAGAATTTGGGCTCCGCGGCAAATGCCGAGAACCGGCAGCTCTCGTTCGCGTGCGAGCTTGAGGAGCTGATATTCGAGCTCATCGCGCTCCGGATCGATCCGGCGGGTGACCTCCAATTCGGCATCGTAGAGACTGACGTCGATATCATCGCCGCCACCAATGACGAGGCCATCAATTTTGTCCGGATCCACGCCGTTTTTCGGCGTTGCGACAATCGATCGGCCCCCGGCGCGCCAAACTGCAAGGCGATTGAACCATGTCATGACGCGTCCGCGGCTTGCCGACCGCGTGATCGCGATCAACGGCTTCTGGCCCAATGGTATCTCCCTAGATTTCGATGAACGGGCGGCTCGCCTCGCGCCATTGCTTGCTCATGCTGGCGTGACGCTGATTGCGGAAGGCCGCCAGGGCCTCACCTAGCCGTCCATGGTCGTCGGCCAGCGATGCAAGGCGCTGCCAACGTTGCCATTCGAGCTGCAGGGTCCAGTCCGGAGCGTCGATCTTGGAATTGGCAAGGCGATAGTGAAGGGTCGGACGAGCACTGACGGGCTCGTTGGGCAGGGCCGCAACGATTTTGTTCCGATCAAGGTGGGCAAACAGCGGTAACATGTCGAGTGCCCGGTCCCGGCTGGCGTTGTGAACGAGGTATTCGTCAATCAGTTGGGGCGTTTGAGGACTGTAATTCGATGCGGTGACAATTCGAACATAGGGTTCGGGGTAGGGCTTGGCAAAGGCGAGCAGGCGGCGCGTCAAATCGATGCCGACGGCGTCATAGATCCATGCCTGACCGAGCGAAAAAGCCTGAAGAACGGTTCGGATCTTTGTCTCATCAATGTCTTGGAGTTCAGGATTGAAATGAACGCCGAATGCCCACGCCAGTGAGTCGTCGGTTCCTCGAGCGCCTGCCTGTTTGAGAATATTGAGCAACTGATCGAGCCGGCCGAGCGAGTCGGCGGGTATCGGGGGTGTGACGATCTCGATCGGGATGATCGGCGTCGTGAGGTCGAGGATCGAGTCGACGGTTTCGTGACTGGGGTGACCAGGAAGATCGGTCTTGTCATGCTCGGCAAAACGTGTGTCGAGCTTGATTGTGAATTTTCCCCAATCATCGGCCTCGACCTTGAAGTGATGGGCACCCAAGGCGGTCATCTCGCCATTGACGTTTTCGGCGACGATCGACGCCGCCATTTCTGCGGTCACTCCGGCGAATTCGATTTCGACACCAATGCGTTGCATGAGGTCCTCATTCGTCATGGTACTCGAACTCGCCCGTGCTGCGATCGTTCCCCTGCCCTAGGACTTATTCATTCTCAATCGCACCCATAAATGCGCCGAGCAGCGGGATCTGTGCGTCCAGCATGTGGCGACCATAGTGTACCTTGCAACCACGCGCCTGGGCTGCCGCGAGCAGCTTGGTCTCAGCGGGCTTCATGATGATATCGGCAACGATGGTTGCTTGCTCGAGACGATCCGGATCGAGCGGAAGTTTATCGTCGGGTTTCAAGCCGGCCGAGGTTGCATTGACGATAAGATCGAAGCCGCGCGGATCATTGACGCCGACACTGACTGGCGCATCATGGATGAACGAGAGTACGTTATCCCTCAAGGCTTCGGCGCGAGCACGGGTTCGATTGGCGATGACCACTTCGACCGCGCTCTCTTGTGCAAGGGCATAGGCGATGGCTTTCGCGGCACCGCCAGCGCCTAAGAGCAAAATCCTTTTGCCATCAAGGCGGAAACCCTCCTGGCGCATGCCGGCGACGAAGCCCTCGCCGTCGAAGTTCCCGCCGATCAGACGCCCGCTCTCGGTCCTGCGGACGACATTGGCAGCACCAACGATCTTGGCCGCACGCTCGCAATTCTCGCAGAAATCCAACAACGCTTCCTTATGCGCAATCGTGACACAAAAGCCACCGAGGATTTCCCAGGCACGAAACCCGTCGAACATTGCGGCCATTTTATGTGGCCGGACGT
>CAYPOV010000417.1:0-3206 GCA_964412385.1 uncultured Geminicoccaceae bacterium
CGATTGTCTAGGCTTCACCGGCAAGAGTGCCGAGATCAACACCATCGGTCATCTCTGGACCACCAGGGTCTCGTCTCACATCCCCATTGCCGAGGTTCCTAAGCACGTGACCAAAAGCAATGTCTTGGACATCGTGCGCTACTTTGATCGCGAGCTTCGCCGCTTCGGTTTCGAGCATCCCAAGATCGCCGTTTCAGGGCTCAATCCCCATAATGGTGATGGCGGCTTGTTTGGGCGCCAGGAGATCGATGAGATTGCTCCGGCCGTCGAAGAAGCTCAGAAGTACCAAATCAACGTCGCAGGACCTTTTCCGCCCGACACGATCTTTCTGACCGCTCAGGAGGAGAACTATCTCGGCGTCGTCTCGATGTATCACGATCAATGCCAGATCGCGACCAAGCTTCTGGGCTTTGATGAAGGTGTCACCTATTTCGGCGGCCTGCCTTTTCCGATCACGACACCGGCCCATGGCACGGCTTACGATATCGCAGGGCACGGCAAGGCTCGGCCGACACCCTTGCTGAATGCACTCAAGCTCTGTACCCGCGCAGTGCTCACCGCCCGAGGCGCTGCTGTCAATCAGGCGGCAGCCTAACGCCCGCAACACCTCAGACCATCTCAGCCAAAGGCCGGAAGCGGCACCGCTGCCACCACAAATGAGATCAGCGCTTCCTTGCCTTGATTTGGGGCTGCCGCGCAAAACCAAAAAAATAGCCGCCCTAACGAGATTTGTTGGGGCGGCCAGGAGTTGAGGAGGAAGAGAGCAGAGAAGATGTGTGCTTGCTACGCCCACGCTTGAAGCCTGCATGTGATCCTCGTCACATTCCCAAAATTTTTCTCATCGAGTTCAACATTGATCGTCAAATGCGCTCGAGCCGCCGCAGATCGGGAAACCAGCGCCACCACAACGCCGTTGCCAACAGGGTCATGCAAGCGCCGACAGCAACCGCCGGCACCGTGCCGATAAAAGCTGCCATCGTGCCCGCTCGGAAATCGCCCAGCTCATTGGAGGCGTTGATCGAGACCGAGTTGACCGCACTAACCCGGCCGCGCAGCGCGTCGGGGGTCTTGAGCTGGATCAGGGTCTGGCGCACATAGACACTGAACATGTCGACAGCGCCATAGATGGCGAGTGCCAGCAACGACAGCCAGAGGTTCGTCGAAAAGCAGAAAACCAGAATCGACAGGCCGAAGATAGCAAGCGAGACAAAAAATGTCCTTCCGACATGCCATTCCAGCCGGGTCCGTGCGAGGGCGAGACCGACGACCAACCCGCCAAGTGCCGGCATGCCGCGCAGAATGCCGAGATATTCAGGACCAACCTGCAGAATGTCCGTCGTGAAAACGGGAAGCAGACCCATCACACTGCCGAAGAGAACAGCCACCAGATCAATCGAGATTGAGGCGAAGACGATCTTCTCCCGCCAGATATGCCGAAACCCACCCAAGAGCGTGTCGAGGCTGAAACGCTCCCGGCCCATCACCAGGAGTCGTGTCTGGATGAGAAAGGCCGCACACATCGCCACGGCATAAAAGCTCGAAGCCAAGAAATAGCTGTAACGGTCGATGAGGGCGATGGCGACACCGGCAAGAGCCGGGCCTGCGAGCTGGCCGATCTTGGTCACCGACGTCGAAACGGCAATCGCGTTGGCGAAAACCTCGCGCGGCACGATGTTGGGCAAGGTCGCCTGAAGCGCCGGGAAAGAAAATGCGCGGGCGCCGCCATCAATGGCCAGAAGAACGAAGATCGGCCAAAGGGTCGTCGGTCCGGAAAGCAGATAAAACCCGATCGCTGTGCTGGTGATGAATTGCACGAAATAACAGCAGCCGAAGATCAGCTTCCTGTCGATGCGGTCCGCTGCAACACCAGCCACCAGAAAGAGTGCCAAAATCGGCAGAAACTGGGCAAGCCCGATAAGGCCAAGATTGAGCACGCTTCCCGAAATCTCATACACATGCCAGCCAACCGCTACGCTGACAATCTGCATGCCGAAAATCATGCCGCCGCGCGCCGAGATAAACAGCACAAAATCGCGGTGCTGAAACAACTGGCGCGCAGAGGACGGCTCGACAGCCTCCTCGCTGCGCTCACTATCTGAGGCCAAAAACCCTCTCTCCCCGGTACCAAACCATCAAGCCCAAATGTCGGGCGGCGTTTGGTGTGTCACGAAAATCTAATGCCGGCATTAGAAAATATCGTTTCTCGTCAGGCGAAGTCAGCGACACAAGGGATGGCAGACCATCTCGAAGGGTGAACCATGTCCGACATCCTGATTGTCGATCGGCATGAGCCGACCGCGACCGTCACGCTCAACCGACCTGATCAACTGAATGCCGTCAGCTACCAACTCGCCGATGCATTATCGGCGGCCCTCGACGAGCTTGAGACTGATAGCGACATCCACGCCATTATTCTGACCGGCGCAGGGGATCGCGCGTTCTCTGCAGGTGCGGACATTCCCCAGTTTGCCAGGACCGTTCGGCAGGGAAAAGAGCGTGCTATCCAGGATTTTGTTCGTCGCGGCCAAAGACTGACGAGCCAAATCGAGACGCTCACCACACCCGTTATCGTTGCGGTCAACGGTCTCGCCTATGGCGGCGGGTGCGAGATCACGGAAGCCGCGCCTCTGGCAATCGCGGCCGATCACGCGATGTTCGCCAAACCGGAAATCATGTTGGGCATGCCGCCCACCTTCGGCGGCACCCAACGTCTTGCAAGGCTTGCCGGCCGCAAACGTGCCCTCGAATTCTTGCTCACAGGCGAGCCGTTCGACGCCGCAAAAGCGCTCGAGATCGGATTAATCAATCAATTCGTTCCTAAAGAGCGGCTCAAAGAGGAAGCGCATAGCTTGGCCAATCGCATCGCCCGCCAATCGCCTGAAGCGGTTGCTGCTATCCTCACGGCGACAACCCGCGGTCTCAATATGCCCATCGACGAAGGTCTCCGTGCGGAGCGGGAAGCCTTTGCCAAGCTCGTGGGGTCTCAAGGCCTGAACGATCGGCTTGCGCAATGGGTATGCCGCCATTCAGGCGAAAATTGACTCCCTCGAAGTTCAGCAGGTTTTTCTTGAGGGGTACGACCCCCTCAAACTCCCGCGGTACTATGGGTTAGTGATTGTTGGGGTGGTTGGTGAGCCGGTGGAGAAAGGAAGTCGCTAGCGATAACCGGGCGGGCCGCGTTTGTGATGGGCGGGGACTTTTTCCGG
>CAYPOV010000418.1:0-3202 GCA_964412385.1 uncultured Geminicoccaceae bacterium
GCCCTATCGAGGCTATGGGACGTCCAAAGAGATCTTCATGATCGGCAGGGTGATGCGGCAACCCAGCCGGTTGGGCAATAATGACGCCAACACGCTGGGTGGTCAGTTGCTCGAGATCGGCCGCTGGGCCGTGCGACGAGGCATTGGCAAAGTACCTGTCATTGCCCGTTTTTATGGCGCCGAGCAGCGATTGCACGCTGACCGGGACGGCTATTTTCGAATCCATATCCGCCCCGCTTTACCGCTGCCGCTTGATCGACAGTGGCATGATATCGAGATCGAGCTGGAGCGGCCCGAAAATCTGGTGACGCAAGGTGAGGTATTCATTCCGAGTTCACCTGCACGCTACGTCGTGATCAGCGATATTGACGACACCATTATCGACACAGGTGTCGCCGACAGGCTCAGAATGGTTTGGGGCCTGATCGGCAAGAGCGCGGATGCGCGCGTCGCTTTGCCAGGCATGGCGGCTTTCCTGTCGGCGCTTTACCGCGGTCCGAGTGGTGACGGGCATGCGCCCATGCTCTATGTCTCCCGGGCACCGTGGGCGATCTATGACCTTCTTGACGAATTTTTTCACATTCAGGACATACCGGGCGGACCCTTGTTGTTCTTGCGCGAATGGGGACTGACATTACAGAGCCCACTTCCGCGGCGTGCCAAGAACCACAAAGAAGAACTTATTCGTAACATGCTGGCGCTTTATGACGGCACACCTTTCATTCTGATCGGTGACAGTGGGCAAACCGATCCTGAGATCTATGCGCGGATCGTTCATGAGAACCATGGCCGGGTTCGGGCAATCTATATTCGGCAAATCGATCCCGATGATGTGCGTGATCAAGAAATACGCGATCTCGCCAAGGAGGTGTCCGAAGCGGGCACGCAACTCGTGCTCGCCAAAGATGCGGGTGACATGGCCCGCCATGCACTTGCGCATGGTCTCATCACCGAAACCTCGGCTCGGGACGTCGAACTGGAGGTTAGCTCGGCCCAGGATGGTCAAACCGGGCTTGCAGCCTAGGCCAAGAAGCGTCACGTTTACCATTAATGAGGCAAGGGAGAGCTCGATGGATCCGTTTGCGAAGCGCACAGTCGGCCGCACCAAGGTCGAGGTCACACGTCTAGGGATGGGGGGTGCTCCGCTCGGTGACCTCTTCGACGTGCTCGATGAGGAGGCTTGTCAGGCCACGCTCAATGCCGCCTGGGAATCCGGGATTCGCGCCTATGACACCGCACCCTGGTACGGCAATACCATCAGCGAGCATCGTTTCGGCCAGATGCTGCGGCTCAAGCCACGAGACGAATACATGCTCTCGACAAAGATCGGCCGGGTCTACAAGCGCGCCAAGAACCCTGAGACCTTCGATCGTGAACAATGGGCCGGGGGTCTGACCTTCCAGCGCCACTATGATTACACCTATGATGGCGTCATGCGTTCCTGGGAAGACAGCTTACAGCGATTCGGCATTCCTCGCGTTGATATCCTCTTCATCCACGATCTCGACTTTTTACATTTTGAAACAGAAGAGGGGGTCGTTGCCAGACTCGACGAGCTCGACACAGGAGGTGGCGTCAAGGCTCTTCAAGAGCTAAAGGACTCCGGCGAAATTGGTGCGTTTGGTGCGGGAATCAATCGGGAAGTGATGATTCCCTACTTCCTCGATCGCTTTGATCTCGATGTTTTCCTCGTGGCGATGCCCTACACACTCATCGACCAATCGCCTCTCGACGATATCTTCCCCCGCTGCGCCGAACGTGGGATGGGAGTCATCATCGGCTCACCTTATGCATCAGGAATTCTCGCCCAGGGCGCAAATCCCGGTGTCACCTACGGCTATAAGCCTGCGGAGCCGGAGATTCTCGACAAGGTCAAGAAAATTGAAGCTGTCTGCGCACGCCATAACGTGCCCCTCAAAGCGGCAGCGCTGCAATTCGTGCTTCATCATCCCTTGGTTGCGTGCATCATTCCAGGACCCACTGCACCCTGGATGGTCGAAGACAATGTCGCCATGGTGAAGCACGAAATCCCGTCTGCACTCTGGGCCGACCTCAAGTCCGAGTACCTTCTCCGGGCGGACGCCCCGACGGGTTAGCGGCTGCACCCAAAGGTATCGGTCCGGTGTCCACTGTTTGAGCGCTTTTGCGATTCCATGCCCAAAAGGCGACAGCAGCCGCAATTGCAATGCCCGCAAGATCGCTTCGCCACTCACCTGAGATCATGAAAAGCGCCGCGATCATCAGCAGCATTCGTGCGATCAATCCTTGCCGTATGATCCACCATCCCTGGGCAGCGGCAGCGAGGAGCACAACGCCGACAAGCGCCGTCAAACAAGAGCGTATGATTAGGAGAAGATCACCTTCAAGCAGGAGGCCGGGACTGTAGAAGAACATGAAGGGGACGACAAAAGCTGCGATCCCCACCTTGAAGCTTTCGATGGAGGTACGCATCGGTTCCGAGCCCGCAATGGCACTTCCTGCATAGGCGGCAAGAGCCACAGGAGGCGTGATTGCCGAGATGACCGCGAAGTAGAACACAAAGAAATGCGCGACCAGGGGCTCAATACCGAGCTGGATCAGGCCCGGGGCGACGACGGAAGCGGCGACAGCATAGGCGGCCGTGGTGGGCATTCCCATTCCAAGGATCACCGAGATCAACATCGCAAAGATAAGCGCAAGGAGTTGACTATGCTGGGCTAGGGTCAAGAGAAGCGATGAGAAGCGTGCACCAACTCCGGTAAGGGCGATCACACCCACAATGATCCCGGCAGCAGCGCACACCGCGATAATCTGCAAGGACATCCGTGACCCAAGATCGAGCGCATGGACAAGTTGTCTTGGCCCCATGCGGTTCGGGGTGAGCCAGCTGACGACAGCGACGGCGACAATGCCGAGTGTACCGGCCCGAATGACCGAATATCCAACAAACAGAGCATAGATCAGAATGATGAGCGGAACGAAGAGGTAGAGCTTGAATAGAAGACCGCGAAGGCGTGGGAGCTCGGAAGCGGAAAGCCCCCTCATGCCGCGCTTGATGGCTTCGAAATCCACCATACAGTAGACGGATAGAAAGTAAAGGATCGCTGGGATAAGCGCGGCGACCACGATCTCGGTGTAGGGAATCCCTGTGATCTCAGCCATGATGAAGGCGCCGGCCCCCATGATTGGCGGCATGATTTGACCGCCTGTGGATGCAGCAGCT
>CAYPOV010000419.1:0-3195 GCA_964412385.1 uncultured Geminicoccaceae bacterium
AGGGGTCTGGGGAGATGGCATCTCCCCAGAAAACTTTGTTGTCCACTGCCATTTTTACAAAGACAAACCCGAGGCGGGAAAGGTTGCGTGGGGGGTGTGGGTCGTTATGAGGGCGTCAGCGAAGTGTTGGATGGAGAGTGGAATTGATGCTGACGCAGATTGTGGTCGGGGCATTGATCATCGTCTCGACGGTGGTGGTTCATGCGGTGAGCTTGGAGCTGATCTTGAAGGCATTTCATTCGGTGCGGACGTCGCTCGAGGTGCGGTTCCGGGCGGTGACGTTTGCGCTGGTGGTGCTGGGTGTGTTCGTGGCGCATATCGTGGAGATTTGGATTTGGGCGATGTTTTACTATTCGACCTCGTCGATCAACGAATTGCCGACGATCGAGGCGGCCCTTTATTTCTCGACCTCGGCGTTCACGACGGTGGGTTTCGGGGATTTGGTCTTGTCTGAGGAGTGGCGGTTGCTGAGCAGCTTTGAATCTGTGAATGGGATGATACTCTTTGGCTGGAGCACGGCGTTTATCTTCGAGATCGTGCGGCAGATTTACAGCCATGTGTACCGGCCTCTGGAGACGATGGACCGGGACGATGGGCTGGTCGAGTAGGCTTTATGTTTGGAACACTAGCCATCTTGGTCCTCGGGCTGCTAGCCTGGTGGTGTCGATATCATGAGGAGGCAAGAGATGAGTGAACCCCAGGTTTTGGCGGGCAAGATCGCACTGGTGACCGGTGCGGGACATGGCATTGGCGAGGCGATCGCCAAGCTTTACGGGGCTTCGGGTGCCAAGGTGGTGTGTGCGGCGCGGACGGTTTCGGAGATCGAGGCGGTGGCGGCATCGATCAAGGCCGGAGGCGGCGACGCCATGGCGGTACCTTGTGATGTCACCGATCTCGATCAGGTCAAGGCGATGATGGCCAAGATCGAGGAGGCATATGGCGGGCTCGATGTGATGATGGCCAATGCCGGCGGCAATATTCATCGGGCACGCGTGGAAGCGAGTGATCCGGCGGGTTGGGTGGATGGCCTCAATCTCAATGTCACCTCGGCCTATTATTGTGCCTATGCGGCGATCCCGCTGATGAAAAAGAGCGGCGGCGGGCGGATTATTTTCATGGGCTCGGGCATGGGGCACCGCGGCGCTGCCGGCCATTCCTCCTATTGTGTCGGCAAGGCGGGGGTGTGGATGCTGACCAGGGTTTTGGCCGAAGAGCATGCTGCCGAGGGTATCAGCGTCAATGAAATGGTGCCGGGGCCGGTGATCACGCCGGCGACGGAGGCCGAACGCGGCCAGGGAGGCCGGATCGCCGCGTTCGACATGCCGGGCGAGTGGCCCAAGCAGCCTGAGGAGGTGGCACCATTGGCCTTGTTCATTGCCAGTTGTCCGGAGCCCGGGCCGACAGCGCAGAGCTTCAGCTTCATGCGGCGCCAGGGATAGCGGCAGGTATCGCGATGACTCAACCGCTCGCTATCTTCGCCGGGGCGCGGCGCTGCGGCTGCTTGACGGTACGGCTGGGGGCCTTCATGCGGAGGGCCTACAGCGAGGAGCGGGCGTATGAATTTTCAAGACTTCGATCTCGGCACGGCGCTCAATATTTTTATTCTGCTATTGATCGGCATGGGCCCCAAGATCGCCTTGGTGCCGTTTCTCGACAAGACCCGGCATCTATCGGTCGAGGATCAGCGCATCGTTGCCAAGAAGATGGTGATGATCGCAGGCATCACCGCCTTGGTGCTTTATGTGACGGGAGCATTTCTGCTGCGGCTGTTGCACATTTCGACCGGGGCCTTGAGCGTTGCCGGTGGGCTTGTGCTGCTCCTGTTGGCACTGCCGATGGTGGTTCATCCGGGCAAGGAGGCCGAGATCGAGGAGGACAAGCATGGCACGGATTTGCACAAGCTCGCGGTTCACCCCTTGGCGGTACCGTTCCTGCTCAATCCGGTCGGCATCACCATTGTGATCGTGGCCTCGGCGGGCGTGGAGTCGGTGGTGGCCTGGCTGATCGTGCTGGTGATCATTCTGGCGGTGATCGGCCTCGACTGGCTGATCTTCAACAATATGGACAAGTTTGCCTCCAGGCTGAACCCGACCACGATGGCAGTGTCGGAAGCGGTGTTCGGGGTGCTGCTGGCGGCAGTCGCCGTGCAATTGGCTTACTATGGGCTCGCCCAGCTCGGTATTGTCGAGGCGGTGGCTCACGCGCATTAGGCCTAGGCCACCGGTGCCGGCGCTTCCCGCTCCGGTGCTCGGGGGCGCCAGAAGCTTGTGAGGATGGTGACGGCAAGGAGCACATAGAGGACGGCTTCGCCGATCTGGGCGATGCGGTCGACAAAAGCCGCATCGGCGTCGCTGCCATAGGGTGCGGTCGCTCCGCCGAGCAGGACGATGAAGCCGGAGGCGGCGGGGCCTGCAAGCTTGGCGATGGGTTTGCCCGACGCGATCAGCCGGCCGAGCACCAGCAAGAGCGCCGTGGTGATGGCGGCAAACATCGCAAACAGAGGTGTCATGACCAGGATTTCATAGGTGACAAGGGCCAGCACGCCGCCCGCGACATTGGCGAGGATGAGTGCGCGGCCGATCGCACCCATGGCGGCACTGCTGAGTTGTTGAACCAGGATCGCCGTGAAGATCAGGGTCAGCGTGTTCTGCGATTCGATGATGTTGAACCAGGCCACGAGCGGGTAAGTGATGAGCAGCATGGCGGCCGCTTTCCAGCGCGCTTGCTCGGGACTGACCGGCTGGCGTTGCGCCGGGGCGGGCACTCCTGCGGAGTGTTTAGGCGGCAGGATGGCGAACCAGATCGTCGATCCAATGAAGGCCGCCGCAAGGTTGAAGCTCAACCAGCCGATCAGGATCGGCGCTAGATCCGGGGAGATGCGGGCAATACTCGGCATCACAAGGATGCCTATCGTGGCGAACAGCACCACCGCCATGCGGCCGCCGCTGGCGGCATAATGGAACACCGCATAGAGCAGCACCGCCAAACTCGCGAGGAACAGACCCGGATATTCGAGCGTCACGGCCGCCCAGAAAGCCGCCGCGGACAACAGAACAAAGGCCATGACGACGGCCATGATCCCGCCTGTGAGCGGCACGGGCTTGGTTCGCTGCAACAGCATCGAGGCCAGGAGCGGCGCCTTATAGCCGAAGGGCCAGTCGACATGCTGGGCTGTGGCAAAGATCGAGGCGACCC
>CAYPOV010000420.1:0-3186 GCA_964412385.1 uncultured Geminicoccaceae bacterium
GGGGCCGGGAAAGCCGAGGGGGCGATGGATGCGTCCAACATGCTCAAGCCTGCCTTGGCGCGCGGCGAGTTGCATTGTGTTGGGGCCACAACCCTCGACGAATATCGCAAGCACATCGAAAAAGATGCCGCGTTGGCACGGCGATTTCAGCCGGTCTTTGTCTCGCAGCCCAATGTTGCCGACACGATTTCGATCTTGCGCGGCCTCAAGGAAAAATACGAACTCCACCATGGTGTGCGTGTGACGGATTCGGCTATCGTTTCGGCCGCGACATTGTCTGACCGCTACATCACGGAGCGTTTTCTGCCCGACAAAGCCATCGACCTTATCGATGAGGCGGCGGCACGCAAGCGCATGGCGATCGACAGCAAGCCCGAGGAGATCGACGAGCTTGACCGAAAGATCGTTCAGCTCAAGATCGAACGCGAAGCGTTGAAAAAAGAAAGCGACGCCGCCTCTAAAGACCGGCTGGTGAAGCTCGAAAAGGAACTCGCGGAACTCGAGCAAGAGTCCTCGACATTGACCGCGCGCTGGCAGGGCGAGAAGGACAAGCTTGCGTCATCGCAAAAAGTCAAAGAGCAACTCGATCAGGCTAGGATTGATCTTGCCGACGCCCAGCGCCGAGGAGACTACACGAAAGCCGGTGAACTGACCTACAGCGTCATCCCTGAACTCGAGCATGCGCTTGGTGAAGCAGACAAAAGTCAATCCGAACGCATGCTGCATGAAGAGGTGACGGATGGGGATATCGCTCATATTGTTTCGCGCTGGACCGGTGTTCCTGTCGACAAGATGCTCGAAAGCGAGCGCGACAAGCTCTTGACTATGGAAACCAAGCTCCATGAGCGTGTCGTCGGTCAGGACGAGGCCGTCAAAGCCGTAAGCAATGCGGTAAGACGTTCAAGAGCGGGACTGCAAGATCCGAACCGGCCTTTCGGCTCCTTCTTGTTTCTTGGCCCGACCGGTGTCGGCAAGACCGAGCTTTGCAAATCGCTTGCGTCGTTCCTATTCGACGACGAGCAGGCGATGGTCCGCATCGACATGTCGGAATACATGGAGAAGCACGCTGTTTCGCGTCTCATCGGTGCGCCGCCCGGCTACGTCGGTTATGAAGAAGGCGGTGCGCTCACCGAGGCGGTAAGGCGCCGACCTTATCAGGTCATCCTGTTCGACGAGGTCGAAAAAGCGCATCAAGACGTCTTTAACGTACTCCAGCAACTACTCGACGATGGCCGGCTTACTGATGGCCAGGGCCGCACCGTCGACTTCAAGAACACGGTCGTCATTCTGACGTCGAATTTGGGCTCCGAATTTCTCGCGGGCATGGCCGAAGGGTCCGATGTTGATGAGGTTCGGGATCAGGTGCTTGCGGTGGTGCGTGCTCATTTCCGCCCGGAATTCTTGAACCGGCTCGATGAGATGATCCTCTTCAAGAGGCTTGGCCGCGATCAGATGGAGGATATTGTCGAGATCCAGCTAGGCCATCTGCATAAACTTCTGGCCGACCGCCGAATCACGCTTGAGCTTTCACCGCAAGCACGTGCATGGCTGGCTGATGCAGGCTATGATCCGGTCTATGGGGCCCGGCCACTTAAGAGAGTCATTCAGAAGAACTTGCAAGACCCGCTGGCGGTAATGATCCTAGAAGGCGCGCTGGTGGACGGAAGTGCCGTCGAGACTGATGTCCGCGATGGTGCGCTCGATATCCGAGTACCTGTCGAAACGTCCGCGGCTGCCGCCTGAGACGGCATGCGATTAGAGTTGAACGCGACGGGCGAGGAGGTGCTTCTCGCCCGTTTTATCCTTGAGCGAAACGATATCACGTATCTGGCTCTTGAATGTGGCCAGCTCCGCTCCCTCGAGTTTCTCGACAACATCTGAACGGAGTGACAAGGGGTTGACCTGATTGCCGTTTCGAATGACTTCGTAGTGGAGATGGGGCCCGGTCGAGCGTCCAGTGCTGCCAACATAACCGATGACCTGACCCTGCTTGACTTTCTTTCCGGGACCCATCCCCTTGGCGTAGCGGCTTAGATGGGCATAGGCCGTACTGAACTCGCCATTGTGCCGAATGCGGACATAGTGCCCATAGCCGCCATTTCGACCGGCCACTTCCACCGTGCCATCGCCGGCAGCAAAGATGGGCGTGCCGGTCGGTGCCGCAAAATCGACACCTTTATGCATTTTCGTGTAGCCCAAGATCGGATGGCGGCGCTTACCGAAGCCGGAGGATAGGCGTGCGCCCTCAATTGGTGTCCGCATGAACTGCTTGCGGACGGACTTGCCCTCCGCATCATAATAGCCGACTTCGCCGCTGGTGTTTTCAAAGCGATAGGCCTCGAGAGTCTGTTCACCTAGATCGAGCTTGGCATAAAGAATTGGTCCGCCGCGGGTCTGATCGGTGCCGGGTGCGATAAGTTCTTCATAGATAATTTCAAATCCATGACCGGACTGGATGTCGCGCTGGAAATCGACGTCCCAGCTGAACAGGCGTACGAGGTCCAGGATGGTTTCGGTAGGGACGGCTTTCTCAGCGGCGGCGACATAGAGGCTGTCGTCGATAACGCCGAGCGAATGCATGGTACGGCGATCTAGTATCTTGCTTTGCTTCGCAGCTTGAAAGGCACCGCCCGACGAAACGAGCTGCAGCTCATTCTCGAAATCGAGATTGAGCACGAGTTTTTGCAGCTCGGGGACATGATCGTCTCCGCGCGGACTGGAAAGAGCCAAGCGAAGCTCCTGTCCGGGCCTGAGTGTGCGGGGATCATAGACATCCGAAAGGGCCGTAAGGGCGTGATGGGCGTGATCAGGTTCGAGACCGGCACGCAGGAGGATGTCGACTAGAGTGTCGCCGCGCTCAACGACGTAGCTCTTTGTTTGGACATCCGGCGGTTGGATATCCAGTGTTCGAAGATCCGGCAATGTCTCGAGCGTTGCGGTGGCATCATCCTTGGCCGAGGCCAAGGACTGTGAGGGCGCGGCTAAAGACGATACATGGATTTCGGGCCTTGGTGCGAGGAATTCCTCGCCGCGATGGCCAACGAGCGGCTGAAGGATTGGCCTGGCACTCGCGATTTCGGTTTCGACTGATTCGGTCTGGTGTTCCGTGATCGCAGCACTGGCGCCCTGATCGGACCGCAGCGTCGCGTCAGCGGGTGGGCTGGGTACGGTGGTGAATGTCCTGCC
>CAYPOV010000421.1:0-3167 GCA_964412385.1 uncultured Geminicoccaceae bacterium
GCATTTGCATGCGCGCCTCCGGGCACGTTTACCCCTGCTGATTCTGGGCATCGTTCTGGCCCAAGGACGACGAACCGTCACCAGTTGGCTCCGAGCTGCTGCCATCACGACCGACTTCGGAAATTATTATTACTTTCTCCGGAGCCTGGGCAAAAGGGTCTCGTGGTGTGCGCTGTCGCTTCTGCGTGTCTTGGTCCACCGAATCGATCCGGGACACCGATGGGTCTTTGCCATCGACGATTCGCCCACCCAACGCTACGGCCGGTGTGTCGAAGGAGCAGGCCATCATCACAACCCCACAAAAGGACCAACAGACCAGAAGTATCTATTCGGACACGTCTGGGTTACCTTGGCCTGCATCGTCAAGCCGCCTTGGGCCAAAGCCTTGGCTTTGCCGTTGCTTTCGAAACTCTACATCCGGTCCAAAGACGTAGCTCAGTTAACCGCCAACCTGGTCGATTGGACATTCCGAACGAAGTTGGAGTTGGCTGGCGAATTGCTCGGTTGGCTCGCGAAATGGCTGCCTCGCTGTGGCAAAGAAGTGTGGGTCGTTTTTGATGGAGCCTACAACAAGAGATTGGTGCTGAGTACGGCTCGGGATTTGGGCATCACAGTCGTGAGTCGGTTGGCCAAGAATGCGGCCCTTTGCTCGGTCCCCAAGCGACCGGCCAAAGCTGGCCGTGGACAACCTCGCAAGTACGGACAAAAGCGTCTGAATCTCTCCGAGCAGGCCGCCGAGCAGAAGGGTTGGGAGAGTATCGAGGTTTTTCAGTATGGGCGCAGAAAGACCAAAACGGTCAAAACGTTTTTGGCCACTTGGCGCGTGGCCGGTGGAGTGATCCGTGTTGTGATCGTGAAGCAGAAGCATGGTTGGGTGGCGTTTTGTTGTAGCGATGCTCAGGCGAGTGCGCAGAGCATTTTGGAGGTCGCAGCGGATCGTTGGAGCATCGAACAGATGTTCGCCGATGTCAAAGAGGTCCACGGTGCCGGCGAGCAACAAGTTCGAGACGTTTGGTCGAATGTGGCGGTTTGGCATTTGGTGTTGTGGGTGTATTGTTTCATCGAATGGTGGGCTTGGGGTCGTTCTGTGGAGCAGTTGCGAGATCGCCAGGAGAGTCCTTGGGACGAAAGGCATCGCCATCCGTCTCATCGAGACAAACAAAGGGCCTTGCGAAGAGAGCTTTTCGAGAACGAATTTTCACGCGTTCTGGGTTTGGGACTAATACCCACAATTATTCGAAAACTCATCCAGCGCTTGGTAAAGTTCATCGTCGCAACATAAGTTGTTTCGCAAAGTGCAGTCTCCTAACGATGCACTGCAAGGTGAGTCAGATCATACAGGTGTCCTGGAAATCGCATTCAATGATTGGTCTTGGGCAGACCGCAGAGGCCCGCTTCACTGACTACACAAGCCGAGTTCCTCCAGGACTGCTCCGGCTTTTTGCAGCTCGGATCGAGGGCGCATTCAGTAAAGTTTCAAAAACTCAGACTGGAACACCGCAAACGAAAATGCATCGGATGCCCTTGGGGACATCCGATGGTTTTTGCGCAAGGCACAATCGTGTTTCCGATCATTTTCTCTGAACCGTACCTCCTGGTGGGAGTCTCTGAAAATTTACCTCCCAACCCCAGACAAGGTGAACGCCGCCCAGTATCTCGGAGGCAGACGCTCTCCACTTGAAACGTCTGGCTTGGGTTGAGGTCGCAAGGCATAGCCCGCGTACAAAGCACATCCAAGGATCAGAACTGAGGTCACAAGTCGCCACTGCATATGCAGTCGCTTGACGCGCAAGATCACGAACCCCAGAACCAAACCGACCACTCCGATTCCGATTGGCAGATACCACCCAGACCATGATGGTGAGGGCTCGGGGCTGATTGGCTCGGGAGGCGGTGGAGGATTTTGGAGGACTTTCAGTTGGGCAGGACTGCCTCGATCACCGGCCAGTGTGTCGACCAGTTCGGGGTGTCGCATGAGGAAAAGTTGGGCCTCGCGCAAAGCGTCGATAGGTGCTTTGTTGTTGTTCCACAGTTCGTAATAGAACTTGACCATCAATGCTTCGGTGGCCTTGTCGTTGACGTCCCAAAGCGAGGCCACGACGTTCTTGCATCCTGCGACGTGGAAGGCCAGTTGCAGATGTTTGGCTCCCCAACTGGGCATGGACTTGCCTTTCCCCGTGGCACACGCTGAGAGGACTGCCAGGTACGTCTTCGAGAGGTCTTGTTGCGAGAGGGTCGTACCTGTGACGATTCCCTTGTCGAGGTTTCCTTCTGAGGAATCGTTGGCTCCCGCGAGCACCAAGCCCACGAAACTCAGAGGATCGCGAGGTTTGGCTCCCAGACTCACTTGATACTGACGGACACCTCCGCTGCTGGCGATTTGGATCTGGGGACTCAAGCCGCGCAGGAATTGGGATTGGACCTTTTCCAGTCGCTTTTGTTCGGCCTCATATTCCTCGACGTTGAAAGCGCCGTGAGTGGCGAGGTGGGCATAGCGAGCCGGGGGCATGTGCCGCAAGAGCCATTGGCTTGTGGCCTTCTTCCTTGCGGCCGAGATCGCTTTGCCACGCTGATTCCACAACTCCAGAATGCGTTTTAGTTCGGTTTCTGTAGCAGGGAGTTTCGACCAGGGGCGATCCTTGGAACCATAGTTCACTCCACCAAGGGCCAACAAAGTGGATGCAGCCTCGTCTGGAGTTTGTTGAAGGTGTTCGAGCAAGAACGGACCGGAAGGGACGACGGCAAAGGCATACTGTTCCAGAAGGACGGTTCCTTCGGTGTCTCCGGGCAGAGCCGCGAACGGCAGTTGAGCAATGTCATAGTCGGGTGCGAGGTAGATGTGTTTGGTATTGGTTGGCAGGTGTTTGGCGATCGGTTCCCAGACCAGTCGTCGGACTTCAACACCGCCTTCGTCGGCTTGGCGTTGGAGATAGCGTTGGGCTTGCGCTGAGGGCATTCGCTTCCAGTCTTGCAGTTTCCCTCGCCAGTTGGCGATGGCCTTGTTGATGGTGTCGGCTTCTCCCAGTTCGACGCGTTTGGTTTTGGCATCGCCAGTCACGACGAAAGCGACATAGCGATAGCGACGCTCTCTTGTTTTGGCACTGAAGTCGTCGTACCGATAGAAGTCGACGAACACATCTGTTTCTCCCAAAGCATGGGTCAACTGT
>CAYPOV010000422.1:0-3165 GCA_964412385.1 uncultured Geminicoccaceae bacterium
GAGGCGCGCCGGGTCGAGATGACCGGCGACTACACCTCCGCCTCCTACATTTTGGGCGCTGCCTTCACGACACGCGGTCGGATCATCGTCAAGAACCTCGATCCCGACAGCCTGCAAGGCGAGCGTGCGATCATCGATATCCTCGAAGGTCTCGGTGCCCGTGTCTCCTGGATCGGTCATCACACGCTGGATCTCGATTGCACCGCCGTTCCGGAGGGCATCGAGATGAGCTTCGATCTCCGGCACTCGCCCAACATTCTGCCGACCGTAGCAGCTCTTGCGGCGACGGTACCGGGCCGTGTCCGCTTGACCGGCGCGCGCCTCACCCAGCTCCACAAATCGCCGCGCATCCAGGCCATGGCGGAAGAGCTAGGCAAGGTCGGCATCGAGACCAAGCTGATCCTCGATCACGAGAACCAGATCGACGGTCTCGAAGTCTACGGCACCGCCAATCAGCGCGGCGGCGCATCCTTCTCGAGCCATGGCGATCACCGGATCTTCATGTCGCTCGTGCTCGTCGCCTTGACCAGCCAGCGCCCCTGCCGCTTCGACAGCGACGAACAAACCACCACATCCTTTCCGGGCTTCCTCGATCTGGTGGCTCCGGTTGACCCACGTGAATGGAGACGCTCCCATGACCTCGAGCTTGTCCCCAACGCAGCTTGATTTCTACCGCAGCAACGGCTTCATCGCCCCGCTCGATGCCTACACGGCAGGCGAGTGCAGCGAGCTTCGCAAAGACATCGAGGCTTTCGGCAAGCGCCACAATCTGAGCGAAGCCAAGATCCTCCGCAACAAGGCGCATCTCAAGATGCCGTCGCTGATCCCTGCCGTCCAACACCCCCGCGTGCTCGATGCCGTCGAAGGCATTCTCGGGACGGACATCCTCTGCTGGGGCTCGAGCTTCTTCATCAAGGAGCCCGGCGGCTCGGAAGTCGTCTCCTGGCACCAGGACAGCTACTATTGGGACATGGAGCCCGACGATGTCTGCGTCGTCTGGATCGCCCTTGTCGCCAGCACCGAAGAGAATGGTGCCATGAAGGTGGTCCCCGGCAGCCATGCGAAGCCCACCGTGCCGCATCACGCTTCGCCCGAAGGCAGCACCAACATGCTCTTCACCTATGAAGAGGCGGCCGTGGCGGTGGACGAAGCCGAGACCGTCAGCTGCGTGCTCGATCAGGGCCAGATGTCGATCCACCATATGGGGATCATGCACGGCTCTGGCGCCAATCGCTCCAAGGACCGCCGGATCGGCTACTCGATCACCTATCTCGCGCCCCATGTGCGCCACTCAGGCAAGCGCAACTCCGCCATGCTGGTGCGTGGCGAAGACCGCTACGGCCATTTCATCCCCGATCCCGTCTCGGATCGCGAAATGGACCCCGAGGTGCTCGCCTTCATCAACGCCCCCTATGGCGGCGACAACATGCCGGTCCAGGACCGCACCAACCGGCCCTCGCAAGACTTCTACAGAGCGCCCAAGCCCGCCGCCTGATGCATGCGGCATTGCGGCCCTGATCACGGGGCCCTGATCATGGGGCCCCGATCATGAAGTCTTGATCGTGAGGATGTGATCAGGATGCCACGATCCAACTGACAACCTTCGGCCCAGGATGCTGTTAGTCTCAAAGCAGTCTATCTCATGAGACGATTTCGCAGCCTGAGAGGGTTCCGATGACCTCACGCCTTAGCCCCCTTCATCGCCGCTCGGCATCCGAGGATCCGATTGCCCACCTCGTCTGGGAGACCCGGCAGCGAACCCTCGATCTCATCGAAGGCCTGCCGCCCGAAGACCTGGTCGTGCAGTCGATGGAGGACGCAAGCCCGGGCAAATGGCACCTCGCCCACACCACCTGGTTCTTCGAAACCTTGATCCTCTGGCCCTGCATCGAAAGCTACCGGCCGTTCGACGAGCGCTACGGCTACCTCTTCAATTCCTATTATGTACAGCTCGGCGCCCGCTATGCCCGCCCGCAGCGCGGCCTGGTCACCCGCCCGACCCTCGAGACGGTCATCGCCTACCGCAATCATGTCGATGCCGCGCTCGAACGCTTCCTCCAAGACGGCCCGCGCACCCCGGAGATCGACGCCCTGCTCGAACTCGGCTGCCATCACGAGATGCAGCACCAAGAGCTGATGATGACCGACCTCCTCCACGCCCTCTCCTTCAACCCGCTGCGTCCCGCCTACCGCCCGAGCGCACCCTTGCCGGTGTTCGATCCCGTGGGTGACGCCGCCTGGCAACGCGTCGATGGCGGAACCTACCCGACCGGTCATGACGGCAACGGCTTTGCCTTCGATTGTGAAGGCCCGCGCCACGAGGTCCTGCTGCAACCCTTCAAGCTCGCCTCTCGCCCGGTCAACAACCGGGAATGGATCGCCTTCATCGAGGTTGGCGGCTACCGAACCCCCACGCTCTGGCTCTCCGACTGCTGGGCCACCTGCCAGCAGCAAGGCTGGACGGCACCCCTCTATTGGAGGCAAGAGGACGAAACATGGTGGTCCTTCGGCATGCGCGGTGCGCAGCCCGTCAATTTCGACGCACCCGTGGCCCATATCAGCTACTACGAAGCCGACGCCTTCGCCCGCTGGGCCGGCAAACGCCTGCCGCTCGAATCCGAATGGGAACGAGCCTCCGAGGATCAATCAATCCAAGGCAATCTCTTGGAAAGCGAGCACTACCGGCCGCGCCGCGCCGAAACCTCGGGCCCGCTTATCCAGATGTTCGGCGACGTCTGGGAATGGACCATGAGCCCCTTCACACCCTATCCGGGCTATCGCGCACCCCGAGGCGCCATCGGCGAATATAACGGCAAGTTCATGTGCAACCAGTTCGTCCTGCGCGGGGGATCCTGTGTCACCCCAACCAACCAGCTACGCCATAGCTATCGCAACTTCTTCTACCCGCACCAACGCTGGCAATTCTCAGGCCTGCGCCTCGCCGACGACGCCTGATCACGCCACCCGGCTGGCGCCTTTCTGGGCCGCACGCTCGGCCTTTCGAGCCTCGATTGCCGCTTGACGCTCGGCCATGTCCGCCGCCTTTTGAGCCTTGCGCTCTTCCTTGGCACGTTGCCGTTCCAAATGGCGCCGATACTGGCGCGACATGTCGGGTTCGTTCGTGTCAACAGGCGTTGCAGAAGGCGCAGTAGCAGAAGACTCTTG
>CAYPOV010000423.1:0-3157 GCA_964412385.1 uncultured Geminicoccaceae bacterium
TCTCCTCGCCTTGCGCATTTTCGAGGCTGTCCACTATATAGGCATATGATCCAGGATGGGCGATCGTCATTGCCAAATTGTTGGCGATGAAGGGATCATTGTTCTCGGTGTTGGTATTGGTGAGCGCCGAGGTCGGTACCGAGTGATCACGGACATACATGTCATAGCAGTCCTGCAGAGCGGCTTGGGTCCCCTCATTGCCGATGGTGATCTTCTCATAGGTCGGATTGGCCGAGGCCTCATCCAAGGCACCGCCGCCATAGGCCCAGGCCATCGGCATGAAGCGGTAAGGGGTGTTGCCGGCGTTGACGCGCGCTACCAAGCCGAAACCATCCTTGCCGGTGCTGTCCTTGATCTGCTTGGAGTATTGAACCACCTCATCCCAAGTCTGCGGCGGCCGATCGCCCAATCCCGCTTCCTCGAGAATCCCCACATTATAGATCAGACCCATGGTCTCATTGTTGGTGGGGATGCCGTAGACCTTGCCTCGCCAATTGCAGGATTTCATAGCACCCGGCCAGAATTCTTCGGTCTTGTAGCCGACATCTTCGGGGCGAAGCTCTTGAAGCTGGCCCTTGGCGGCGAACTCACAGCCCCAAAGCAACATCAGCCGTGCCACCATCGGTGCCGCATTGCCGAGCGCTGCAGTTCGGAGCTTGTTGAATATGTCGTTATAGCCGATGCTCAGCTTATCGACCGTGATATTGGGATAGGTCTCGTTGAAAGCTTTGAAGAACTCGGCCTCATAGTGCTTCTGCAGGGGCGGCGAGCCTTCATTGGCACCGGTATACCAGAAGGTCACGTGACCCTTGTAATCCAGCGGCACAACCTTGGCGCACTCGGCCGCCGTATCGACCTCGAGCGTGCCTGCTATGCTTTCAATATATTCAGGCGTCCACTTGTCGGGATCACCCAGCACACTTTCCTGGCCCCAAGCCGGAAAGGACGGTCCAAGTCCTGCGGCAAGCCCGGCGCCCGCGGTATAGCCCAGCAAGCGACGGCGGTTGAGCGATAACACATCTCGTCCATGCAGATTAGACATGGCCTACTCCTGATCGTTGTTGTTGTCCCCGCGCCGATTGACCCCGACGTTCCTGATTCTTAGCCTACATGATGAACCATCGGCAGATTGGCTGCTATGTCAAGCGCGATCGCTGCGAATCCGTTGAAAGTTGAATGACAAGTTGATGCCGGCACTACCGCGCCTCCGGATCGCCGAATCCATCCACTATGTTGGCGCGAAAATACTCCATATTCAGCTCCAATCCCAAGCCAGGCTTGGCTGGAACCTTCAATCGCCCGCCCAAATTATCCAAAGGCTCGACCAAGAAGTCGTTGTATTTGGAGAGATCATACCGGCTGGTCTCGAGGCGATAGAAGTTCGGCACGGTCATCATCACCTGCGCCCCCGCCATCACATTGATCGGACCGCTCGCATCATGCGGCGTGATCGGGATGTAATGGGCTTCCGCCATGGTGGCGATCTTCTTCAGTTCCGAAATGCCGCCAGTCCAGGTGACATCGGGCATGACATAATCGGCAAGCTCGTTCTCGAAGATCGGCACGAACTCGAAGCGCGTGTGCAGCCGCTCGCCCACCGATATCGCCGCCCCCACGCTCTCCCGCACCTGCTTGAGCGCCTTATAGCTCTCGACCGGTACCGGCTCCTCGAACCAGTCGATGTCGCCCGCATCCTCGAGCGTCAGGCAGAGCCGGATCGCCGTCGGCACGTTGAAGCGGCCATGAGCATCGATGAGAATGTCCACTTCATCGCCCGCCGCCTCGCGCACCGCCGCCGTAATCTCGGCCGCCTTCTTCTCCCCCGCCTTGGTCATCTCACCCGAAAGATAGCCATGCCGCTGCATCAAGCTCCGATCCACCTCGGGAAACGGGTCGAACTTGATGCTGGTATGACCCGAAGCGACGATCCGCCCGATCTCCTCGAAAATCCCGTCGCGGCTGGTGAAATTCGACTGATCCGGGTGAGTATAAAGAAGGATGTCCTCGCGCACCGGACCGCCCAAAAGCTCATAGATCGGCTGGCCCAGCACTTTGCCCTTGATGTCCCAAAGCGCAATGTCGATGCCGCTCACACAATGGGTGCTCGCCCCGCGGCTGCCCATATAGGTGAAAGACCGAAAGATCTTGTGCCAGATCAGCTCGATCCGCGAAGGATCCTCGCCCACCAGCAAGTCATTGAGCTGGCACACGATCGCCGCCACCGCACGGTTAGCGACCTTGGTGGTCGTCGTAATCTCGCCCCAGCCGGTCACCCCGTCATCGGTGCGAACCTCGACGAACAAATACTCGCCCCAGCCCGTCGATTGAACCTTCACCAGCCACGGCACAATCCGCGTAATACGCACGTTCGCCTTCCCTCACGCCCTGATCTTTCCACCAAGCTGTATGGCAACCTTGCGAAAAGCGCAAGCGCCTGGATCGGCTTATCTAGAGGGGCGAAGAAGGGTTTACTCGGGGAGGCACCGCCTCCCCGCACCCCTGGGGAGAGTTGGGCGAGGTGAGTGACGCCGGCAGTGCGCGAGCCTTGGGGCGTCGGGTTCGATATTGTAAGAAATCATCGCCGGGTCAGAAAAACGTTTCGTTTGCGGCATGTGATTGAGAAGAATTCGTTCGTGCATTTTTAGGTGGAAGCAGTCTCGGTTCACGCCGCGATCATTCGTTCGTGCAATGTTGGCTGCAGCCGAGCTCTCGGGTTCCACTTTGCATTCTTTCATAGTCATGACATGCCATCATCAAAAATTCCTTTGAGAATCCAAAGCCCACCATCCTACCAAAATCATCCTCAAGACGCCAGAAAATTCGACCTGGGGTTGATGGCCGGTGGCGCGATCAGACCTCACACGCGGCGGCAATACGGTCTACAAGCGAGCGACATCACCGATCGAAGCCAAGGCAAAGGAAGGGAAGATGATGGATGCGCAGAAGACGACGTCGCGAAAAACTCTCGAATGGTGGGACAGCAGCCAATCAATCGATCCGGACAGCCTGTTCGCAACCGGCTACCTCAATCACCAAGCCCCGATCGCCGCGGGCCAAGGCGAAACCGGCGTGACACTCGACGAACTGAAATCCATCGTCGCCGCCAACCACACAGCCTTTCCAGGTCTCAACGTCGAAATCCACACCCAGATCGCCG
>CAYPOV010000424.1:0-3157 GCA_964412385.1 uncultured Geminicoccaceae bacterium
GGCGCCTTATAGCCGAAGGGCCAGTCGACAAGCTGGGCTGTGGCAAAGATCGAGGCGACCCCAAGCCCGTAGCGAAGCGCATGCCGGTCGGCATCAATAGGCATAGGACATCCAGGCGTGGAGCCGCACCCAGAGCCTGCCAATGGCATTCATGAGGGCATTGTCGGTCGTATAGACCATGACGTCGGCCTGGCCGTTGAGCTGCGTGCGCAGTCCACCTTGAACCCAGGCCCGCTCCTGATCGATAAAGCTCACGATCAAGGGAAAGCGCTGGGGATCCCGCAGCCAGCCCGATGATCGCTCCGCTGTCGGCAGTGCTCCCGCGGTATCATCCGTGTTGCCGATCGAGACCGCACCCGAGTAGCCCGTGACAACACCTTCGAACACCTCGCCCGGATACATGTCGAGCACGATCTCCGCCGGCTGGCCAATGCGCACCAGACCGAGATTATTCTCCGTCATATAGGCCTCGACCCAGAGAGCCTCCGATGAAAGAAAGGTCATCAGCGGCTGCCCGGCATTGGCGTAGAGCCCGACCTCGATGTCCTGGCCCAAGGCTCCGCCTGCCGTGGGTGCCCGAACCGTCGTGCGCTCGAGATCGAGCTTGGCCTGATCGAGCCTGGCGACTGCAGCGGCGATCCGCGGATTGCGCTCATCGGTGGCACCCAATGCCTGCTGCTCGCGCTCCAACTCCGCTTGGGCCGCGACAAGCTCGGCTTCGGCTGCTGCCAATTCAGCACGGGCATCATCACCCTTGGCCTTGGCATAAAAGCCTTTCTTCTCGAGCTCGAAGATCCGCGCCGACTGCAGCCGCACATTGTCGAGATCGGTCTTGGCCTGCGACACCCGTGCCTGCGCTGTCTCGATCGCCGCCGAATCGGCACCGACGTCCTGCACCGCGGTCTGCAGCGAGGCCTCGGCATCGGCGACGGCGATCTGATATTGCGCCGGATCGATAGTGAACAACACTTCGCCAGCGTCGACCAACTCGTTTTGCGTCACCGCGATGGCCGCAACAGTGCCCGACACTTGCGGCACGATCGGGATCACCACCATTTTGACCCGTGCTTGCGTGGTAAGAGGCGTCATCCGGTCGGCGATCAAATGCCAGACAAACAGTACCAGCCCGGCGGCGAGACAGATGAGGAGAGCAGGACGCATGATGGAGAGTTCCCGGCATTCCGATTGGCGGCGCCTTCATACCAGCTTGGCGAGCCGGGTGAAGGGCTCTATCCTCACAGGCGATCGACCAAGGAGGCTTGATGATGAAAGGGCTAAGTGAGGCCGCAATCCGCCAGTTCCGCGAACAGGGCTATTATTTCCCGCACCGGCTTATGCCGAAACAACAGGCCAATACGCTCACCGAGCGCTTCATGGCCTTCACCCAAAGCGATACCGCCAAGCGCTATCATCAGCCGGTCGATCAAATCTATCTTCTCAAAGGGCATCTCCTGTTCAAATGGGCTGATGAAATCTGCCACGATGAAGGCTTGCTCGATGCCGTGGAGAGCGTCATCGGCCCCGATATCATGGTCTGGTCTTCAGGCGTCTTCTGGAAAGCCGCCAACTCCGGCAGCTATGTTTCCTGGCATCAGGATTCCACCAATTACGAACTCGACGATGCCGAAGGTGTCGTCCGTGCCTGGGTTGCCCTCACGCCTGCGACCCTCGAGAACGGCACCATGCATTACATGCCCGGCGGTCACCGCCTCGGACAAATCCACCACAAGGACATGAAGGCCGAAGGCGAACTGCTTTCCCGTGGCGAAACCATTGATCTCAACATCGATCACCAGGCCACCGTCCCTGTGCTGATCGATGCTGGCGAAGTCTCCTTCCACCACCTCCATATGCCCCACGGCTCCGGTCCTAACAACTCGGACGGCCCGCGCGTCAACTATGTGATCACCTTCATCAATCCGAAGGTCGCCCCCACTGTCGGGCCAGACTGCGCCATGCTGGTCCGGGGCGAGGACCACCACGGCCACTACGAGCTCGAGCCACGCCCCCAAAAAGACTTCGATCCCGACGCCATGCGTGCCCACGAAAAATATCTCGTGATGCGAAACGCCATCCTATTTCGAGGCGCCGAGCTCCCACCAGCACCCGGACACCCGATTTAGCTTGGTGTTCCTAAAATAGGATAATAAGGTCTAGCTGTCAAGCCTATGGCATACTCATACCGAACCATTGCTGGCGCAGCTTTTCGCCGATCATGCAATCCTTGGCGATACCATCCAAGCCTGAATCAGCCATGATCACAGGCCGCGTCGGCTCCGCCGTACTTTGGCGCAGATCTTCGGGCATAAGACCCGCAATCTCCAAGATCAGCTTGCGCCGAACGCCCTCGGCAAAGTTCTCGAAACCGTTGATCGGCACAACAAACGAGCCGGGTCCGCCGATCACGCACTCTTTGTAATAAACGTCGAGGTCACGAATGTTCCAAGGCCCGTGATGCTCCCCCTGGATCATGATCGGCAAGCCGTTAATCACAATTCCCTGCTCGACCACGGCATCCCGTGAGGGCTCGATCTTGCGCCCCAAATTGTTGGGCCCGTCACCCGACACGTCGATTACCCGGCGGATGCCGTCATAATCATTCTGATCGAAAAGATCGGTGGCAAAGAACAGAGCCTCGGAAATCGAGGTATCCAGAACCGAGCGCAAGGGAGCTTCCGCCAAGAGGGCTGCGGCCCGGCGAATTGACGCCTCGTCCTCGAGAACAGTCCAGGGAACAATCACATTCTGGCTGTGCGGCCCCGCCCACTCGAAATAGGTGAAGCCAATCCGGCCAATGAACCCAGCTCTGATCGCCGCCAACACCGCCGGATCGGTCAACGCCTCGATATAGCCTTCGCGCTGCAGCCGCTGCTCTTCCAAGTCCATCGAGCGCGATACATCCACAGCAAATACCAGTTCCAGATCGACCGCCGTCTGCGCCCTCACCGGCCCAGATCCAACACTCGCGATCACCAACGCCCCAACGATTGCCGCAACTTCCTCGACTGCCTTCAGGAGGGCTCTTTCTCCTTCGCCGGCTGTTTTGCCCGACGTTTTCGTCGTCTGCTCCCTGCGCTGCTCTCGACAGTCGCGCTGAGCCTTGTCGCCGGGTACTTCCTGCTCTCCCGAGCGTGGCAGCTCGTCTCCGCCGAGCGGC
>CAYPOV010000425.1:0-3153 GCA_964412385.1 uncultured Geminicoccaceae bacterium
GCTCCGCTCCTTGGTTATCTGCTTCAAGGTGTGCCGTAGGAGCGGTTGATGACAAATCGAAGACAATGCAGAGCTTTCAGCGCTATTGTGGAGTCTGTGCCACATACCCATCAGGACAAATGTAAATTGCCTGGGGTTCGACCGAGGCGTCGTAAAACGGTTGGCCCGAACGCCTGAACGGGCTAGAAAGTCTCGCAACGATGGCCAGTTAAGCAGTGCGGTGAACGGCAAGAGCGACCATGCAGACATGGAGATCGATGAGGCGTCTCATTCTGCCGCCAAAATCGTCGCAATCGATTCGTCCCAAACGCCCGGCCGCATCCTGGTCATCGATGTCGGTGGCAACAATGTCAAAGCCCAGTTGCAGGGCGAGGAAGACGTGCGCAAAGCCAAATCCGGCCCGACACTGACACCCGACAAGCTTCTCTCCAAGTTTGATCGCCTCGCCAAAGACTGGCCCTATGACAAGGTCACAATCGGCGTGCCGGCACCCGTCAAAGACAATCTCATGGTGCTCGAGCCCCACAATCTCGGCAAGGGCTGGGTCGATTTCGACTTTTCCGGTGCCATCGGTGCACCGACCAAGGTCGTCAACGACGCCGCCATGCAGGCCCTCGGCTCCTACGATGGCGGCTCCATGTTGTTCTTGGGCCTGGGCACGGGCCTCGGTGCGGCACTCGTCATCGACGATCACGTCCATCCCCTCGAACTCGCCCATCTGCCCTACAAGAAAAGCCGCTCTTTCGAGGACTATCTCGGCACGCGTGGTCTCACCCGCCTCGGCGCCAAACGCTGGAAAAAAGCCGTCTTCGACGTAACCGGCAGGCTCAAGGCCGCCATGTGCGCCGACTATGTCGTAATCGGCGGTGGCAATTCCAAAAAACTCAGCGAACTCCCGCCCGATTCCCGCCTTGGCGACAACAACAATGCCTTCATCGGCGGCTATCGCATCTGGGAAGACAAAGCGTCTGTGAGCTGATGCGCATCTGGTGGCATCGCTGCTCGGTCATCCTTTTCGTCCTCCTCCTCGGATGCGGCCGGTTGGTCCCTTCGGGCCACCAAGTCATCGATCCTTCAGCCCTCCAGGCCGGCGCCTTCGAACTCGATCAGGATCACGCAGCGCTCCTCTGGAAAGTGGACCATTTCGGCTTCTCGACTTTCGTCGGCCGCTTCAACGAGTTCGACGCCAGCCTCGATTTCGACCCCGAACAGCCCGAAACCTCGAGCCTCGACGTCATCGTCGAGATGGCGAGTATCGATTCTGGCATCGGCATGCTCGACGAACTCTTGAGAGGCCCGGACTGGTTCGACACCGATCGGTTTCCCCAGGCCCGTTTCACCTCCACCGACATCACCGTAACCGGCGAAGACAGTGCTACCATGACCGGTGATCTCACCCTCGTGGGCGTCACCAACCCCATCACCATCGACATCATCTTCAATGGCGGCGCCGACAATTTCGTCACGGGCCGCTACACTTTGGGCTTTGCCGCCTCAAGCAAATTCCGGCGCTCAGAATTCGGGATTGACACCCTGATCCCCGCTGTTGGAGACGAAGTCACCTTGGAACTTCACGTCGAATTCCTCGAGATCGCGAATTGAGCCCAAGACTCATTCGCCATACACCGCCGCCTTTTCGGCAAAGTCGCCACGTTGCGGCTTCACCACACAAAAGCGATGGCCGCTCGGTGCCTCTAACACCCACCATTCCTTGACCTGCGCCAATCGCCGCGCCCCCAACTCCTCAAGCCGTTGCACCTCCGCCTCGATGTCATCGGTCTCGATGTCGAGATGCACGCGGCTTTCATGATCGACCTTCTGCAATAACACATGAGGCTGATCTTTGGGCCCGATCAGATCGGCATAGAGTGGATCAGAGCTGGCACGCACCGACAATCCCAAAGCCTCGCTCCAGAACTTCTCGGCCCCGCTCAAATCCTCCGTTCGGCAATCAATCACAATCCCAGCCAAGCGGCTCTTATGCATCACGAACTCCCTAAGTCAGTCCGTGCCGTAACGCGCAAGTCGCTCTGTAAGCAAACCATAAAATCTATCGGCGTCGAGCGTCTCCATCCACTGCACATTGGCTGGCTTGCCGGTGACACCCCAAAAATCGACGCGGCTCGATCCCATCGACAATTCCGAGAGACAATCAACCTCGACATTGACCTCACGCCCTTTAAACAAATCGGGCGCGATCAAATAAGCGATCGTCAACGGATCATGCAGCGGCATCCCCACCTCGCCATACCGTTCGGGCCGGTCGGTGTGATAAAAACCCAACATGCCGGCCGCCGCATCCGCAACCGGATTGCCCAAACCCCGAATGCGCTCAAGCCGATCAGGGCGGGTGATCGCCTGATGTGTGACATCCAACGACATCATCGTGATCGGTCGGCCACAGTCTAGGACAATCTTCGCTGCATGGGGATCGGCCAGAAAATTGAACTCAGCCGTTGGTGTCCGATTCCCAAGAGCCCGTCCAGCCCCCCCCATGATCACCAGCTCGCGAATATGGCCGGCAATCTCGGGCGACTTGATCAATGCAA
The DNA here is from genome assembly GCA_964412385.1 of uncultured Geminicoccaceae bacterium. Taxonomy (GTDB): domain Bacteria; phylum Pseudomonadota; class Alphaproteobacteria; order Geminicoccales; family Geminicoccaceae; genus JBGSYN01. Next base: position 2,550 of record CAYPOV010000425.1, read on the forward strand.
CAGCGACATTGGTCAAAGGCCCGATTGCCACAACGGTCATGCCTTCCGACGGCGAATTGAGCAAAGCCTCGATCAGAAAATCGACGCCATGCATAGGCTCACGCGGCTTCTTCGGCCGAACGATCTCGATCCCGTCAATGCCCTCTTGACCATGCACCGCTTCACCCGTCACCTGCTCGCGCATGATCGGCCTCGGGCAGCCGGCAAACACCGGAATCTCGACCCGACCCGCAAGCTCTACAAGCATACGCGCATTGCGCTCGGTCTTCGTCAGCGGAACATTGCCAGCGACAGCCGTGATGCCTTTGACATCGATCTCCTCAGGCGATGCCAATGCCAGCATAATAGCCACCGCATCATCCTGTCCCGGATCGCAATCCAGTATGATTGGCCTCGCCGCCATTCCCTTCCACTCCTTGCCGAACCAAGAACCTCGACGCTTATGTCACGCTACGATCACAAACGATAGGTGCCCGTCATGTTCACCTTCGTTGTGAGCGTCTGTTTTTCTGGGGGCTTTTTGCCCCCAGGCCCCTTACAACTTTTGGCTTGGTGACGGTTGGAAGGTTGCTGCGAAAAAATCGAACGGCGGTGGTTATCTGTA
>CAYPOV010000426.1:0-3143 GCA_964412385.1 uncultured Geminicoccaceae bacterium
GCTTCGTTTGGTGCACCATTGGTCGTCGGCGGCCGAACAAGGAAGACATTTCCGGACATCCTATTCGGCGTTGGATTCGTCGCCCATCCTTCTGCGATACAAAGAAGCCATCAAAGCGATTCGTGGTGGTCCGGATGCTCTCAATGCCTACCTGGGCGATCCCTTGATCGATCAGTCTCATCGCCGGCGCCGCGTAGGCGATGTCCGCACTTTGTTGGATTTCGTCTACGCAAGCGGTCCTGATGACGCGCGCAAGCTCCACTAACATTTGCCTGAAGTTTCTCTAGAAATGAAGCCATCAACGCCGCGTTGAGTTCTTTCCCGCTCCAGAAGAGGCAGGTTCGATGGCGCACGCCGATCTTGTTATCGACAACGGTACAGTTGTTACCGAGAATGCTGTTTACGAGGCATCGATTGCCATAGCCGACGGCAGACTCGTTGCGATCGGCACAGCGTCGAGCATGCCGGCTGCAGCCCAGCATCTGAATGCTACCGGACTGCACATTTTGCCGGGTGTTATTGATATCCATGTGCATTTCCGTGAACCCGGCATGGAACACAAAGAAGACTGGCTTACGGGCTCGCACGCTGCGGCTTTGGGCGGCATGACGACCGTGTTCGACATGCCGAACACGGTTCCTCCGGTCGAGAGCGTCGAAGCATTCGAGGAAAAGCGAGCGCTGGCCCAGGCCAAGTCGATCGTCGATTACGGCCTTTATGGGGTGATTACCGAAGCCAGCCTTGGCAATCTTGAGGCCTTGGTCGAGGCCGGTGTCTGCGGCTTTAAGCTTTTTTTGGGCAATACCACGGGCAATCTCGCCTGTCCGAGTGATGGCGCGGTCCTTGAAGCCTTCGAGATCCTTTCACGAAGCGGCAAGCGCATTGCTATTCACGCGGAGAACTCGCCCATACTCGCTTGGCGGGAGGAGAGGCTTAAAGCGGCTTCTCGGAACACAATCCGCGATCATGAACTCTCCCGGCCCGAAGTTGTCGCCGTCGAAGCGATGGCGCGGAGCTGTGTGTTGGCCGAGTGGACCGGTGCACGAATTCACATCGTCCATGAAAGCACGTCCGCGAGCCTGCCCTATCTTCGTTTCTTCAAGGAGAAGGGTGTCGATCTCACCGTGGAGACCTTGCCGAGCTATCTCTTCTGCTCGCTCGAGGCGTTAGAATCTCGTGCGGACGGCCCAAAGCTCCGCATGAACCCGCCGATACGCGAGGAATACCATCAAGAGCCTTTGTGGAATGCGCTGGCCTCCGGATTGATCGACTTCATCTCGACCGACCATGCGCCCCACGCAGCCAATGAAAAGGAAGGCCAAACGATTTGGGATGTCGCCTGTGGCTTTCCGGGTGTCGAGAGCCTGCTGCCATTAATGTTGACGGCGGTTCACCAAAGCCGTTTCGATCTCAAGCGCTGCGTAGAGATCACTTCATCCGCGGCAGCACGCGCATTCGGACTTGAGGGGCGCAAGGGATCGATCGTGCCCGGTGCGGATGCCGATTTGGTGCTGGTGGATCTGAAGCGCAAAGAAACGCTGACCACCGAGCGCCTGAGCTCGCGCGGCAAGCTTTCCGCCTATGAGGGCATGAAGGTGCGCGGCTGGCCTGTGGCGACCGTTCGAAGGGGTGAGGTTATCATGCGTGATGGCGCCGTTCTTGCTCAGCCCGGCTCGGGGCGCATGGTCGAGACAGTTATGCCGCCCGCGCACCCGAAGAATGTCGAAAAGCATCTGGCAAGCCTCCTATGACCCGTGACACCGCAACGCCGATCGAGCAGGCGATTGAAGCGCGCTGGCAGGACGAAATCGCGTTTCTGCAAAAGCTGGTGCAAACGCCGTCCGACAATCCGCCGGGCGATTGCGCTGCCATTGCCGAGGTGGCAAGCGAGGCGCTGGCGAGGTTGGGCTTCGATGTGGAACGCCATCCGGTCTCAGAGGCTTTGGTGCGCGAGCATGGCATGATCAGCTGCACCAATTTGATTGCCAAGCGTGTCCTTGGCGATGGAAGCGGCCCCGTCATTGCGCTCAATGCGCATGGTGATGTGGTTCCGCCCGGCGAGGGTTGGCGCTATCCGGCCTATGGCGGCGAGATCCATGACCAACGGCTCTACGGACGTGGATCGGCGGTCTCGAAATCCGACATCGCGACCTATGCCTTTGCATTGCTGGCCCTTGGTCAAGTCGAGGGGCTCAACGGAACGGCCGAGCTTCATATAACCTTCGATGAAGAGATAGGCGGGCTAATCGGTCCGGCCCATCTTCTCGACCAGGGGCTGAGCAAGCCGGATTTGTGCATTTCGGCCGGCCTCTCATGGTCGATCGTCACGGCACACAATGGCTGTTTGCATCTCGAGGTGACGACCCGGGGAACCTCGGCGCATGCGGCCGCACCCGAGTCGGGGCATGATGCCCTTGAGGCCATGAACGGGGTCATGAGCGCGCTTTATGGCCTGCGCGCGGGATTTGCCAAAATGACGTCGTCGGTTCCGGGCATCGGCTCGCCGAGCCTGACGGTCGGGCTGATCGAGGGCGGGATCAACACCAACGTCGTGCCTGATCGCTGCAGAATACGGTTGGACCGGCGGATGATCCCCGAAGAGGATCCTGAGGTCGTCGAGGCGGCGTTGCGCGACGTCATTGAGAAGGCGGCGGATCGTCCGGGGATATCTTGCGAGATCAAGCGTGTGCTGTTGGCGCGTCCTTTGACGCGGCTTGATGGCGCCGATCCCTTGATCAATGCTATCGCGCATCACGCCGAACGGGTGTTGGGCGAGGCGATCGAGATCAAGGGTGTGCCGCTCTACACCGATGCGCGGCTCTATGCGGAGCGAGATGTGCCAACCATCTCCTATGGTGCGGGGCCAAGGAGCTTTCTGGAGGCCAACGGCCATCGCGCCGACGAGCATGTTAGGCTTTCGGATCTCAGGGCTGCGACGACGATCATTGCCTGCGCGCTTGCTGACCTTTTGTCGGGAGATGCTTCATGAGCGAGCCTTATCCGCGCGATATGATTGGCTATGGCCGCACGCCGCCCGACCCTCAATGGCCGAACAATGCCCGCATCGCCGTGCAGTTCGTAATCAATTACGAGGAGGGAGCCGAGAACAATATTCTCCATGGTGTCGCCGCGTCTGAAGCCTT
>CAYPOV010000427.1:0-3114 GCA_964412385.1 uncultured Geminicoccaceae bacterium
CGCGTGATGGTCAAGAGAACGGCGCTGAAGACGGATATGACGAGGAGGGCGATGAGATAACGGATCGGCATGACACCTTCGCGCAGCTGCACTTGGAGCCAATCGATACCACGATATTCGGCCTCCGCCTCAACCTCGAGTTCGTAGTCACCGGCTTGGGGAACACGAAAACGAGCGCTTTGGCTGCGGCTTCCCTCGGTCCAGTTCTCACCACCTTCTCGGCCAAAGTAGTAGCCGATCTCCCGGCCGATCGTCATAAGAGGCTTTTCTTGGTCGGAAACCGTCGCCTCGACATAGATCCAAGAATTACTGACGGGGGCTTCGAGATTGATTTCGATCAGGTCGTCGGCATCGGCAACCGAGAACGACAAGGTCGAGCTGCTTTGAGCGGGAAAGTCGATCCGCTCATTGACGATCGGTGTGCCCGTGCCAAAGAAGGCCCACAACACAAAACCGACCGCCGCCACGCCGCAAAAAATCTGGCCCACATGGGAGAGCGACACCAGGAATGGGCTTGGGACGAAAGGTTGAGCCGGATGAACATTTTCACCCCTTGGAAGGCGTTTGTCGAGGTTGAACGCCTTCTCGACCTCGTCTCGCGAGAGATAGCGTCCGAGACCATATTCCAGTTCGTTCTGGCTGATTTCATATTCCAGCAGCCAGGGAGGATTGATGGCCTCGGTGACTGAGACCTGATCATTTCTCTTGGCAATCCAGGTTAACTCGCCCTCGGCATAGTCAACATAGGCAACATAGCTCTCGAAAATCCGGTAGGTCTCGCCACGAAACTCGACCCGTTTCTTGCGCTTGGCCGATGGCAGCCTGGGCTCCGGCAATTCGCGCACGCGTCTTGAAAAGACCACATGACCCCGATTGTAGGTGATCCAGGCATAGCCGTGGGTTGGCGAGAAGAGTTGCGAGCTGACCCATTTGTAGATCACACCATCTTCGACCAACTCATAGCCGAGCATGCCGATCACGGTGAAGTTGACACCGTCGATGACACCCTTCAAGCCGATCTCGAACGGCGTGTCGGGTCTCGGGATATCCTTGAACTCGGCTACCTTGCGATAGCCCTCATGGGTATCCATCACCGAGCCGCAGTAGCTGCAGGTGAGGCTGCGCACGCGATGTCCCCCTTTGAGTTCCAAGGGTGCGCCGCAGTTCGTGCAATTGATGGCGCGAGGTTCGCTCACCCGACGGCCTTGATTTCGAAGGGGTCAACCCAAGCACCGTCGCTCGCGGCAAAACCCGTCTTGTCATATTCAAGTGTGACCAGCCGCACGCCGATACCGCGAAGATGGGCATAGCGGAAGCGCTGGCCGACCTCTAGAAGTTCCGGCAATTCGCCCTTAATGGCGCTGCAGACCGCCTCGCCAATTTCCGTGACCGTGAAGCTTTCCCCCAAAAGCTCGATGGGCGCGCCAACCTTTAGTGCTTCAAATGCGGGGCCGGTATTGATGTCGATTGGCCACTCAACCGCAATGTCGCCTTCATCGACACTCACCCAACGGCCGTCGCCATCGACGAGCGACCAGTATTCGTCCCAAAACCCGTGCGCATAGTCGAACCGCACTTGTCCAACGACCTGAAACTCGTGATCCCGATAACGGTAAGTGCCACCAAGCTCTATAAGTGACGGCACCTGCGTCATCACACCTTGCTTGCCCGCCAAGCTTACGGCCTTGTCCTCAAGAAACACGGCGCTGTCGCAATAGTCGCAGGTCACAAGCTTGGTGAAGGCCAAGCTTGCTTTCAGGGCAGCACCACAGTTCGGGCAATTGAACTCACGTTCAGGCATGCGCAGAGAAGTAGACTAGCGGAGGGTTCCGGTACAACCCGAAGTTTCGACAAATCGCCTCTAGTCAGAGGTTAGTTCGTAGTTGGTGCCAGGGTCGATCGGCTTGCCGGCGTGAGCCCAAACGTTGAAACCGCCAAGATTGTGGACCTTGTCGTAGCCCATATCCTTGAGCGTTTTGCCGGCAAGGGCCGAGCGTCCTCCTGAAGCACAATAGAGGATGACCGACTTATCCTTGGCGAGTTCAGGAAGGTGCATGGGCGAATCAGGGTCGGCTCGGAATTCGAGCAGGCCGCGCGGGATATGAATGGCGTCTTTGACTTTACCTGAGGCCTCGACCTCACTGGTCTCACGCACATCGATGACGATAGTTTGACCGTCGCTCATCATGCGCTCCGCTTCATCCGGCGTGATCTCGGGCACAGCCGCTTTTGCAGCCACCATCAAATCCTTGAGGCTTTCAGCCATGACGATGTTCCCTCTCGCGTGCTCTCTAGCGAGGCCCCACATTGAAGCCGCCGCCTCCGACATTGACATGGGTGTTGGTGACGAATGAAGCCTTGTCCGACAACAGGAAAAGCACGACTTCGGCGATTTCTTGAGGTTCGCCGACCCTTCCCATGGGGATTGTGCCGCCAATCATCGCCTTACGGTCGGGATTATCACGAACCCGTGCCGTCATGTCGGTCATGGTCATGCCGGGTCGAACTGCATTGACCCGAATTCCCTCGCCAGCGACTTCCCGAGCAAAGCCAGTCGTAAAGACGTCGACAGCTCCTTTGCTGGACGCATAAGTGCTGGCGCCGTCGCGGCCGCCCACGGTTGCGGCCATCGATGAGATCGTCACAATGGAACCACCATGGCCGCCGTTCTTTGTCGACATTCGGCGTGCGGCCTCTCGGCAGCACAGCATAAGTCCGAACACATTGACCTCAAACATGTGCCTCAATTTGCCGAGATCGATCTCTTCGACACGAGCAGGATGGCCTATTCCAGCACTACAAACGAGATGGGTAAGCTTGCCGAGTTGATGTTCGGTTTCGTTGAAGAGACGGATGATTTCGTCTTCATTAGCCACATCCGCCTGAATGGCGATCGCTTCCGCGTCATGTTCCGCGAGTTCTTGGCAAAGTGCGTCTGCGGCATCGCTGCGCTCGCGATAATTTACGGCGATTTTGTAATCTTCTTTCGCCGCCAGCCGCGCGGTTTCACGGCCGATCCCGCGTGCTCCGCCGGTAATCAAGAGAACTTTATCCATAATATGGCCTCCCCGCAGCAAATGCCATTGCAATCTCGTGACAACGAGGCGGGCTTGT
>CAYPOV010000428.1:0-3074 GCA_964412385.1 uncultured Geminicoccaceae bacterium
CGTTGAAGAACCGTCCGCGGGCACCGTCGCGAATGCAAGCACGAGCAATGGCGATGGCCAGATGGGTCTTGCCGGTACCAGTACCGCCGACCAACACGGCATTTCGTTCGTGCTCGAGAAAGTCGCCGCCGGCGAGATCGCGAACCAGGGTTTCGTTGATCGGCGTGCCGTCAAAGACGAAGTGGTCGATGTCCTTGGCGAGGGGTAATTTGGCGATGGTCATCTGGTATTTGATGGAGCGGGCCTGTTATTCCGAGATTTCGGCAGCGAGCAGATCGCCGACCACCCGCTGCGGCTCATGCTGCCGGTTGACAGCGGTGGCGAGGATCTCGTTATAGGCCGCCTTCATGCCATGGAGCTTGAGCGTGCCCATCGTGCTGAGGATTTCCGACCGTTCCATCATAGGCTTCCCCTCAATTGGTCGTAGCGGGCGCAATCGGCCGTGGGCTGATGCCTGAGTTTCAAAGCGTCGGGTGTGGCGATGGTTAGCGCCGGCGATGGGTCTTTGCGGCGGGACAGGATGTTGAGAATGACGTCCGCGGAGTGGACGCCTTCGTCCAACGCTTCGGCGCAGGCGGTCTCGACCGCCGCCAGGCCATCACAGAGCACGGCTGTGAGGATCTTCACCATCTGCCGGTCAGCGTCATCGCAAGCCCCGAGCTTTCTCCGGATCCGAGCTAAATTCGAGGGCAACACCCAGTCCTTGAATGGCGCGCCGTTACGCAACGCGCCTGGCTTGCGCGCCAGCACCGGCACGTAGTGCCAAGGATCGTAGATCGTCTTGTTCCGACCGAATGACCGGGCGTGCTGGCCGATGATCCGGCCATCCTGGCGGATCTCGATCCGGTCGGCATAGGCGCGAACCTCGGCCGGTCGGCCAAGCGCGACTATGTCAGGGTCAGCCCGTCGCCGGATCAAGCGATCGGGCACCGACGAGCCGGCGTCGGCGACCCGGCCACCCACGCCCCTACTGCCGATCCGCGTTCAAACTACCGTACCCGTTGCGCTTCGAGCCGCATCACTTCTAAACTGTCGTCCGCTCGTGCCACGTATAGAATCTGGTCACCGCGAAGTTCCAGACTGTGCCCACGAGGATACCTGCGATCGCGGCGAGCATCCACTTGATCTCGGCGCTGAAAAGGTAGGAGGCGATGCCGACATTGGCGATGGCACCGATGCCGCAGGCGGCGGCGAAGGAGAACCAGCCGCGCAGGCAATCCCAGCCTTTCAGCCGGCGGTCGCGGTAGGTCAGCAAGTTGTTGAGCGTGTAATTGCTGGTCATTGCCACCAGAGTGGCGATCGTCTGGCCGGTGACGAAGTTCGTGCCGACCTGCTGCATCAGCACCGCCAGCACGGCGAGGTGAACGGCGACCCCGACGCCGCCTACGAGGCTGAACGCGACGAAGCGGACCGGAAGCAGATGTCCTATTAGCTTGTCGACAAGTAGCATCAGATAGTCCCACGCCGCTTGCGAATCAAGCTTACTCTCGCCTGCCTTGCGGCTGCGGAACTCGTAGGGCAGCTCGACGAAGCGGAGCGGCCGCGGCGAGGACGAAAAGAAATCGACCAGGATCTTAAAGCCGATGCCGGAGAGCTGGCGGACGCTGCCCTCCATGGCATCTCGGCGGATCATGAAGAAACCGCTCATCGGGTCCGCCAAATCGGCCTTGAGCACCAGCCGGCTGAGCCGGCTCGCGATCAGGCTGACCGAGGCGCGCGACCCGTCCCAGCTGCCGATTCCGCCGCCAGGCAAGTAGCGCGACCCCACCACGACATCGACGTCGCCCGCGCGCAGCTCGTCGAGCATTTGCGGCAACAGCGTCTCATCGTGCTGCAGATCGCCGTCGATCACCGCCAGATAAGGTGCTGAGCTCGCCATCATGCCCTCGATACAGGCTGTCGACAGCCCGCGTCGGCCGATACGCTGGATGCAGCGGATGCGGTGGGCGTCCTGCGCCAGCTCGCGCACGAGCGCGGCGGTGCGGTCGGTCGAATCGTCGTCGACGAAGATGACCTCCCAGCAGCAGTCGGCGAGACAAGCCTGCAGCCGCTCGACGAGCTCGCGCACGTTGGGCCGCTCGTTGAAGGTAGGGACGATGACCGAAAGCTCCGGGCCACTGGCGAAGACCGGCGTCGTCACCTGGGCCGGAGCGGCAGGATGCTTCGGTCTCTCCTCCGTCACCCGTTGCAATTGAGGAGAATTAACTCCCAATACTTTCAACTTCTCGTAAGAGAAAGGCATGACTATCGGATCGTTGACCCTTATCCAGCCGAAGGATTGGCGCCTTCGACAAATCACCGACGGTACGATAATCCCTTTTCATCACTTGTCTACTTAAAGTACTTGATCCGGCATTGCCCATTTTGGCTCCGGCGTTTGTAGCGTAGTGCAGAGACGACCGGCACGCCACTATTGGCGTGTTGTGGCACTCTACGGTATTCCCTATTCGACGCTGTATGTGCCGGGAGAGTACGCCCGATGACATCGTGAATGAATCCAACCCGGCTCAAGGGTGCCTCAACCTGCGAAGGACGACAACAGCGTCGTCCGAAAAAAAGTGCCATAATGCGGCCAATAGTGGGCTGGTCGCTGGGAATTCAGACGCATTTCACCTCTCTGATCGAGGTTCATCTTTGGAGCCTCGCTCACGCCGGGAGCCGCTTGCCGCTCTGTCTCCGCCATTGCTGTTCGAAACGGGCAATTTCCACCTATTAGTCGCCCTAACTCCGGGGCTGGGTCATAAGTTCGACGAATCTTTGCGATCGTCTCCACCACCAACATCCAAAAGCGGTTCGCGATAATATCGAGAGCTATTGTGACCCCCACGATCTCGGGGGACCCTTTGGATGCCGATCACCCCCAAAATCGGAGTACGTATTCCATGCCGATCCGCAGCCTTGCGGCCACGCCGTGCCTTCGTTTCTCTTTGAGGGCCGAGGTCACGCCATCCGGTAAAATTCCTTCTTCGTCGTCACAGCCAGATCATCCGGGCCATTTCGTTCTCCAGCGCTACTGCCGCGACCATCTTCGGCTTGCGCGCCACGAAGGCTGCAAGCCAGCGGTTCGGGCGGCC
>CAYPOV010000429.1:0-3062 GCA_964412385.1 uncultured Geminicoccaceae bacterium
CAACTGGAAGGACGGTCAGCAGGGTCGCTGGCCGCTCGCCGTGGATGAATTTTCTTGTGGCCAGGCTCGTAAAGCGCGATGGCATCGTTGTTGCCGGGTTGAGAATGTATCGAATTCCCCGCGACGGCTATCCGTTCAAGAATGGCTTTGACGACCGCGAGCGTCGCCTCGATCTCGGCTTTGACCTTTCAACGGTTTCCGTATTTTCCAAAGAGACCGAGTAGCGTCTCTGACTGACGCCGATTTACGAAAGGAATTTTCATGGCAGTGCGGTATATACTCTCCCTTCAATTGTACAGCCTTCGCTTTGTCGGCGACACCAAGAAGGAACTCGATGCGGCGGCGGCTGCGGGGCTGACGCTCGTCGAGATCATTCAAAGCCATCTCGACGATGCCAAGCGTTTTCGCGCCATGCTCGATGATTACGGGCTTTCGGCGCCGAGCGGTCACGTGTCGCTCGATACGCTGACCAATCGCCTTGATTGGGTGGTGGAGGGCTGCAAGACCATCGGCGTTACATATCTCTACATGCCTGCGGTCGCGAACGAGGATCGCGGCCAGGACGCGGCGGGTTGGGCTCGCACCGGAGCGACGCTTGCTGGCGCCGCAGAGACGCTGAAAGCGCAGGGCATTGAACTTGGTTACCATAATCATGATTGGGAGCTTCGGGCCCTTGCGGACGGCCGATTGCCGCTGGATGTTCTGTTCGACAATGCTCCCGGTGTGGGCTGGCAGGCCGATGTCGCCTGGCTGGTGCGCGGCGGTGCCGAGCCGCTTTCATGGCTCGAACGCTACCGAGACCGTTTGACCAGCGTTCATGTCAAAGACATTGCTCCGCAAGGTGAGAACCTGGATGAGGACGGCTGGTGCGATGTCGGCAAGGGTAGCATGAACTGGCAAAATCTCTGGGGACAGTGTCTGGCCTTTTCGCCCAAGCTCATGGTGCTTGAGCACGACAAGCCGAAAGACGGGCCGCTTTTCGTCAAGAATAGCGCAAGCTTCCTGCAAAGCCTCTAAGAGACGGACGGAAACAACCATGACACCATTGCGTGCCGCGATTGTCGGCTGCGGCAACATCAGTGACATTTATCTGCAGAATGTCCGGGACTATGAATCGCTGGATATTGTCGCCTGCACGGATCTTCGGGCCGAGACGGCGAAAAAACAGGCCGAGACCTACGGCATCGAAGCACGCACCATGGAAGAACTCCTGGGTGACGCGTCGATCGATCTGATCATTAATCTGACGGTTCCGGTTGCTCATCACGAGGTGAGCATGAAGGCCCTTCAGGTCGGCAAGCATGTCTATGGCGAAAAGCCTCTTGCCGTCACCATCGAGCAGGGGCGGGAGATCATCGATCTTGCCCGCTCGAACAATCTTCGGGTCGGCTCCGCGCCCGACACGTTTTTGGGAGCCGCCCACCACGCCTGCCGGCACGCGTTGGACGAGGGTGTCATCGGCAAGGTCATCGGCGGGACGTGTTTTGTCATGTCGCACGGCATGGAGAGCTGGCATCCGAACCCCGATTTCTTCTTTTCATTTGGTGGCGGACCCATTCTCGATGTGGGCGTTTATTACATCACCGACCTGATTTTCCTCTTGGGGCCGGTCAAGAAGGTCGCATCCATGTCGGGGCATGGTGCCAAGGAACGGATCATCGGCAGTGGGCCGCGAGAAGGCGAGAGGTTTCCGGTGAGCGTGCCCACCCATGTCAGCGCCGTGCTCGAATTCGAGAAGGGTGCAGTGATTTCGCTGACGGCAAGCTGGGAAGTCTGGCGTCACACGCATACACCCATTGAACTCTATGGCGATGCCGGATCGATGTTGGTGCCCGATCCCAATTTCTTTGCGGGCGAGCCCAAAGTGAGTGATCGCGGTGGAGACTGGACGGATGTTTCCATCGAGCCTTACTCGTTCTGGAAGGCCAATTTTCAGTCAAAGCACGGCGAGCAGCTAGCCAATCACCGGATCGTTGGTGTCGTCGACATGGCTTGGGGGATCATCAACAACCGGCCGCATCGCGCAAGCGGCGAGCTTGCTCTTCATTGTCTTGATGTCATGACCGCAATGGAACGCGCCGCTATGGATGGCCGAACAGTCGAAATCGCGACACGCTGTGATCAACCTGCCGCACTTCCCAAAGGGGATGGCGAGGAGGTCTTTCGCTAGAGAGCTGCGTCCGTTATGTTCGAAGCTCAGGCAGCCGATTGAACAATATCGTTAGAGTGCATGCACGCCGAACTCGCCGCCGCTTGGGATAGCCTTAAGAAGAAAGGCACCCGGTTTCTGGTACTGAAGCCTTTGTTTTTCTTGCCCGAAGAGAAGAAGATTGCGCTTGAGCGGCGGATTCGCGGCAAGGAGCAGTATCAAAAGCTGCGGGCCTCCGATGTTGTCGTTGTCTCCTTCGGCAAGAGCGGCCGGACGTGGCTTCGCGTCTTGATGTCGCGTGTCTACCAGATACGCTATCGAATTGATGAATCAGTGATTTTTGGTTTCGACAATCTGCATCGCCATGACCGTCGTGTGCCGAAAATTTTCTTCACGCATGACAATTATCTCAAGGACTATACCGGCAACGTTGACACCAAGAGAGATTACTACGGCAAGAAAGTCGTGCTGTTAGTGCGCCATCCGGGCGATGTCGCGGTTTCGCAGTATTACCAGTGGCGTTATCGGATGCGGCCCAACAAAAAGGCGTTGAACGACTATCCGGACCATCAAAGCGCCATCGAGGCTCGTGACTTTGTCCTGGAGCACGAGGCGGGTCTCGCCAAGGTCATGGATTTCATGAATGACTGGGCCCGCGAAATGTCCAATGTCGGTGAGGTTTTCATCGTCAGATATGAGGACTTACGCAAGGATCCGAATGCGACGCTGAAGCGCTTGATGGCCTTTATCGGGCTCGAGGCAACCGATGAGGAAATCGCCGAGGCCGTCCGCTTCGGCTCGTTCGAGAATATGCGCAAGCTGGAGGAAAAGGCGGCATCCTCTTGGTTTGGCGGCGGCAGGCTCAAGCCTAAAAACAAGGACGACAAGAACTCCTGCAAGACCCGTAAGGGCG
>CAYPOV010000430.1:0-3037 GCA_964412385.1 uncultured Geminicoccaceae bacterium
TCAACAAGCTGGGTCAGAACCGCCACCGGAACCGTCTTGTTCTCGACGGATTGAATGAAGGCAAGGGCGTAGATGAACTCGTTCCATGATAAGGTGAAGGCGAAGATACCGGCGGAAATCAGACCCGGCACGGCAAGGGGCAGCGTAATCATCCAAAGAATCTGCAGACGATTGGCCCCGTCGATCAGCGCACATTCTTCAAGTTCGAACGGAATGCTCTTGAAATACCCGATCAACAGCCAGGTGCAGAAAGGGATGAGAAAGGTGGGGTAAGTAAGAATAAGCGCCAACGGGCTGACATAGAGCCCGAACTTGAAGACCATCGTCGCCAAAGGAATGAACAAGATCGAAGGCGGCACGAGATAAGCGAGATAAATCGCCAGACCGACGCCCTGGCCACCGCGAAACCGTAAGCGCTGAATGGCATAAGCCGCCAACACACTCGCAAAGATCGAGATGAAAGTGGAAACGACAGCCACCGTCATCGTTGTCATCAGCCAACGTGGATAATCCGTTTCGAAGAGCAGCCTGTTGATGTTCTCAAGCGTCGGCGAATGAACCCAGAGTGGGTTGTAAGTGTCGAAATCATAAAGCTCGTGATTAGGCTTCAGTGCGGTAATCGTCATCCAATAGAATGGAAAAAGAAGAACCAGAGTGAACGCGATGAGCGGTGTGTAAATCGTAAGGAAACGCCGCCCCAGAGAGTCCCAAGAAATGACGCCAGTACGCTCTGGTGCCTCGATGGGAGCCTGATTCTGCTGAACCTGTGTCGCCATCAGTCGTCTCCCTCGCCCTGCTGCCACTTCCGTCGGGCGAGCGCAAAATAGCTGAAGCCAGTGGCAAAGATGAGAAACGGTATCATCGCCACCGCGATCGCCGCTCCCTCACCCATTTGTCCGCCAGGTATGGCTCGTTGGAACGCTAGGGTCGCCATGAGATGTGTCGAGTTCACAGGACCGCCACGAGTAATTGCATAGACAAGTTGGAAGTCGGTGAACGTGAAGAGAATCGAAAAGGTCAGTACGACCGCAAGGATCGGCATCAGCAACGGTAGAGTGATGTTCCAAAAGCGTTGCCAAGCTGTGGCCCCATCAATCATCGCCGCCTCATAGAGGCTCGGTGAGATGGTCTGCAAGCCCGCGAGAAGTGTAATCGCGACAAAGGGAATACCGCGCCAAATGTTGGCGGCGATCAGTGACGCTCGCGCGTGGTTAGGTACACCAAGAAAGTCAATGTAATTGTCCAAAATGCCGAGCTGGTCGACCAGAACATAGGAGATGATCGAAAACTGCGGATCATAGATCCACCAAAACGCAATGGCAGAGAGGACCGTCGGCACAATCCAGGGCAACAGCAATATTGCCCGCAAGAATGCCTTAAACGGCAGGGAATTATTGAGAATGAGCGCTAGCCACAAGCCGAGCGCAAATTTTCCGATTGTCGCCACAACGGTGTAGAGGATGGTGTTGTGGACCGACAGCCAGAAAATGCGATCTTGGAACAATGATATATAGTTGTCGAAGCCGACAAACTCGCCGGCACGGCCGATGCGCTCATCAGTAAAGGCAAGGTAGACGCCCAACCCAAGAGGATAGGTCAGGAACAACAGGAGCAAGCCTGCGGCCGGCAACATAAATAGGAAGGTGAGCACCCGCTTGTTGTCGAGGACGCGGATCAACCAGTTATCGGGTCGGCGGCCTACGAAAACGTCGGTTGCCGTTGCCATCCCACTACGCTCCATTAGTTTCGCAAATTGCGAGAGGAGCTGGACCGTATGCCACGAGTTTCCAGCTCCTCAAGCGAGATTTTCGCCGGCAGGCGGGTCATCCGCTCACCGGCGTCGTGATTCTAGCTCTTGTAGTAGCGCTCAGCGCGGCGTTGCGCCTCTTTGGCTGCATCAGCTGGGCTCAGCTGATCAGCGCAAACTGCCTGGAACATATTCAAAAGTACCATGTCAGCAGCAACAGCGGCCGAAGCCTCGCTTGGTGGTCCCTTGTAACTCTCAGGAATACCAAAGCGAAGAATGTTCTTGTAAGGCTCTGACTTGGGATCTGCTGTCCAAACCGGGCTGCCGTCGTAGGCGGCAAGCGGATGACACCAATAGCCGAGACACGCATCCTGCCATGCCTGATATTGCGGCAGCTCCATCATGAAGCGAAGGTACTCTTTTGCTGCATTCGGATAGTCGGTGTACTGCATCACCATAGCGTTGATGACCAGTGCACCTTGCGTCGGCCTGCCAATAGGGCCTACCGGGAAATCGGCGTGGACGATATCCTCGGCGATTGCCTGCATATTGGGATCATCAGAGGTCTTAGCTGCGTAATAGATCGAGATACCGTTTGCCGTCAGACCAACTTCACCGGCCAAGAAGGCCTTATTGTTCGACGGATCGAGCCACGAGAAAACGCCTGGAATAAAGTGGCTCGAGAGTTCCTTGGCGTATTCAAGAGCCTCGATGGTCTTGGGATTGTCGATAATGACCTGGTTATTCTCATCAACGAGAGCCGAATCGAAGCCCCATAGCACCCAATTGACCCAGCCACCGTCTCCGACGGCGTTACCGAGGGCGAGACCGGCAGGATGTCCGACCTCTTTGAGTTTCTTCACACACTCCAGGAAGCCCGGGAAATCACCCGGAACTGTCTCATAGCCCGCAGCCTCGAGCATCGACTTGCGGGCGACCATGGTACTACCCGAACCACCGACCGGCATCGAAACCCAATTGCCTTCGGCATTGATGCCATAGTGCTTGCAGATGTCGAACCAGCCGCCGTACTTTTCGCCGAGATAGGTGTTGAGGTCGTCGAGAATGACGGTTTTGCCTGGATAGAGGAACGGATCCTCGCGCCAGCCGAGAATAATGTCGGCCCCCTGACCGACGCTGGCGGCAACCGCCGTCTTCGGCCGAAGATCTTCCCAGCCTTCATAGTCGATCGTGACGGGAATACCGTACTGATCAATGAACTTCTGTGTATTAGCGTTCCAGAGTTCTTCGTATCCGGCGACGAACTTGGAAGGACGCAGGACGCGAAGT
>CAYPOV010000431.1:0-3002 GCA_964412385.1 uncultured Geminicoccaceae bacterium
ACGCTGCGCCTATGGAACGCTCATGCTCCTTCAGAGTGGTTCGGTCACAACCGACGAGTTTGGCACGTCGATTCTCCAATACATCGAGCAATTCGGCGGCTACGACTCACCAACCGTGGCCCAACTCATCGCTGGTTGGGAAAACGGCAAGACGGGTGATGAGGGCCTCGGTGTGCCAGGTGATGGCGGCGACGCCGGTAATGATGCTGGTTCGGAGGGGCCTTCGAGCAGCGATCCTGGCGACGGTCTTGGCACGGCCGATGTCACCGCCGAGACGGCTGATGAGGTCATTGATTGGGCGTGGGGTCAAGACAAGGTCGTCACCGATTTCGATCCGTCATCCTCGACGATTTTCGTAGGCTGGATCAGCTCGGATCAACTCGACGTCAGCGAAATCAACGGTAGTACGGTCTTCGAGATCCCATCCAACAATCAATCGCTCACGCTGATTGGAGTCTCGCTAGCCGAGTTAAGCTCGGGCAACTTTACCTTTCTCGACAGCACGGCCGCAAACGAGGTCCTGGACCTCATCGGCCAAGGGAGTTCTGACAACGGCAACGACAGCAGAGATGACAGCGACACGGACAGCTCTAACAATGACGACACGAGCGGCGACACTAGTGACGATGCATCTGACGATGCCGACCCGCAAATCGTAGCTCTTTCATGGAATTGGGCTGCCAAGTCCACAATCGGTGACTTTGACACCGATGACGACAAGATCGATTTCGGTAATATTTCCAGCGGTCAGCTTGGCTTTTCGACAGCCGATGACGGTGATGTTGTCATCGAAATCCTCAATAATGGTGGTCAAACCTATCGCTTCGAAAATGTTTCCGCCGATGATCTCGGTGCAGACAACTTCATGGCTGCAAACTGGAACTTACCGACTGTCGATTTCGCCTTGGACGAACTTGCGAATCTGGCTTGACCCTCGATCACTCGGATTGAGGCTGTCCAGCCCAACCTGGAAAGAGTGTACGCAGCAGACCGAAAAGTGGTCCTTTGGAGCCCTCCTGGTCGTCTCGAGGCACCCAATCAATGTTGGCAATCTCCTCGACCGCCTGTTCACGCTGGTCGAGGAGGTCGCGTGCCAATCGGTAAGAGACGAAATATTTATAAATATTGCGAACATAATTGACCGGCTCGCGGCTGATCACGCGGGCAGCCGCAGTCTCGACATTGCCGAACCAAACATTGGGATCGAGCCCCATCTCTTCAGCCTTTTTCCGTGCTCGGGCAACATTGGCCGGACCTGCATTATAGGCCGCAAATGATAGGAGCATCCGGTCGAGATCCGAGATTGCCGGATCATCAAAGTACCGCTCACGAATAAAATGAAGATATTTCACACCGGCATGAACATTGTTGTCGAGCTTTTTGATATTCTCAATACCGACATTAGGATCTGACGCCGTCGAGGGCAGAATTTGCATGACGCCGACAGCACCTGAATTGCTGACTTTGCTTTGATCGAGCTTCGATTCTTGATAGGCCTGGGCCAGGATCATCAACCAGTCAAACTCATAGTCGTCCGCATAACTCCTGATGGTTTCGATGATTGCCTCATAGTCTTCGTGAGCTTCCCTTTCACGCAAGCTCTTGATCCAATCGGTCGATCCCAAATAGCGGTTGATCAGAATATTGCCGAGCAAGGTACCTTCTTTGATGGTTGCAACAAAGTCGTTGGTGATGGCAAGCAGCTTAGGATTGTCCTTGCGAACCGCCCAGGCGATCTCACCACCTTCGTTAATGGCGAGATCCGCGTGAACCGTGATGTCGTCGAACACTTGTGCCCAGAGGGCTGCCTTGTGGCTATCGACGACAATCGCCGGAATGATGCCCGCACTGACAATATCGAGAAGATCGTGGTCCTCAAGCCGCTCATCGCCCTTGATGACGGGTATCGCCACGTCGCCATTCGCTCGCCGCTTGTCGTTGAGCGCTTGCAGATGACCATAGTAGCTGCTCGAGGGGCGCAAATAGAGGCCGGTCGACTTGAGGTCGTCGAAGCTTTCGATCGTTGGCGTGCCCGGTCCCGTCACCACCACCTCGGCGATGTCCTGGTGAATTGGATCGGTGAAGCTCACAAACTCTGCGCGCTCGGACGTGATGGTGAGGTTGGCGGCAGCGATATCCGCCTTGCCATCGACGACGGCCGGAATGATCTGATCACGCGGGAACGGCATAATGATGACGTCAATCTTGGCATCGAGCTTGTCGCGCAAATAGTCCTCGAACTCATCGACAGCATCGACCACCATGCCGATCGAGCGGTCACCGTCATAGGCGAAAAAGAGCGGATTGTGGGCGGTTGCAATCCGCAGCATGCGCCGCTCGACAATACCATCGAGATCACCTGTCCAAGGCTCGAGCGCACGGGCGATCAGCGCGTCGTCGTGGGTTTGTGCAATGGTCGGCAAGGCCCAAACCGAAGTGACGAAGACACCAAGAACGGTAGCTCGTCGAATCAGCACAAATGTTTGCCGCAGAACCCACAAAATGGAAGGTGATGCGTTCAATTTTGCGGCAGGCCGGTGCTTAGTTGAACGTGCGAAACGACGCCAAGATCCCCATGATAAGCGCCATAGGTCTTACCGTCACTGTGCCACGCAATAGCAAATCCAGCGAAAGTCTGGCTTCCACTGAGCTCAGGACAGGGCGAAACGACCGCTTCGAATTGCGCATTACCATCCGCATCGGCCGTGAACTCGGCCTGTGATCCGTCTCGTGCGCCTAGAGCCCATACAAGCGACAGCCAAGGATCTGTCGGCGGCTCCGCATCGATGAAGTTCCAAACTGTGTAGATCCCGTTCGGAATCAGTCCACGGAACTGAAACGAAATTGTGGCCTGATCTCCATTGCACTGATAGGTTCCCGTGCCCTCGGCCGAAAGCCATTCTTCCAAGGTGATGCCAAGATCACTGCCCTTCGGATAGGTCTCGGTTGGCTCGAGCAGCATCGGTTGAAAAGGTGGAGCATCGCCAGCCACGCCAAAGAGC
>CAYPOV010000432.1:0-2974 GCA_964412385.1 uncultured Geminicoccaceae bacterium
ACAAGGCTGTGAGAAGGGCCTTACGAAGGCCCCTCTCACACTCTCCCCGCGGGAAGTTCAAGAGGTGATTGAACTGATCCTCAATGGGGAAGCCGTATTCTCTAACTATTTGCATGCTAGGGAGAATTTCGCTTGGTTCTGTTGACTTGAAGGCCAACGAAAGTTCCAAGAGCGTGCCGCGTAGTCGGCGCTCAGGGCCCGGGGTTGCAGTTCGACGTATCGCCTACCTGATCGCATGGGGTTCAGGGGAGACCTACGCTTCCCACCTCCCCGGCTGACCGGTTGAGAACGGCCACAACGATCGCTACGACTAAAGAGTCTCAATGCAGCTTGGTTTCTGTTCAAGCCTTCATACCCCGTTGCGAGCGTAGACACGGTGAGCTGTCTCGCCCGCGATGGCCGCATGTTCGGCCTCTGACAAGCCCGATAACCAAGTGCGATGCGCGGCCCAAATCTCGTCGTAGTGGCCGGAAAGAGTCGAGACCGGCCAGTTGCTGCCCAGCATCAGCCGGTTTGGACCGAAGCAGGCGAGCGCATGATCGACGTAGGGCCGCCAGTCCGCAGCCGTCCAGTCGCCCCAAGGGGCGCACATTTCAAGTCCCGAAACCTTGGCCGCCACATTCGTCCGTGACGCCGCCGTTGCCAACAGATCCGCCCAAGGCTGGAATGCACCCTCAGCAATCGCCGGGCTGTTGAGATGATCGATAACGATGGTGAGCTCGGGACAGGCGTCGGCCAAGCGCGGCAACCGTTCGAGATGCTCCGAGATGATGCCCACATAGTCGAATCTGAGACCAACGTGGGCGATCCGGTTGAGACCGGCGATGACAGCGTCCTGCAGAACCCAATCCGGGTCGGGTTCGGTATTGATCAGATGCCGTACACCGACCAGCGCAGGGTCATCGCCGAACCGTTCAAGCGCAGCCTCCAACGCTGGAGGGTCCGCCAGAGGCAGCCAGCCCACGACGCCCGTCACCCAATCGTGCGCACGGGCGATTGCCAGCAGAGCGTCGGTCTCTTCAAGGTCATCGACGGCTTCGACAAGGACCGCACCGTCAACACTGTTCGCGTCCATCAGCGCTTGAAGGTCGCCCGGACTAAACGAGGCGCGCAACGGCTGCCACTTTGGATCGCCGCGATAGGGCGGCTTCTCCATCCACTGGGTTTGAAGCGAGCCCGCCTTCCAAAGGTGGACATGAATATCAATCGTCACGTGTAGATTTTCTCACTAGTCATTGTACGAACGCGCCGTCATCATTGGGCAATCTGGTTCTAGGGGATCGCGCCGTCCTTGATCTCGACGATGTCCCTTCTGCGTGAAGCGATTCCGACGGCTGCGAGGGAGCGGGCCAGCGACTTGCACTGACCGCACCGACGTGGGCTGACCTGACCTCGACCATACTTTCCGTCAGGCCGTATCGTCGGGAAGCGGCAGCCCGTTCCATGTGATGTCGCTAAAGGCGACATCGGTGACACTCACGTGCCGCCGATACGCCTCATGGGAAATCTTGGAGCGCAGCACGAACGAATAGATGAAGGGCATGATGTCAAGCTCCGAGATTAAGGCGTCGGGCGCCGAAAACAGTGTGCGAACCACTTGCGCCGTTGACATGTTGGTGGTGGGCTCATCAGCAATGTAGGAGTCATACTGCTTGGTGCGTCCGGGCGGCACAACCGTCAGACCGTCAAGGCCGTAGAGAAGGGCCCGCCCGAGCGTCTCTTCTTCCACAAGGAAACAAACGCCCGTGGCGCGCGGGTTGCATTCTAGAAGAACGGGACCATCAGCCGTTCGCATGTAGTCAAAGCCAATGAACCCAGTATAGCTGAAATGTGCGCAGACGGCTCTGGCAACATCGACGGCCGCTGGATCATCGATTGTGGTAAAGCGCACCGCAAAGCCACTCTGGGCGGCGATCGTCGGCTCGTAGGTCACCACCAGCTCCACCTTGCCATTGCGGGCAAGAGCCAAGATGCAGGTTTCTTTGCCGTCCACGAAGTCCTGGACGAGCCACGGCAAGGCTTCGGTCGGGTGACAGCCCTCTACTGAACGATCAGTCGCACGGGACCCATGGTTGGTGAGATTGTGGGTGCCACCGCGGCCAAACGCTGGCCGCGCGAAGTAAGTCTCGAAAGCCCCCAAGGCGTTTTGCAATTGGTATGGTGACGTCGCAGTCTTCGTCCTCGGAATGGGCAGACTCAGCTGCTCACAAAGCGCCACGAATGCTGCCTTGTTGTGGAGTTGTTCGATGACCTCAAAGTCGGGGACGAACAGCGGCACCGGGAGTCTGTGGCGATAACGCGATAGAAAGAATCCTTCTTCGAAGGGCACGACGATCAGATCCACCTCACGCTCCCGGGCAATCTGCGCGACCTCCTCGGTGTAGAGGATAGGATCCGGCACAGTCGTGTGGGTGTTGTGAGCCACGACGCGCCGCGAATGATGCGCGTGAGCGACCCTGATGCTGTCGAGCACGTCGATGCGCGCGCCGAGAAGTTTCAAGGCGTGGACGATCCCGGTCGCCAGCATGCAACGACCTCCCGTGACAAGTACCTTTTTGGTCAGGGCTCGATCAGTCATAGCTAGGGTGCTAACGCGCATCCCCCATTTAGCTCCGTTCTTGAACGCAGAATGCCGGAGGAAGCAGCTTGTGGCAAACTCGAGCGGCCTTCGATTGCAGCGCATGGACCGCCTGTGTCGATGTTCGACAGTCCGGGATGTACGTTGTCGGCACCAAAGGGAAATTACGTGGGAAATAAGGTGCACTTCGCCCGTCGGTTTGAAGCTCATTGCCTGCCCCTGCCTCATGCCGGATGCGGCGGTGGCTGTGACCGAAGCCGACCATCCTCGGTCCCGCGCAATCCATCCACATCCTCACCACCTCGGTCACCGTCGGCGGCATCCTCAACATGGTCGCCGTCGCCTGCACGGCGTCGCAACGCGTGCGGTAAGCCAGGATTAGACAAGGCTGTGAGA
>CAYPOV010000433.1:0-2940 GCA_964412385.1 uncultured Geminicoccaceae bacterium
GGTGGCCCGTGCGGGCGGTGCCGGGGCCACGAAGCTGATGAGCACGTGCCAAGCTCAGCCCTTGACGGCGCCCATGGAGACACCGCGGACGAGGAATTTTTGCAGCATGGCGACCGCGATGAAGATGGGGATCGTGCCGAGCGTGCTCATGGCCGCGATCTTGGCCCAGAAGTTGGATTGACCGCCGAAATAGTGGGTCACCTGAACGGGAAAGGTAATGGCATCGTTGCGCGTGAGCACAAGTGCGAAAACGAAATCGTTCCAAGCGAAGACAAAGGCGAAAACAGCGGTCGCAAACAGCCCGCCCCTGACCATGGGCAAGAGAATGAGCGTGAATATCTGCCAGCGCGTGCAGCCGTCGACGAGTGCTGACTCTTCGAGTTCGATGGGCACGTCCTGGATGTAGCCACGCATCATCCAGATGACGTATGGCAAGTTGAACGAGGTGTAGAGCAGGATCAGCCCGAAGCGGCTATCCACCCAGCCGAGCTTCACATAGAGAAGAAACACCGGGAAGACGATGACGATGGGCGGGATCATCCGGTTGGAGATCACCCAGATGGCGAAGTTGTCGCCCCCTGTGCGAAAGCGCGCCATGGAATAGGCGCACATCGTCCCGAGCAGCATGGCGATGACGGTACTAGTGGTGGCGACGATCAGGCTGTTGGTGATGGCGAAGACGTCGCCATCCTTGAACAGCACCGCATAGTTCTGGAATTGAATTTGCGCAGGCCACCAGACGGGCGGGCTCGAGAAGATCTCGTCTGGTGTCTTGAACGAGATCATGACGAGCCAGTAGATGGGAAACAGGAAAAAGATCAGCGTGATGGCGACCAGGACATAGCGGAGTGCCAGGGTGCGGGGGGATTGTCTCACCGTACAATCTCCACACGTTTCAACGCCGCCATCACGACAAGCGATAGCAAAATGATGATCACCACTGCCATGGCAGCAGCATAGGATGTTTCGAATTGCTGGAACGCCAGGATATAGGCATAGATCGAGACGGTCTCGGTCATCGTACCCGGCCCGCCGCGGGTGAGTGCCCAAATGACGTCGAAGAGCCGGAAAAGATCAAGGGCTCGGATCAAACACGCAATGAGTATCACGGGCCGAATGACCGGCAAGGTGACGTGCCAAAAGGTCTGCCAGAAGCCGGCGCCGTCGAGCTCGGCCGCCTCTTGAATAGATTGATCGACATTGGCGAGCCCGGCAAGGAGCAGCAGAAACATGAAAGGTGTCCACTGCCAGACCTCGGCGAGGAGGATAGCCGGGTAGACAAGCAGCGGATCGACGGTCCAGAGCAATGCCACGGGCTCATCGGTGAACCATGAAATGATCTGATTGATCGGCCCATAGCGATTATCGAACAACAGCCGCCAGGTTGATCCCGCAATAATTGGCGATGTCACAACAGGGAGGATCAACAACGCGATGAAGATTTGCTTTCCAGGCAGTCGATCGAGAAAAAGAAGGGCCAATAATAAGCCCAAGATAAGCTCGACCGGCAGCGCAAAAATCAAGAAAATCAGGGTATGGAGAATTGATTGCCAGAAGCGCTCGTCTTCGATGAGGCGCGCATATTGTTTGGCACCTGAGAAACTCGTGTCTTCGAACATCATATCGATGTTCTGAAAACCGACAATCAAGGTGTAGATGATCGGGAAAAGCCCGATCAACAGAATACCCAAAACGGCGGGCCAGACCATGCCATATTGAAAGCGTCGGCTGGCGAAGGCCTGACCCGCTGCGCTCATCGTCTTAGCAAGAACGTGCTGCGATCAGTTGGGATAAGCGTTGGGCTTGCTGGCCCATTGCTGATAGGCTTCCCTCTGGCGATCGACGCCTATGCGCTCGGTGACCTCATCCCATTGCGCGGCAACATCGTCGAGAATCTGTTGCGGGTCACCTCCGGCCCACAGCTTCGAAAAGGCCTGACGCAACGCCTCTTCATAGCGATCCGTTTGGATCACGGAGAGATCGAGAAGCCCGGAAACTGCTGCATCTTGAAGGGCTTCCAGATATTCCGGCGCTTCCTCCCAACGCGACTGATACTCAGCACTCGCGAAATGGCTATCCCGGAACGGATCCCTAAGCGCATAAGGGAGCTGAACGCGCTCGATGCTGACATCTTCAGAGTTGAGCCACTGAATGAAGAGATAGGCCGGTTCCTTTTTTTCCGAGGACGCTAGAATGCCGAGCGAGAAGCCGACGGCAAGCTGGGGTGCGCCACCGGGCGGCAAGGCATAACCGACTTTCCCAGCGATTTGTGACTTGGGAACCCATGAAAAGGCCTCCTCTTCCAGGCCATAGCCGGCGGCCCAGCGGCCATAAGGTGGCCAGGAAACCGTCATCGCCGTGTCACCTGCCAAGAAGGCCGCGAGGTTCTCGACAAATCCCCAGGTCTCCACGCCTGCCGGCATGCATTCATTTTCTTCACGCATTTCGGTCAGAACCTTGACGCCGACATCGGAATTCACCGTCGCCTTCATGGTCTCGGGATCGAAGAACTTGCCGCCCTCATTGCGGAAGCGCTCTTGGAACATGAACTGGCCATAGACCGGCTCGCGGAAGAATGCGGCCCCATAAGGCTCGCCACCAGTGTGTTCGGTGATGAAGCAAGCAACATCGCCAAACTGATCCCAGTCGGTCGGTGGCACAGGCAGATCGTAGCCATGTTCTTCCTTGAACGCAGCCTGGATTTCTGGATCGTTGAGGACATCGGTCCTATAATACATGATGAGCACATCGCCATCATCGGGAAATCCGTAGATCGTGTCCCCAACCCTCATCTGATTGTCACGATAGACCGGGGCGATGGTCTCGAGCTCACCGGCATAGTCATATTGCTCGACATAGTCGTCCAGGGGCTCCAGTGCTCCGGCACGGGCCAAATCCGGCATCCAAGAAGGTATCATATTCACCGCATCATAGGCGCCG
>CAYPOV010000434.1:0-2922 GCA_964412385.1 uncultured Geminicoccaceae bacterium
GTGAAGGCGCCGAAGAGTAGAAGGTTAGGTGCGAGAAACACCCTAGCGATGCGTTCCTTGCCCAACATCGCCTGCGCCACGCGCATCGGCGCTTCGAAGATATTGAGAAACCCATGAACAAGACCGCGCAGTGGCGCCATCCAATCGGTGCGTGATGGGCTCTGGCTCGGACGCTCAACGGTGGCCTGCATGGCGGTCCGTTCACAAGGTGGGCGGGGTGCGGCATGCACACCCCGCAGACGTCACCGGTTTAGTTCGCGGCTGACTGCTCAACGGCCTCGTTGATGTCGGCCTCGATCCGCTCGAGGGCTTCGTCGACCGTCAGTTCGCCGACAATGGCCTGGCTGACGCGTTCGACCGTCGCGTTGAACATCGCCCGGTTCAGAGGATAGCCTTGATATTTGTAGGCCGTCGCCTCGATACTCGGCACCTGTTGCCCCCAAGCCTTCAGCGCCTCTTGGGCTTGCGGCGAGACATCAGGGTAATCGAGGCCCTGTTGAGCGAGGCCTTTGTGTGCCGGCACGTTCTTTGTGCGCGCGATCAGCTCGCCATGAACTGGCTCGCTCGCCATGAAGTCGATCACCTTGGCAACCGCTTCCGGATGCTCGGTTTCGCTGAAGCCGACAAGTCCGGCACCACCAGGCATCCCGGTGCATCCACCCGGACCGCAGGGCGAGCCGACAACTTCCCAATCGAAGGCATCACCGATCGCCTCATCAAAGCGGCCGACCTGCCAAGAGCCTGAGAAATAGTATGGCAGGTTGGCATTGATGAACTCTTGGGCTGCATCTTGGTAGGAAGCCCCGCCCGATCCGCCCCAGACTTCCATCGCCATGGTACCGTCCTGGTTCCACTCGACGAATTGCCGGATCATCTCCGAAAAGCCCTCATCGACCAGGGCCGGATTGCCCTCGTCGTCGAAGATTTGGGCTCCCATCGAAATCGCAGGGCCGGCGATGCGGTGGCCCGAACGATCCAGCGCCATGGCATGAGGTGTCCCAGTCGCCTCTTGAACCTCGCGGGCGGCGGCCGCCCACTCGTCCCAACCGGCACCGTCGCCCGGAACCTCGACGCCTGCCTGCTCGAACAGGGTCTTGTTGATGTAGGGACCGGTGATGGTAAGCTGGGTCATCATCCCGTAAATGCCTTCGTCGTCCGGCCCGCCGCGATACCAGTCGAGCGTGTCGCCGAAATTCTCTTCCCAGTAGGCCGCATCGACATAAGGAGCGAGGTCGAGATAATATTTGTTGAGACCGCCGAGGTCGGTGACCCGCGCCATGTCGGGACCTTCGCCGGCAGCAAGCTGCACAGGCAGGCTTTCGAGAATGGCCTTATAGGGTACCTTGTCGATTTCGACCTTGATGCCTGGATTGTCGGCTTCGAAGCGATCGAGGAGCTCGCGGCTGACTTCGCATTCATTGCCGTCACCGTAGCAAGCATAGCGAAGGGTAACGTCTTGCGCTGCAGCGGCTGTTGTCAGGCCGATGACGGCGGCCGATCCCAGGAGCCAAGTGGTTCTCAATGCCATGATTGCGCCTCCCTTGGGCAAAGTGGCTAAACTTATATCAATCGGGACGATGGCTGAGATTTCCGCTTAAGGCAACCATCCTGAATAGCCTGGGTGATCGTTACTCAGCGGCAACCGGACGACCTCACCATGGTTTGAGGCGTGATAGACGGCCGTTGCCAGTTCGATCGAGGCGCGTCCTTCGCTCAATGACACTGGCGGCGGTGCGTTTTCCTCGGTCGTGCGATGGATCTTGGAGAAGAACTGAGCAAAGTTCTGAGGCTCAGCGACGAAGCTCTCGAGGGCCGCATCAATTCGATGGTTCGAGCCTTCGCCGCGTGCGTGGAACGACCAGGGCTCCTCGCCAGGCTTATAGGGTCCAAGCGCACTTTCCGCCGTGAGGTGCTCGAAGCAAAAGCGAAACCTGGAGATTTCGGTGGCCGATCCCAGCGTTATGGAACTTGTGGCCAAGGCACCGGATTGAAGTTTGAATGCGATCGCGGCTGTGTCTTCGGTTTCGATCGGATTGACGCGAACCGCGGTAAATCCTGCGACCTCGGCAATGGGCCCCATGACATAGGTCAAGAGATCATGGGCATGGATGGCATGGCTCAAGACTGCGCCGCCAAGCTCGGTCGCGAATTTTCCGCGCCACGGCACGCCATAATAGGCGGCTTGCCGGTTCCAATGGGTCTCGACGGACGCAGTAAAGGGTTTGCCCGCAACACCTTGAGCGATGAGATGGCGAAGTTTGGCAACGCCATGACCAAAGCGATACTGAAAGACCGGGAAAACCATTCGGTTGCCGGCCGCGGCCGCCTCGGCCAAGGCATCGACATCAGCGAGCGAGCCGGCGAGAGGCTTTTCCATCACAAGATGTTTGCCGGATTGCAGGACGCGCTTGCCGAAGGCCGCGTGGAGATTGGGCGGCAGGCAAATGTCGATAATGTCGAGTGTCGGGTCGTCGAGCAGAATGTCGAAAGCGGTTTCGACCTTTGCACCACAAGTTTTGGCCAAAGACTCGGCGCGGTCGGCATTGAGATCGCAAATCACCGCGATCTCGAATGTTTCCGGATTGGCGATCAGTCCTTCGACATGACGGGCGCCGATGCCGGCGCCGACCACAGCGATCCGGAGTTTGTCAGGCAAGGCGTTCCGCCTGAAGTTGCGCTTTGATCGCAAGCTCCATCACTTTGAAGCAGTGGTCTTGCGGCATTGCTGTTTCGGTCCGGTTCAAGACGTCTTTGACGAGGTCTTTGTAGTAGGGCAAGTCGACATCGCTGCAGTCAACATAGTCTGTGGCGTCCCTGGTGACGAGGAAGAGGTGATCGGTGCCGGGCCGGCCTGCGATGTCGACATATTTGCGAAGCTCGATATAGCCCTCGGTGCCCAGAATCGTTAGCCTGCCGTCACCC
>CAYPOV010000435.1:0-2922 GCA_964412385.1 uncultured Geminicoccaceae bacterium
GCACCGATTGGATGGCGCCACTGCGCGGTCTTGTTCACGGGTTTCTCAATATCTTCGAAGCGCCGATGCGCGTGGCGCAGGCGAAGTTGGGCAAGGAACGCATCGCTTGGGTGTTTCTCGCCCCTAACCTTCTAATCTTCGGCACCTTCACCTTCCTGCCGATTATCCTGAATTTCGTTTATGCCTCCACGGGCGGCGTCAATGTGCTGCCTGGGGATCGCCCCTATGTCGGCGCCGAGAATTTCGATGTTCTGCTCGAGTGCCAGAACTATCTCGATCCCAACACCTGCGCCAAAGACACCTTCTGGCGGGCGGTCTTCAACACCGTCACCTTCGTCATCCTTCAGGTGGCGTTCATGGTGTTTTTCTCGCTTGTAACCGCCTTGATCTTGAGCCGCGAGATCCGCGCCCGCGGCTTCTTTAGAAGTGTCTTTTTTTACCCGGTTCTGCTTTCGCCGGTCGTCGTCGCACTGATTTGGAAATGGGTGCTGCAGCGCGAGGGCCTGCTCAATGCATGGGTGATGGGGCTCGGCGGCGAACAGACCATTTGGCTGCTCGATCCCAACTGGGCCTTCTTTTGGGCCGTCTTTGTCAGCATCTGGGCGCACATGGGGTTCTACACCCTGATCCTACTCGCAGGCCTTCAGGCCATTCCCCGTGATGTCTACGAGGCAGCGGAGATGGATGCTGCCGGTCCCTGGCGGACATTCCGGAAGATTACGTTGCCGCTCTTGATGCCGAATATGCTGGTGGTTTTGGTGCTTGCACTTATCAAGGGCGTTCAAACCTTCGACGAAATCTACGTGCTCACCGGCGGTGGCCCAGGCTCGGCGACCAAGCTCATGGTACAATTCATCTATGAGACGGGCTTTGCCACGCAGCCGCAACTTTATGGCATCGCTGCGGCTGCATCGATCTTGTTGGCGGTTGTGCTCTTTGCGCTGACGCTTTTCCAGCTTTGGGTCAATCGGAGGAATGTCGATGGCTAGTGTCGTCTCCTTCCTCACCCGAACCCGGGGGCACAAGCGTGCCGATTGGACCGTCTATGTAAGCTATGCCTATTTAATCATGGGCATCTTTCTCATGTTCGGTCCGGTGCTTTGGGTCGCCATGTCATCGTTCAAGACTCAAGCCCAGCTCCAAGAATTCCCGCCGTCATTTCTTCCCTATGGTCAAGTCTCGGTCGAGGTTGAAGGCTATGAAGAGCCTCTGCCGCTCTACCGCGTAACCTTGGAGGGCGGCAGCGAGCAGGTTCTCGCCCAAGTCCGTCGCGTCGGCATTGAAGCGCAATTGGTTGATCCTGACGAGCCGGGCGAGCTTGTCAGGGTCAATATCAATGACCGTGTGCCGGTTCGCGAGTTCAGTGTGGCCTGGCGGAATTATACCGAGCTTTTCGAGCTGTTCGATTTTGGCCGTTATTTGTGGAATAGCGTGTTTATTACGGCTGTCTCGACGGTCATCATGCTGGTGATCAATTCGATGGCGGCCTTTGCACTCTCAAAATACCGCTTTAGGGGCCGCATGGTCGTGTTCGTCTTGATCATCGCGACCTTGATGATTCCGCCCACGATTGTGCTCGTGCCGGCGTTTTTGGTCGTCTCGGAGCTGTCACTTCTGAACAGCCCCTGGGGGGTGATCCTGCCGGGTGCCGCGACACCGACGGGTGTTTTCTTGTTGCGCCAATATATGCTCACGATTCCCGATGAGCTGATCGATGCGGCGCGCATGGATCACGCCAGCGAATGGCGCATCTATTGGCGCATTATTCTCCCGCTGACCGCGCCGGCTCTCGCCGTGCTTGCGATCTTCGCCATTATGTGGCGCTGGAACGAGTTCCTTTGGCCGCTCATCGTCCTGACGCAAAATGATCAGTTCACGCTCCAATTGGCGCTCAATTCGTTCCAGGGCGAACTCAACACGCAGTGGAACAATCTGCTTGCCATGACCGTGCTGACGCTGCTGCCGATCACACTCGTCTTCGCGTTCCTGCAACGATACATCACCTCGGGCATCGCCAGCACCGGCATCAAATAAGGGGGCTCGGCCATTGGCTTCCGTCGAACTCGAAAAAATCCAAAAAGCTTACGGCAAGACGGCCGTGATCCACGGCATCGACCTCGATATCAAGGATGGCGAGTTTTGCGTGTTTGTCGGTCCGTCCGGTTGCGGCAAGTCGACCCTGTTGCGGATGATCGCTGGACTCGAAGAAATCTCGGATGGCGAGCTTCGCCTCGCAGGTAAGCGGGTCAACGAGATTCCCGCCGCCCAGCGCGGCCTTGCCATGGTCTTTCAGTCCTATGCGCTCTACCCGCATATGACGGTGCGGCAGAATTTGGCCTTCGGCCTTGAGAACATGAACACGCCCAAGTCGGAGATCGCTTCACGCGTCGGCGAGGCGGCACGGATGCTGCAAATCGAGCAATTCCTGGAGCGCAAGCCGCGCCAGCTCTCCGGCGGCCAGCGCCAGCGTGTGGCTATCGGCCGTGCCGTGGTTCGCGAACCAAGCGTGTTTCTCTTCGACGAGCCCTTGTCCAATCTCGATGCCGAGCTGCGCGTGCAGATGCGGGTCGAGATCGCGAGTCTGCATCAAAGGCTCGGCAACGCCATGATCTATGTGACACGCGATCAGGTCGAGGCGATGACTATGGCAGACCGGATCGTTGTCCTAAGACTGGGTGTGGTCGAGCAAATCGGCTCGCCTCTGGATCTTTACAACAAACCCAACAATCGGTTTGTCGCCGGCTTCATCGGCTCACCACGCATGAACTTCCTTGAAGGCACCATTGCAAGCCTCGATGCCAGCACGGCCCATGTGAAGATCGATGGATTAGACGACGTTCCGGTCCGTATCGATGCCAATCAGGCCAAAACCTTTGTGCCTGTGTCACTCGTCGTGCGTCCTGAGCATAGCAGCCGGGTGAG
>CAYPOV010000436.1:0-2864 GCA_964412385.1 uncultured Geminicoccaceae bacterium
GTCGGGGTGCTTGCTTGTCGTCTAACTCGGTCAGCGTTGCATTGTAGGTCCCGATCTGGGTGGACGTGTGGGTGGCACTCATGGAACGCACGGAGGGATCAACGACGGCTGCTTCGGATGGGCTGCCATCCCCCCAGTCAATTGTCGCTGTATGTCCGTCGGTTGGGCCAGGGTCTGTGAAAAGTGTTTGGAGAGACAGTGGGATGCCAATGGGATGCGTTCGAACTGTCGGCTTCAGCAGTGTCGGCGTCGCGTTGATGACAGTCAGCACCTCGCTGGTAGTGCCTACCGCCCCTTCATCGTCAGTGATTGAGAGAGTGACAGTGTACTGGCCGTCGTCGAGATAACGGTGATTCGACGTGATGTTGCCTGTCTCCGTGTCAATTGGTACGACTTCCTCTTTGCTGCCATCCCCCCAATCGATTACGGCTGTGTGTGTGTCCTGAGGTCCCGGGTCGGTAAAAGAGCCGACAAACTGGTACACACTGCCTTCCTCAATGTCAGACGCAGGGAGTGCGCTGACCTGTGGGACCACGTTATTGACCTGGACGGGAAGAATGGACTGGGCTGTGCTTACCCCGTCGGAAACGGTCAAGACGAGTGTGAAAAGACCATTCTGGGCGTAGACATGGTCAATCACATTCCAATTCGTTCCTTCCACAGCCGCCGTTCCATCTCCGAAATCCCAACGATATGTGAGTTCGTTGGAATCACTGTCACTCACAGTCGCCGCGAAGTTGGCGGTTCCACCCTCGTCGAGTGTCGTGTCACCACTGAGCAAGCTAAGGACTGGTGCAGCCCCCTTAACCTGAACCGTCACCGTTGTCGTCGCGGAGCCAGCGGGGGACCCATCCGAAATTGTGTAGGAGAAGGTCTCAACACCAGAAAAACCGACTGCGGGTGTGTACTCAAGACTCCCCGAGTTGTTTATCGTCAGAGTGCCGGTCAATCCTGTCGTGTCCACATCTGTGATGGTCAACGTTTCATCGCGATCTGGAAAGATGGAGTCATTGACGAGTACGTCGAAGTTCGTTGGCTCGCTATCTTTGAGGACTGTATACGAATCCGGTTGCGCGGAAGGTGGGTCATTGACTGCAGCCACGGAAACGTTGACCGTACCGACTGCATTACTTCCTGGATTGCCATCATTGACGGTGTAGGAGAATGTCTCGTTCCCGAAGAAGTTCGGAGCAGGGGTGTATTGCAGGACCGAACCGTTGTCGATCGTCATTGTGCCGCCCGCTGAACCTGTTCCGACCGCTGTGATCGTCAACGTCTCGCCGACGTCGGGGAGTGTGGTGTCGTTGGCTAACACGTCCAGTTGGGTCACGCCGCTGTCCTCGGGGACAGTAAACTTGTCGTCCTTGGCTACTGGGGGATGCCCTGGCGGGCGGACAGCGACCGTTACCGTGGCGCTTGCCTGGCTACCCGCCGTCCCGTCCTCGATGGCGTAGGAAAACGTCTCCGTGCCCGCAAAATCCCGAGCTGGCGTATAAGCGATCTCTCTCCCATTACGAATTGAGATACTCCCACCTGCGGACGGTACACCAAGAGACGCAATCCTGAGGAGTTCACCAGAGTCGGGGTCGATCGTGTCGTTGGACCGGACGTCGAAAATAGTCTGGTTGCTGTTGGTCTCGACCGTGTAATTATCATCCCGAGCCGTTGGCGGGTCATTGACTGGAGTGACAGTGATCCGCACGGTGGCCTCGGCATCACTTCCTGGATTGCCATCATTGACGGTGTAGGAGAATGTCTCGTTCCCGAAGAAGTTCGGAGCAGGGGTGTATTGCAGGACCGAACCGTTGTCGATCGTGATTGTGCCGCCCGCCGAGCCTGTTCCAACCTCTGTGATCGTCAACGTCTCGCCAACGTCAGGGAGTGTGGTGTCGTTAGTTAACACGTCCAGTTGGGTCACGCCGCTGTCCTCGGGGACAGTGAAGGAATCGTCCGATGCTGTTGGGAAGGAGTTGAACGTGGTGATCGTGGCCTCGGAGATGCGAACCGTCGTGGTGATGTCGGTATCATTGTTGACCAACCGGAAGCCCAGTGTTGCAGAGATCCCGGGTCGCAACTCGGTGAGGTCAAGCGTGACTGTTTGTCCATCGAAGACTGTCCCAGGCCCCAAGGCGGGTGGCAACTCCTCGGTCAAGTTGAAAAAGGCGTCTCTCCCTGGTGCGATGGTGTGGACCAACGACTTTCCGGCTTCGTCCACAAAAGTGGCTTCGAAAGCATCATTGATCGACGTTCGATCCGTCAAGTCAAAGTTAATGTCGGTCAGTGTAAAACTGAGGAAGGAGGCACCGGAAGGAACCATAAAGGTGTTTGTCAGACCGACAGTAAAAGAATCCCCCTCCGTTAAGATGGCCGACCCAACTCGGACACTCCCTTGATTTTCGGCGGAACCGCCTTGAATGTTGATGTCCCATTCGCCGAGGCCGTTTTGGAATCCGAGCGATTTCGTGGCCGACAAGGGTAACTTGGCGTCGGGAGGGGCGACGCTGGGGACAGGGCCCGTGTTGCCGCTGGGGTTGGTCTTGGGCAAGGCAGCCGGGGCCTCGGTTGCGTGTTGGCTCACACCTGTTGGGGGCGCCGGAGTGGCTGGTTGGGAGTCCACAACATTGGGGGACTTTGTGGCTTCTGGGGCCTCGACAGCGAGTTCTGTTGCTTGGGGGGCCTGTGGAGTGACGTCTCGATTCACTGGGAGACTTGAGAACGCCCCAGGGGGGTTCGGGAGAGGAGGTTGGATTTCCGGTCCGGTCGGAGCTGGGCTCGTAGAGCCACCCCCCCCGCGTCCCCCCGCGGGCCCACGTTCCCCGGCGCCCCCGGGGGCGCGCCCACCGGCCGGGCGCCCGCCCTGCTCG
>CAYPOV010000437.1:0-2838 GCA_964412385.1 uncultured Geminicoccaceae bacterium
CGTCGGGCGTCGATCTGCCATTTCGCCTGCTCGGCCTGCCACTTCTCCTGCTCGGCGCGCATGTGATCGACCGTGGCGCCCATCTGGCGCACGGTCGCCTTGATCTCCTCGAGCTCCAGATCCTCGCGGGTCGTGCTCATCGGCGCCTTCCGTCACTACGCGCTGCCGTCTCATAGCGTACCTTCGCCAACGAGACGTCGTCCATCACACGTTGAAGTACCGCGCCTGCGGGTGATGGAGCACGATGGCGCTGGTCGACTGCTCGGGGTGGAGCTGGTCGCCCTCGCTCATCTCGAGGCCGATGCGCGCGGCGGCGAGCAGGTCGAGGAGCAGGTGCTGGTCGGCCATGTTGGGGCAGGCCGGGTAGCCGAAGCTGTAGCGCGAGCCGCGATAGCCTTGTTTGAGGAGATCGGCCATAGTGCGGGCATCTTCGTGGCCGAAGCCGAGCTCGGCGCGGATGCGGCCATGGACATATTCGGCTGCCGCCTCGGCAAGCTCAACACCAAGGCCATGCAGGCGAACATAATCCTGATAGCGGTCACCGGCGAACCAGTCGCGCGCGACATCGGAGGCGCGCTGACCGACGGTGACCACCTGAAGGCCGATAACGTCGCGTTCCTCTTCATTGATGTCTTTGAGGAAATCGGCAACGCAAAGGCCACCTTCCTTCTGCTGGCGCGGCAGCTTGAAGCGCGTGAGCTCGGTCTCGCCATCTTCATCGAAAATCACGATATCATTGCCGTCACCGGCAGCCTTCCAATAGCCATAGGCCGCCTTGGGCTCGAACACCTGCTCGCGCTCGGTCTCGGCGACGAGATCGGCGAGAATAGGCCTGAGTTCCTTCTGCGCCCAGCGCAGGAATTCTTCGAGGCGGCGGCCTTCCTTTTTGTAACCCCAATGGAATTGATAGAGCATGTTCTCATTGAGGTAGGGGATGAGTGCCCGAACCGGAATCTGCTCGAAGATTTTGGCACCCAGAAAGGGCGCTGCCGGCACGGCGATGCCGTTATGGAGCTCTTGGCGGCGGATGCGGATTTCTTCGACATCGACCGGGCGGAGCAACGCCGAGGCCTCGCCATTGGCGGCTTCGAGCGCACGTTTTTGCGCCCGCCGCTTGGGCTTGGCCTTGGCTTCGCCGGACCGGCCCTGGACATAGGTTTCAAACTCGCCCTTGACGACGTGGTCCATGAGCTTGAGCCCGTCAAAGGCATCGCGCGCATAGGCGACGGGCCCTTCGCTATAGGCCTTGTAGCAGTCGCTTTCGACATAATCCCGGGTGAGGGCAGCTCCGCCCAAGAGGACCGGAACCTTGACGCCTTGCCGGCCCATCTCCTCGAGATTCTCGCGCATGATCACGGTCGATTTGACGAGAAGCCCCGACATGCCGATGGCATGGGCGTTGTGTTCGTTGGCCGCCGCTAGGATATTGTTCAACGGCTGCTTGATGCCGAGATTGACGACCTCATAGCCGTTATTGGTGAGGATGATGTCGACCAGGTTCTTGCCGATATCGTGGACATCGCCCTTGACGGTGGCGAGCACGATCTTGCCCTTGGCCTGACCCTCGACTTTTTCCATATGCGGTTCGAGGTGGGCCACGGCTTTTTTCATGGTCTCGGCCGATTGCAGCACGAAGGGAAGCTGCATTTTCCCCGCCCCGAACAGCTCACCGACGACCTTCATGCCGGCGAGCAAATGGATGTTAATGACATCGAGTGGCGGAATTTTCTCCAACGCTTCGTCGAGATCCTCCTCGAGCCCGAGCTTGTCGCCGTCGACGATACGCTGCTCGAGCCGCTCGCCGACATCGGCGGGCCGCGTCTTCTCGACCGCGGCTTCGGCCTTGCGGTCGGCAAACAGGCCGATAAAGGCTTGCAGCGGATCATATCCCTCGGCACGCCGGTCATAGATCAGATCTTCCGCCGCCTTGACCTCCTCTTCCGGGATCTTGTGGAGCGGCATGATCTTGGAACTGTGGACAATGGCACCAGTCAGCCCGCGCTTGATGGCATGATCGAGCATCACCGAGTTGAGCACATGGCGGGCAGGCGGATTGAGACCGAAGGAGATGTTGGAAAGGCCCAGAATGATCTGGATATCCGGGAATTCCTTAGAGATCGCCTCGATCGCATCGAGCGTCCAAAGGCCGAGCTTGCGGTCGTCTTCATTGCCGGTGCAGATCGTGAAGGTGAGCGGATCGATCAAGAGATCCGACTGCGGCAGGCCGAAGCGGTTGCAGGCGAAATCGACCAGCCGGCCGGCGATGCGAACTTTTTCCTCGGCCGTTTTGGCCATGCCCTCTTCATCGATGGTAAGCGCAATCACGGCAGCGCCGAATTTGCGGGCAAGCCTCAGCCGATCGGCCGGCGGTTCCTCGCCATCCTCAAAATTGATCGAATTGATGATACCCTTGCCGGCATAGAGTGAGAGCGCCTTGTCCAGCACCGGAAGCTCGGTGCTATCGAAGACGATGGGCGCATCGACTTGGCCGCGCATGCGGGTGATGACTTCCGTCATGTCAGCCACTTCGTCGCGGCCGACAAAGGCGGTGCAAACGTCGAGTGTGTGGGATCCTTCCTTGACCTGTTCGCGGCCTATGGCAACGCAGCCGTCCCAATTGCCTTCTTCCTGGAGGCGCCGGAACTTCTTGGAGCCATTGGCGTTGCAGCGCTCGCCGATGATCAGATAGGCATTCTCCTGGCGCAGCGATTGCGCGCTGAAGAGTGACGCCAGGGAGGGCTCGTAGACTGGCTGGCGCGGCTTTGATCGCGGCCTAAAACCGTCCTCAGCCATGTCGCGGAGCATGTGATCGAGAGCCATGATATGCTCGCGGCCGGT
>CAYPOV010000438.1:0-2812 GCA_964412385.1 uncultured Geminicoccaceae bacterium
CATCAACGATCCGGATGCGGTCAGCATACTCGGCGACACGCCCATCGGCGGCACCTAGGCGGTATCCATGGGTGGCAAGGCCAATCCCTTCGACGATGGCCCCGTCGGCCTCGAGGTGACCGTGATGGGGCGAAGCGATGGCCTCTTCGAACTCGAAGACAAGAACAGTCATCTCGCATCGATGGCCGGCATCCATATCGATATGGGTCCCTGTTGCACCGTGCGGCATGGAGGCATCACAATACTCCTCACCAGCCGGAAAACCCCGCCATTCGATCTCGGCCAGTTGCGCAGCCAAGGCATCGAGCCTAAGGATTGCCGCATCATCGGGGTGAAGGCGGCGGTGGGCCATAAGCGTGCCTACGATCCCATTGCCGGCCTCGAAATCGTGGTCGACACACCGGGGCCGTGCACCAATTGGCTGGAAGATCTTCCCTATACGAGACTGCGCCGCCCGATCTTCCCGATTGACAAGACCAATACCCAGCGCGGCTAAACGGCTGGACCGGAAGAGAGGACGAGAGATGATGTGCACCCGCATTTGGGTCACCGCAGCGTTCGCGCTGTTGTTCGCCTTGGTGGCGATAACGCCGTCGCTTGCTCAAAGCGACGACCCGATCACGATCACGCTGCCCTCGAGCCTCGATCCGGAAACGACCGAGAAGGTCATCGAAACACTCAAAGGCACAGGTGCCGAGATTTCGCTCGACCAGGCCAGCGAACCGATGACGCCGGCGCCGAGCGGCGCTGTCGTCAATCTTTCGGAACGGCTCGATGCGGCCGTCGCAGGCATTGCCAACCTCCCCCATTGGATCGGCGTCTGGTGGCACGATCTTTCGGGAAGCGGTGGCCTCGCTTCGCTTTGGGCATTCGCCGCAATCGCCCTTTGTGTTGCCGCGGGGTGGCTCGCCGAGCGGGGTTTCGCTCGGGCGCTGGCATCGCGCGAGCCCGCCCATCCTCCTCTCCACGCGCGGTTCATCGAGAGGCTCATCGCGGCATCGCGCCACCGCGGCATCGCGCTGATCGGCCTCGTGATCCTCGCCGCTGTCTCGGCTCTCTTGGGATGGCTGATCGTTCCTGCCAACCCGGCCGCGCGTACCACCCTCGGCATCGTCATTGTCGCCGTCCTGCAATACCGGATCTGGCTCCTCATCGGCCGCTACATCTTCGCCCCCGATCAAGAGCCCCTGCGACTGGTGCCGATGCCGACAAACGAAGCCCGGCGCCTGTTCGATCTCGTTGCGGTGGCGATCCTTGTCGGCGTCGTGCTTGGCGCTGCGCGCGATATCCTCGCCAAAGCCGTCGCCTCGGGAGACGACACCGATCTCCTGAGCATCATCATTGCCGTGGTCAATCTCGTCTTCCGCGTGACGGTGTTCCTGCTGCTCCGCAAGATTGTCGCCAAACTGATTACCAACAGCTTCACCCTCAAGGGCGAAGAACCAAGCCTTGTGGTTCGTGCATTCGCTGCGAGCTGGCACGTCATTTTCATCTTCGCCATGGTCGTCTCCTTCTTGAGCACCAGCATTTACGAGCTGATCAGCACAGAAGCTGCCGTTTCCACGGGAACAATCGGCTCCGCCGGCATCCTCGTCCTCTTGCCGTTCTTCATCGGCGGCTATGGTAGTGCTGTCCGCGACATGATCAGTGACGGCGACGATGACACCGCACCGCGGCGGCAGGCGCTTCAACAAGCCGTCCTGACATTGGGACAAGGCGCCATCCTGATTCTCGGCATCGCCTTCGTCTTCGATGCCTGGGGTCTCCATCCTTTCTCGCCCGTCGAAGGCCGACCACTCACCCAAATCGTCTCAGCCCTGTTTCAAGCGAGCCTTGTGGGCCTGGTCGCCTATGCGCTTTGGATCGGCGCCCGCACCATGCTGGACCGCTTCGCGCCCAGCGACGATGACGAGGGCGAGGCCGAAGAGGGCATGGGCAAGCAAGGCTCCCGCATCGGCACCATCATTCCTCTGCTGCGGACCTTCATGATGGTCGCCATCATCGTCTTGGGCACCATGACCGCCCTTTCCGCCATGGGCGTCAACATCGCACCCCTTTTGGCAGGAGCCGGCGTGCTCGGCCTCGCCCTCGGATTCGGCGCTCAAACCCTGGTTAAAGACGTAATCACCGGCGTTTTTTATCTCGTCGAGGACGCATTCCGCAAAGGCGAGTACATCGAGACAGGTGCCGGCAAAGGTGTTGTCGAGAAAATCTCGTTGCGTTCTGTGCAGCTCCGCCACCATCGCGGGCCCCTGTTCACCGTCCCCTTCGGTGAGATGGGCGTCATCCAGAACCACAGCCGCGACTGGGTGAAGATTAAATTCATGCTACGCGTACCCTTCGACACCGACCTCGACAAGGTCCGAAAAACCATCAAGAAAGTCGGCCAGGATTTGGAAGCCGATCCGGAACTCGGCCCACAATTCATCGCCCCCGTGAAATCGCAAGGCGTTACCCAAGTCGACGACAGCGGCTTCGTCATCGGCGTCAAATTCATGTGCAAGCCCGGCGACCAATTCGTCATCCGCCGCGAAGCCTATACCCGGATCAAGAGAGCCTTCGCCGAAAACGATATCGAATTCGCCACCCGCCGTGTCATCGTTGATGCCGATGGCAATGTCGGAGGCCGCCAAGGCGGTGCTGCGGCCGCAGCTGCTGCGATGGCCGATGAAGGTGCTGCCGACTAACGGTCAATCAAGCTATGATTGCGAGAGGGAATTTGCGAAATCCCCTCTCCCGCTCTCCCCGCGGGAAGTTGGCTCCGCCAGAGGGGCAACGATGTCGCTAGCGATAACCCGGCGGTCCGCGTTTG
>CAYPOV010000439.1:0-2777 GCA_964412385.1 uncultured Geminicoccaceae bacterium
GCTCCTACCGCGACCTGACGCACATGCTCTTCGGCAACGTCCTGGGCGTGACGACCGAAGACCTGTGGTTCATCGGCGGCGTGGCCGGCCTCGTGCTGCTGGCCCTGGCGCTGTTCCACAAGGAGTTGGAACTGACCGCGTTCGACCCGACGCACGCGGAGGTCATCGGTCTGCGCACCGACTTGGTGCGATTCCTGCTGTTGGGGCTGCTCGCCCTGGCCGTGGTCACCGGTATCCAGACGGTCGGCGTCATCCTGACCAACGCCCTGTTGATCACGCCGGCGGCGACGGCGGCGCTCCTGTCCGACCGCATGCCGTGGCGGATGCTGCTCGGGGCAGCGCTGGCGGCGGGCTGCTCGGTCGCAGGGCTGACGCTGTCCTACGCCGCCGACACGTCGTCGGGTGCGGCCATCGTGCTGTGCAGCACCGCCGCGTTCGTGGCCGCCTACGCGGGGCGGTCGCTGTGGCAAAGGCTCAACCCCGCGCCGATAGCGACCAAGGCCGACCAACGGCAGCAAGCCGCCCCTGCGGAAGAAGTGTCCCGGTGCAACTGACGACGAGGCGGCGGGCCTCGGCCCAACTGGTGTTCTGCCTGGGCTGCTGCGGGCGCACGGATTGCGGCAGATTCGTCTACATAAATTGCCATATTGATATTGCTAATTAAGTACATTATCTGGTTATAAAACTAATTAATGAGTTGAATATTCAGCAATATGACTTTTATACCTGTCTATATATATATAATTAGGAATTTGGTGGGATCCATGGTGTTTTGATTGTATTTCAAAAACATTTATTGGCACTTTGCCTCGATAATAAACAAGTGAAAATACAATGAATAGAAGCGCTTTCAGCTAACATTGTACTGCTTGCATTAGTTGGTCTGACAGTAATCTGTCTAATGCGTGTTGTAGGACTCATTCTGGTATTGGCTTTGCTAACTCTACCTCCTGCCACCGCAAGGCATTACGTATCTCAGATGCCACTGCGCATCCTCTTAACAACCCTACTCTCCATTGTGCTTACTACTATTCCCCGCATTGCTGTCTACGGTACGAAAATCAGTCCCGAAAGCGCAATTGTGCTGGCAGCAAGTGCAACTTGCCTACTGTCAGTGGTTGGACTTCGGTTCCATCCCACGGTCCGAGATTAGCTTTCGTCACGATTATCGGGAGATCGCAATTGATCAGGTTGGTGTCACCGATCTTCTGCGTCCAATCGTTGAACCCAATCCAAAATCGTATCCTTCCTGCCAACATCGCAAAAAAATCCCTTTTACGTTACCCTTATGATAAGAAGTGAAAATTTCCCTGTCTGATCCAACAAAGCCATGAAAATATCTCAAACAACACAACCGGAACTATTTACCCCTCCCACAATTCCTCTTTCTCAAGAGGGATTATTTGCCGAGATTGTGTTCGACCGTCCACTAGATCAAGCGTATACCTACCGAGTGCCGGAAGCCTTGCAAGAAGCCATTGCCATTGGCAAACGGGTGCAAACCCCTTTTGGCAAGGGGGATCGAACGACCGTGGGCTTTTGTGTCGGTTTGACGGAAACGGCGCCGGATCGTCCGGTGAAGGATTTGCTGAAGGTCATTGATGAAGAGTCCTTGTTCACAGAGAATTTGCTCCGTTTGACCCGTTGGATGGCAGACTATTATCTGTGTGGATGGGGACAGGTGCTCAATGCCGTGGTTCCTGCCGGAGCCAAAACCAAGGCGGGAACGCATACCGTTCTTTTCCTGGAAGCTGTTCCGGAAAACGAGTTGCCGGACCCCTTGCCCAAGCTGACTCCCAAGCAGAAGAACGCCCTGGAAACATTGCGCGAACAGAATCAATCGTTGGAGATGAAAAAACTTGGCAAATTGGCTCAGTGCGGACCGACCATTCTCAATGCTCTGGTCGAAAAGGGTTTTGTTCGGAAAAGTCATCAACGAATGGAAAGAGGCATTTCGTCGAAGAATCCAGAGGATTCCAACAAATCTTCTGATTTGGCAGGGGAAATTCTGCTCAATTCCGATCAACAAATTGTTTGCCAGAAAATCCAACTTGTATTGGAAGAAGGGGGGTTCCATACCTGCCTGCTTCATGGCGTAACGGGCAGCGGGAAAACCGAACTATATTTGCGAGCGATTGAACAGGTTTTGCGGCAAGGGAAACAAGCCATTGTGTTGGTTCCGGAAATTAGCCTGACACCGCAAACCATTCAGCGCTTTCAGGGGCGATGCGGAAAAGTAGCTGTCTTGCACAGTCATTTGCGCGATGCCGAACGAGGAGCCTACTGGCGGCAAATTGCGACCGGTCAGGTTCAGGTAATTGTGGGAGCCCGCAGTGCGGTTTTTGC
Source organism: uncultured Geminicoccaceae bacterium (assembly GCA_964412385.1). Taxonomy (GTDB): domain Bacteria; phylum Pseudomonadota; class Alphaproteobacteria; order Geminicoccales; family Geminicoccaceae; genus JBGSYN01. The sequence continues at coordinate 2,347 of CAYPOV010000439.1, forward strand.
TCCCACGCAAAATTTGGGACTTATTGTCATCGATGAGGAACACGAAACAACCTTCAAACAAGAGTCCACACCTCGTTATCATGCCCGCGATGTGGCGGTGATGCGAGCTCGGTTGGAGAATATTCCCATCATCCTGGGTTCCGCAACGCCGTCTCTGGAAAGTTGGAACAATGCTCAACGCGGGCAATATTCCTTGCTGACTTTGCCAAGCCGGGTGATGGATCGGCCCCTACCCAAGGTAACACTGCTCGATCTTCGGCATGAATTGCCTCGGGGCGGTCCGTTTCAGGGAATTAGTCCGGCCCTGGAACAGGCCATACACCGCCATTTGAATGAGGGGGGGCAGGTCATTCTGCTGCTCAATCGCCGGGGATTTTCCACACACGTCCACTGCCTGGCTTGTGGCCATGTGGCCATGTGCAAGTTCTGCG
>CAYPOV010000440.1:0-2738 GCA_964412385.1 uncultured Geminicoccaceae bacterium
ATCAGGGCGTCGCTGACGAGGCGTGCGATCCGTCCAGAGCGCCTGGTTTCGTCGCGGAGGATGAGATCGACGCCGATGTGGCGGCGCATGCGGTGGCACCAAGGAAGAAAGGTTGTCACGGCAAAGGCGCAGCCCATTTCGACCAGTTCGACTTGGCCGGAGATTGGTCCGAACGCAGAAATGCCGAGGCCTCGTGCGCCCAATAGGCCGCCAAGGATGCTCAAGAGCACCATGACGGCCAAGGCGATCAAGACGAGGCCGCCGGTTAGGGCGAGGGCTTTCGCCGCGGCGCCTGTTGCATGGTCGAAGGTGCGGAGCCAAGCTTGCATCGTTTGGTGTCGTTGCTGCCATCGTCAATCTTGCCTGATGGGCCCTAACCGAGAGGGGCGGTGTTGAAAATGATCGATTCCATCAAATCCTGCCTTGGACTGGGCGATCGTGGTCGGGCCGAGCCGATGCTGGAGCTTTGGTCGCAGGTTTTGCCTGGCTTTTCGGCGCTTCGCCTTGTGGCCTACTCAGCGAACTCACCCGACGGCCCGATCCCGGTTTGGTCGCTGAGTCCCGATGACAAGGTGGTGCGCCCGCTGGTTCTTTATGCCCACGCTCATGGCCACCGCTACGAGGTCGGCAAGAGTGAGATCATCGGTGGACGGGCGACGCTGCAAGCACCGCCACTTGGGATTGCGCTCGCTCAATCGGGTTACACTGTTGTATCTTGGGATGCGCGCGGCTTTGGCGCGAGACGCTCGATGGTTGAGACGGCCTGGACCAAATCGGCGCTTTGGCGGGGGCGCAGTCCTTGGGGGCTGATGATCGATGATGCGCTGCGTGTGCTTGATTCGGCGATGCTTCTCGAAACGGTCGATCGCGAGCGGATTGCTACGATTGGGCTCTCCATGGGCGCCACCAAATCCCTATGGCTCACGGCACTCGACGAGCGCATCAAGGTCTGTGTCGAGCTTTGTTGTCTCGCAGAGATCTCGGGTCTCATCGCCACGGGAGATCATGACCGTCATGCTCCCTATCTGATGGTGCCCGGCTGGCTCGACATTGCGAGCAGCCTCGAGCTTTGCAGGCTCGTCGCACCGCGCGCCCATCTCGTCTGTGCCGGCGCGCTCGATCCACTAACACCGCAACCTTCGCAAAATGTCATCAACATGGCGATGACCGCCACTTATGAGAAAGAGAACCGCCTCAATGCCTGGCAGATAAAGGTCGAAGACCATGCCGGTCATGAAGAGACGCCGGGGCACCGCCGCGCCCTGCTGGCATTTCTCAAAGGGTACCTCTGATGCAAGGTCACCACTATTTCACATCTCTGTCGGTAGGTTCACGTTTCGCCCGCCGCTCAGCTTCATCTCCTCTCGCTCTGAACCGAGCCGACACGCCAATGAGAGAAGGCGGGCTCAGAAAGACCGCTTCGCCTGCGTTGTCCTTGCCACAGCTGCAAACTCCGGGGCACATCCTTGCCACGGATCAATGAACCGCTCGGGAGAACGGCATGAAAATCGTGATCGCCCCCAACGCTCTGAAGGGCAGCCTTAGCGGAAGCGAGGCGGCATCGGCCATCGCCACGGGCGTAATACGCGCCTACCCCGACGCCGAAATCGTCAAGGTCCCCGTCGCGGATGGCGGTGACGGCCTCCTGGACGTGGCGATCGAGGCCCTCGATGGCGAAATCCATGAACTAACGGTCGCCGATCCACGTCAACGACCGATTGCGTCGCGATTCGGCCATGTCGCCGCCATGCGCTTTGCCGCCGTGGAAATGGCCCTCGCCAGTGGCCTCGCCCTGCTCAAGGACAATGAGCGCAACCCCCTTGCCACCACCAGCCTCGGCACAGGGGAACTCATCAAGGCCGCCCTCGATCTTGATGTCGACCGCATCGGTATCGGCATCGGTGGTTCGGCCACCAATGACGGCGGTATGGGCGTCGCCCACGCCCTGGGTGCGCGCTTTCTCGATCAAACCGGCAACTCCCTTGAGCCCATCGGCGCCAATCTCCAGAATGTCCGAACCATCGATGTGAGCAATCTCGATCCTCGACTCCGCAACAAGACCATCGAAGCCGTCTGCGATGTCGACAACATCTTGTGCGGGCCCGATGGCGCGGCCGCAGTCTACGGCCCGCAAAAAGGTGGCACCCCGGAGATGATCGAACAGCTCGACGCCGGCCTTGCCAATTTCGCCGATGTCCTCGCCCGCGATCTCGGCCAGGACGTCCGTGACTTGCCCGGTGCCGGTGCCGCAGGCGGCCTTGGTGCCGGCCTCAAAGCGATCCTGGGAGCCGAGCTTCGCCCTGGCGTTGACCTCGTCCTCGATCTCGTTGGTCTCGAAGCCAAACTCGAAGGCGCCGACCTCGCGATCACCGCCGAGGGCGTCATCGATTTCCAAACAGCACATGGCAAAGCTCCCGCCGGCGTTGCCCGTCTCGCCAAGGCACAAGGAATTCCCTGCGTCGCCCTGGCAGGCGGGATCGGTGAAAGAACCGAAAACCTCCACGCGATCGGCGTCAATGCCGTCTTTTCGCTCTGTCCCGGCCCAATCAGCCTCGATCAAGCCATCGCCCACGCCGACAGCTATCTTGCCGCTATCGCCGAGCAATCAACACGTCTCTACATCGCCGCGAACCAACGAAACTGAAGGCGAACACGCAATCCGCGCCTCACGCCACGCGGCTGGCCTCGTTTTCGCCAGCACGCTCGGCTCTCTTGGCCTCCAGAGCCGCCTTGCGCTC
>CAYPOV010000441.1:0-2737 GCA_964412385.1 uncultured Geminicoccaceae bacterium
CTCGAGTCGCAAAAAAAGCTCAATCGCCTGATCCGCCTGACGGCTGGCGATGCCGGCTATATCGAGCCCGAACATCTCTGCCGCGATCTTCTCAAAACTCTTCCGCCACCGCCCAGCGAATTCCTGGCATGGGCGCGTCCCGAGCGTCCGCGTGCCCGAATCGTCTGGCTGCTTTCCGCCCTCCACGCTGAGGATGCCGGCGAAACCGAGGCGGCGCATCGCTTTGCCAAACACGCAGCGAGTCTCGAATCGCATGATCTCTTGGCACAGCGCCTGATGAGCCGAACCAGCGAGAGGCAGGGCGAGGAGTCATACCTCGACAGTCGGTTCTGCAGGGCTCCCTTCGAAGGCATCGAGACGAGTGCCCGCGGGGATGTCTATTTTTGTTGCCCTGCCTGGCTGCCGGTGCCGATCGGCAACATCAACAAGCAATCGGCCGATGAAATCTGGAATTCGAAGGCCGCGCAAGAGATCCGTCAAACCATCCATGACGGCAGCTACCGCTATTGTTCGGTCATGCATTGCCCGCATCTCTCGGGCAACAAGCTTCCCGAAAAGTCCGCCGTCACCCACAAGGAACATCGCCGCTATATCGACGAGTGCACAACAGCCGTACCAAGAGGACCGCAACGCATCGTCTTGGCCCACGACCGCTCTTGCAACCTCTCTTGTCCCTCCTGCCGTAGCCAATTGATCGTTGCCAAGAAAGCCGAAGTGGAGCGGCTCAATACAATCGCCGACAAGGTCTTGCTACCGCTTTGCAAAGATGCCCGCAGCCTGCGCGTGACGGCAAGCGGCGATCCATTCGGCAGTGCCCATTTCCGCTACATCTTGAAAGCCGTCGATCGGACGCAGTTCCCAAAACTTTGGATCGATCTGCAAACCAACGGTCTTCTCCTCGACCGTGATGCCTGGATCGAACTGGGTCTCGAGGGCTTAGTGCGCAGCATCCTGGTCTCCATCGACGCCGCGAAGCCCAAAACCTATGCCGAACTGCGCCGCGGCGGTGTGCTCGAACGTCTCTTGAGCAATCTCGATTTTATCGCCGAGCTTCGCGCCCGCGATGCGGTCGAGCGGGTGCGTCTCGATGTTGTGCTCCAAGCCGCCAACTACCGCGAACTTCCGGAGATCGTCGCCATCGCCAAGAGCCATGGTTTCGATGGTGTGAAATGTCAGATGATCCGCAATTGGGGGACATTCACACCCGAAGAGTTTGCAGGCCACGATATCGGACGCCCGGACCATCCGGAATTCGACAGTCTGCTCGACGTCCTGGCCCAACCCGATCTCAACAGTTCTTACGTCGAATATTGGGGCATGGCGCCGGTGCTTCGAGCACTCGGCGTACGGACCGCCGCACAAGGCCCTGTTCATCTGAGCGGCAACCAAGAGATCCAGCGTGAATTAGTTTGATATTCTTGGCGTTTCGCAGCGAACCATGCCAACACTTGTAAAGAATACCGGGAGGTGAGCATGACCGAGGTTGTTTTTGAGAGGCTGGCCGAGCCTTACGATCCGAAGCTCTACGAGGGAAGCCTCGAGGCCCAATCCATCGATGGTTTCGATGCCTTGGACGAAGCTGCCTTCGAGGCATACGCGGCAGAAGGTTATCTCTTGATCAAGAATGCCTACAGCCCTGCCGAAGTCGAGGCAGCCCGTGCCGAACTTGAGGCGATGGCGCTTTCTAACGATCCCCAATGCCAAGCCGTCTTCTATGAAGGCCTTCTCCGCCAGCACATGGATCTGAAAGGCTCGTTCGAGCCTAGTTCCAGTGCCCAGAAGGGCATAAGCTTCTCGCTCGGAGAAACCTCGAACGCTCTCCCGGAGGTCGACCCGGCCCTGCGTGCCCGCCATGTCCGCAAGTTCATGGGTTTCGTTGAAAGCCATTCACCGCTGCGCGCTCTTGCAGAAAAACCGCCGCTGGTCCGTTTGATCGAGATCCTGACCGGCGGACCGCACCGCATCTACCAGGACATGGCGCTGGTCAAGCCGCCAGGGGGCCGCGAAAAGCCCTGGCATCAAGACCACGCCTATTTCAACTTTCCGCTCACCACCAAGATTGTCGGTGTTTGGATTCCCTTCGAGGAGGTAACACCCGAGAACGGCTGCATGCATCTTCTTGCCGGCGCCCATCGCCAAGGACCGCAACTCCACTTCATGCGCCGCGATTGGCAGATCTGCGACAGCGAGGTCCCAAGAGCCGAACAAACCGCCGTGCCGATGCAAGCAGGCGATATTCTGATCTTCGACGCCAAGCTGCCCCATGGTACGCCGGCAAACCGAACCGACGACATGCGCTGGGCCGTGCAGTTTCACTTCGTCCCCGAAAACGCCCAAACAACAGACGAGAAAATCCGTCTCGACGCCTTCGGCTCGGAGGGTAAAGACGTTACCTGTTGAAGCTGTTGGCTGTTTTCTTGGTTTGTTGCGAGAGTGGACTTACGAAGTCCCCCTCGCGCTCATCCCACGGTTGGATTTGATTGGTGCGAAGAACCCAGCGGCCTCACGATGACCATTCTTGCCGATTAGCTGTGGAAGCAATGGTCAGACTGACCATTCGTGAAATCGACCCAGTGACCAAGGATCGGCTCAGAGTAGGTGCAGCAAACACGGCCACTAGACGGAAGAAGCAGTGCGGCTGAACCTCAACGACACGCTCAAGGAACCCCCTGATTAAACCGGCGCTGAGCTCCATCGCCAAATCCGAGAACCGTTCGAACCTCCAGGTTGCGTCGAG
>CAYPOV010000442.1:0-2729 GCA_964412385.1 uncultured Geminicoccaceae bacterium
TCCCTTGCGGAAATGTTGCCGCAAATGACCGAGATGACCGGGAAGCAAATCATCCGTGAAATTCGGCACACAGAGAAAGATATTGAGTTTGGCACTCACACGAAGCAGCCAAAGCGCCAAAAATACCCAGAATCCTAGGAGATTGCTACCGTTCCAAACTACCGCCAGAACCGCAATTCCGCCGATGATCAGGGACACTTCGTGGTAGATGACGGCCAACACCGCGCCGCCGACGCGAGTCCAACGATTGCTTGGTTTGCGGTCGTTTTGACGGACAACGCCGGTCACATACCCCGTCAAGAACAGCGTCTCGAGCCACGCCCAGATAATGAGTGCCGAAGTGAAAGCCATATAGGCAGCTGACGCACTGCGCTCTTCCCGGATCACCACTAACAGCCAAAAGGCAATCGCCGCGGCCACGGTCGTGCCGAGAACTGTCCACGCGTAGGATTTTGGCCGCTTGATCAACCAAAAGACCACCCCGGTGCTGAACCACCAGGCAAAGAGCGTGAACAGAATTGGCAGTGCGAAAGCCATTGGCGAGGCTCAGTAGGCCGGCGCCAGGCGGATTTTCTCAGGCAGCGCGTTCTCCTTGGGACGAACCAGATAAAGCCGGGCAAAGGCAAGAGCTGCCGCGGCCGTGTATCCGAGCTTTTTGACACCGCCGACGATACCGCCTTGTGCTTTCGCAGCTTCAAGATTGCCGGAAATCCGACGCAGCCGCTCGAGACCTTCCTTGAAGCTCGGATTGTCGAGATCGAGCTTGAGCGGAAAAACTTGACCGGAGATTTCTGTGGTAATGCGAAAGACCTCGAAGTCATACTCCGTCGGATCCATGCCGATCGCTTGATGGAAAGCCGGCCTCGCATGATCGCGCACATACATCGTCGCGAACACGGCAAGCAGGAAGAACCTCACCCAGAACTTGTTGAGCCCGGAGAGATAATCAGGATTGGCCCGCATCAGGAGAGCGAAGGCCTCGCCGTGGCGGAATTCGTCGTTGCACCATTTCTCGAACCATTTGAAGATCGGATGAAAGCGTTTATCCGGATGGCGCTCGAGATGCCTGTAGATCGTGATGTAACGCGCGTAGCCAATCTTTTCGGAAAGATAGGTGGCGTAGAAAATGAACTTCGGCTTGAAGAAGGTGTATTTCTTGGTCTTGGTCAAAAAGCCCAGATCAACCCCGACATTAAAGTCCTTGAGCGAATCGTTGATGAAGCCCGCATGACGCGATTCATCACGGCTCATATATTGAAAAAGTTGTTTCACATCAGGGTTTTTGACGCGCTTCTTGATCTCGGCATAGAGCACGCAGCCTGAAAATTCGGCGGTTAGCGAGCTTACCAGAAAATCGAGAAATTCCTTCCTGAGCTCCGGCGGCAGGCTGTCGAGATCGGCTCGCCAATCGTCATCGCGGTTGAAGTGCCCTTTATTGGGATCGCTTTTCATCTCCGCGATCAGCTCATCCCAGTCGGCACGGATCGGCGTCACGTCCAACCGGTCCATCGCCTCGAAATCGGTCGTGTAAAAGCGCGGGCTAAGAATGGTATCTTCCTGCGCCTTTTTCGTCGAATCATTGGGCAGCTTTGCTGCTACTGTCGCCATGGTCTTAATCCTCCCGTCATCAGAGCTTGTTACTCGATGAAAAGCTGAATTCCAAAAGTTCCATAAATTCCAAGTCACCCGTCAACCGGGTCCATAACCTTTCTTGGGGTCGCGCCCTGATTACCTTGGCGCGCCGCTTGAACGCCGCGGTTTCGCCATAAGGAACCTCAATCGGATCGCCCAACACCTGCACCTCATCGCCAGGTTCCACCTTTACCTCGTCCGGCAGATCGACATGAGTGAAGAGCGCGTCGAAATGGTTCTCGACCTCGACTGTGCAATCCACTTCGACACTTTGGCGTTCACCGAAAACTCCAGATAACCAACCCATGCTTTCCCTACGTCGCTTCTTCGCCCGCTCTTAAAAGTCGTGCGAACGCCTCTGCATTAGTAGGGCCAAAAGCGTCAAGAGGGACTTTTCTGCCAGTCAAGGGATCTTCTAAAGACATCGTCCCATCCGTCCAAGCCGTCAGCACGAAGGGCGGCTCATGGCTCATTCCTTCGAGTTTGCGATGCCGAGCGAAGCCGCGCAGCACGCCCCGGACAAAACCGTTAGTGCCGGGCTCGATGACATGGATCACTTCAGCCTCAGGCTCTTCAATAACATCGATTCCACCATCCCAGCGATCCTCGAACTTGAGGGCCCGCTGGACAAGTGGCTCGCTCGATGCCAACGAAACCGTCCCGACTTCGCCAATACGCCCCGTCAAGATGGCGACCACCGAGAATGCCACCAACGCTGCCGCGGCCAGGAGAATAGTCTTCGGCAAAGGTTGGCTTTGAGAACGTGCCATGATGAGTGACCCTATTCTGCTGCAATCATTGCGCCATCGGCGTAATAGCCGGCTGCCCTGCTTTCCTCGACCGCTGGATGTCGGCGTTGGTGCTGGACCACCAGCGCTTCCTGTCGAAGTGCTCTTCCCAACATCTCGCTGACACGCTCCACACCTGGAATTGAGCGGATCATCGGCTCTGGTTTGCTGTACCGCCAGGGCCGCGCATTCGGCCAAAGGTGGAGATAGGCAATACGGTCGGAGCCGATAGTTTGAATCGGTATATCCCCGGTGCCGTAAGCGAGCATCTTAAAGGCGGCCGATCCGAAGCCCATGAACGGGATATTG
>CAYPOV010000443.1:0-2721 GCA_964412385.1 uncultured Geminicoccaceae bacterium
CCTCCGCCAGCAGCCTCGCCCGGCTGGCCGCGGTCGAGCCCGTGCTGCGCGAGGCTGGCCACGAGCCCCTGCGCGACGCGCGCCTCGAGGCCGGCGATGCCTGGCTCGACACCCTCGCCACCTGGCTCGACCGGTGCGACGGCGCGCTCCTGCTGCTGAGCCGCGAGGCCCTCACCAGCCCGTTCTGTCGGTCCGAGGTCGAGCAGCTCACCTTCCGCAAGCGGGCCCGCAAAGACCAGTTCGTGCTCGTGCCGTGGCTCCTCGACGGCGTCACCTGGGCCGAGGTCACCGCCGCCTTCCCCATCGGCGATCTCGCCGACTTCCAAGGGGTGGGGGCCGACCTCGATCCCGCCACCCTGGCGGCCCGCTTCCGCCAGGTCGCGCGGGCCCGCCATGCCGTGGTCCGCGCGCTGATGCACCAGCCCCCCGAGGCCCTCGACACCCTCGCCGACGCGCTCGGGCTCGCCGCGTTCCTGCCCCCGCGGGGGTCCCGGGAGGAGCGCATCGACTCCCTCGTCGAGGCCGCCCACCACGAGCAGGTGTACGGCGAGCTCGAGGCGCAGGTCGCCGATCTCGAGGCGCTGGCCGGCCAGGACCGCGACCGGGCGCATCCCGAGGAGGCCCTGCGCCCGCTCCTGCGCGCCCTCGAGGCCCGCGCCGCCACGCCGGTCGAGGTCTACGGCGCGCTGACCACCGAGCTCGGCCTGGCCTGGCCCCCGCAGGCCGCCGACTGGGCGAGCGGCCTCCGGCAGCTCCCCCCCGCCGACCATGCCAGACTCGTCGCATGGGCGATGCCCCTCGAGGAACTCGCCGACGTGGCCGCCTGCGAGGCGCGGGCCACGCTCACCCTGCTCGCGAGCGGCCTGGATCGGCGGCAGCTCGTGCACCTGGCCACCCTCGCGGGGCTTCAGGCCCGCCTCGACGACACCCCGCTCGACGTGTGGGTCGACACCCGGGTGCGCCACGCGTCCCGCACCGGCACGCTCTACGGTTGGCTCATGGGGGTGGCCGGGGCGCTCCCGCCGCCGACCGTGGTGGCCCTCGCCCTGGCGCCGCTCGCGGCCCGCTGGCAGGCGCTGACGCGCGCCCGCGCCGCCGAGGTGCGCCAGCGGATCGAGGACGTGTCCGGCGCCGCCCGGCGGTCGCTGCGGGCGTGGCGGCGTGATCCGAGCCAGCCGCTCCCACCGGCGCCGGCCGCGTTCGCGGAGACCCCGCTCATCGACGCCGATCTGCCCCTCGACGAGGCGGCGGCGGAGATCGAGACGGAGCTCGCGCTGGCCCGCATGGACGTGCACGGCCCGCCGTGGCGGTGGCGTCGGGGGATGACCCGCGCCTACGTGCTGGTGCAGCAGCTCCAGGTCGACGCCGACGGCACCGACACGGATCCCCACGCGTACGTGTGGGAGGCGCGGCAGATCCTCGACGTGCACCGGCAGCGAGCTCGCTCGGGGTGGGGGTTCGCGGCGCTGGCGGGGTGGGGGGTGCTGACCCAGCTGCCGCTGCCTGCGCTGGGGGTGCTGGCGCTGGCGGCGTGGTTCCGGCAGGCGGTGGTGCCGGTGCTGCTCACCCTGTTGGCGCTCGCCATCGTGGGCGCCACGGGCGTGGCGCCCACGTCCTTCGAGGAGCGCGCCCGCGGGCTCGACAACGCCGATGGCGACAGTCTTGGGCTTCCACGAAGGCCGATGCGTGGCGTGGTGGGCGACGCGTCGGTCGACACCTATATCGACGACATGCTCGCCTTCGAGTCGCGGGTGATGTGGCGCCCTGTGGGCCTGCTCGCCGCGCCGACGCCCTCTCCGGTGCGCGAGGAGGCCGCGGGAGAGGAGGCCGTCCCGGAGCGGCGCCCGGCGACGGATCCGGTGACGCCCGTACGTGAGCCCGAGCCCAAGCCCGAGCCCGAGCCCGAGCCCGCGCCGGAACGTGAGCCCAAGCCCGAGCCGGAGCCCGTGGCAGGAGACCGCGGCGACGCGGACGCGCCCGACAACGACGGCTCTGCCGACGCCGAGAAGGTGCACGAGGTGGCCGGGGCCTTGCAGGACGCCAAGCCTGTGGCCGACCCCAGCAGCGAGGCGGGCGACGCGCTGTGGTCCGCCGCCCTCGCCGACGTGGGGTTCGCCCGAGTGGTCCCCAGCGTGCTCTGCGCCGGGCCCTGCCGCATCGGATCGCCGGAGGACGAGGAGGGCCGCGCCTCCGGCGAGACGCTCCGCGAGGTGCCCACCCCCGCGCCGTTCCTCATGATGGCCACGGAGGTGACCCAGGGGCAGTGGACCGCGGTGCTGGCCAAGGGGCGCGCGCTCGACCAGCCTGTCGACCTGGGGCTGCCCGGCAACCCGTCATCGTACACCGGTGACCCGCGGCGGCCCGTCGAGCGCGTGAGTTGGTGCGACGCGCTGCGCTTCGCGAACCTGTGGACCCTGGTGGAGCAGGCCGAGCGGCAGGACCCCTCCCTCACCCCTGCGTACACGATCGACGGCAAGCACGACCTGCCCGGGTGCGGCGAGTCCGGCGTGGTGCGGTGGGACGACCAGTCCGGAGGCTACCGGCTGCCCACCGAGGCAGAGTGGGAGATCGCGGCCCGCGCGGGGCGCGACGAGGGCGGCGCCCTGGCCATGACGGGCACGCGGTTCTGGAGCGGCGACACCGAGGCCGCCCTGCAGCGCCACGGCAGGGTGCGTGCGAACAGTGGCGACGCCGACGGCGAGAACCGAACCACCCATCCCG
>CAYPOV010000444.1:0-2708 GCA_964412385.1 uncultured Geminicoccaceae bacterium
TTTGCCATTTCCCATGGCCAGCAAACTGCGCACAATAGCCATTGCTCTGTCTCCTATTCAGACAGGGCCCAGGACGCGTGGTAGTTGCCGCTACCGCGTGTCCACTTACAAAATTCCACCGGACCGTCCGGCAGAAAATCAAGGAGGAGAAAAACCTCCAAACAGCGAAAAATGCTGAAGTGATCCGACAACCTTAGCGCGAAATGAATCGAAGCGCAAGGACTTTGAATTGCTGGAAGGAGGCAGGCAGAAATATCGAAGAGAGAAAACGAAGCGAGTTTTCGTCCGGGATGGTGCGGTGAGGGCGAATTCTAGACATTCGCCACGGGTCCCATTCACGGAGTACTTTTTTTCAGCCGATGAACGGACTTCGACCTGATGGGAAACACTTTGGCGAGAAAAAAAGAAACGTGTCCTGTCGGCAATAATTTCCACTGACGCAAAAGAAGAATGGGGCAGTGACGTCCATTCGCCAGCGAACTGGTGGCAGCGTGCCATCACGACGCCACCGATTTGATGGCACGGCGAGAGCACTCGGCCACCACGTTGCCGTCACTCTGACGGCTTCTCGCGGTCGAGTTTTTCTAGGACCGCTTCCAGGATCCATTGATTTCTGGGAATCCGAAGGGGACGGCGAGACGCCGCGGCATCGATTTGTGCGAGGACGGATTTGGGTAAACGAATGGTTGTTTTCTGGGGCGTGTTGGAATTCTCTTTTTCCGGAGTCGTTGTCACGCCTCCGCCTTTATCGATGATTTGATTAATGGCCTCTTCGTTGTCTGGATCATTTCGGTCCAGGAATGACCTCCCCGGTTTGGTCGTGACCGTACTGGCTCCAAAGACGGACCGGTATAGTTTCTGGATTTCCGCGATGGCCTGCAAGTCTTGGGGGGATTTTGACCATCACCAAGCCTTGGAGTCGTTTTTCCGCAACTGCCTTTGGTTACTCCCGAAACTAAAATCATCGTCCGTTTGTTCCTGCCATTAACTTGCCTACACATTTTTGGGCGAGAGGGAGCACGCCCATGGCATTTTCGGCAACGGCTTCTTGTCCTGGCCGGTCCTCTGGAATTCTTCGAAGCTGGGTGGTTTACTCCGGTGGCAGTTCACCCAAGAGCGAGTGGAGGAAAGGCCTCCCGAACGAGAAAGTCAGACGCTTGATAAGGCAGAAGAAACGGAAATCAAATTGAGGGAGAAATGACACCTACGAAGACTCACGATTTAACTTGGCGGTCCTTGCGCTATTGTTTATTGTGTAATTACACAATAAACAATAGCGCAAGGTACCCGAGGAGGCTACCGTGGAAAACCAAATATGCCCCGTCTGCCAACAAGAGGTGTTACCCGACAAATATGGTAGACTCCGCAAGTTCCACTCCCGATGCCGCAACCAGTGGCGTTCCGAGAAAATGAAAGGGAACGCCCACGCGAAAAAGAAACCAAAAGACCGCACCAAACGACCATTCCCGCCACAGGCTACCGAAACACCAACTCGGTCAGCGTTTTCGTGTTCCCGACGGGCCGCCTATCATCGTTGTCAGCCGGATGCCATCCGCGCCGTTGGAGAAGCCTATTGGGGGGAAATGGCTCGATTTGCCTATTGGTGCTATGACCAGCTCAACCCTCGTTGTTTCGACCGGCGCATTCCCCACCCATTAATTCAATTTTGCCGCGTCATGCCCTACGGGCGATGTGGGGCAATGTCCCACGTTGATGATTTGCAACGCCCTGTCATCGATGTGTTTTCTTCCCTCTGGACCCAACCAGGTTGTCGATATGTCAAACTATTGGGCGTGTTGGCCCATGAGATGTTGCATTTCCATTGCAGTCAGTTGTGGCAACAAACAGAAGAAGGTTGGTATCACACAAGCCATAACAACGAATGGTGGCTTCAAGAGGTGAAAGAAATTTCGCCTCTCCTGGACGTTCATGTGGAGTCAATCGAACCGCCGTACGCACGTTGGCCGTATGAAGGTTGGAACGCTTGGATGCTCCAAGAATTTGATGAGGCGTTGTCAGACGGTCAATGGCCTTTTTAGCCCAGTCACCTTCTCACGGTCCCTGATTATTTGACGGAAAACTGCAACGCCGACGCGCCAACAGAGCGAGGGAATGCGTAAAAACCTTTTATCCTGTCGGAAATTGCTTCCTTCAACGGAAAAGTAAATTGATCACGACCTCATCTGGCCGTCGCAAAAATGGCAACTCGCCGTTGGCGTGCCAGCAAATCGATGGCACGCCAACGGCATAATGCCACCTCTTTGCCGTCACTCCGACGCCTTTTCGCGGTCGAGTTTTTCGAGCACGGCTTCCAAAATCCACTGGTTTCTGGGAATCCGGAAGGGACGCCGAGAAGCCGCTGCATCGATTTGTTCGAGGACGGATTTGGGTAAACGAATGGTTGTTTTCTGGGGCGTCTTGGAATTCTCTTTTTCCGGAGTCGTTGTCACGCCTCCGCCTTTATCGATGATTTGATTAATGGCCTCTTCGTTGTCTGGATCATTTCGGTCCGGGAATAACTTGCCCGGCTTGGTCGTGATGGTACTCACCTCAGCGTTCCCCTCCAAAAACTGCATCGTACTATCTTTGAATTTCCCCGACGGCTTTTTCGTCGTGGGGTTTTAATTCGACTGCTGCGAGGCCGTGGGCCGAAGCCTTGGCAAAGGATTTTCGTGTTCCTAATGGGGTCGGTAAAAAGTCCAGGGCTG
>CAYPOV010000445.1:0-2708 GCA_964412385.1 uncultured Geminicoccaceae bacterium
CGGAAAACGGCGTCGGGTACGCTAACAAAAGCGCGTCGACGACGTCGGGCGGGCTTGTGACCCACAGTCCCGCGACGTGAATTACCACCGCCGCGACTAGCAGACTCCCGATCCATCTGTGAACCTGTCGGCCACGCGGCCTGGGCAGACCCGGCAGATAGCCGCCGATCAGCAAAGGTTGGACGAGAACAAGGGCCATCGCGACCACCCCGCCGAATCCAGCGACGATGTAGACCGGTTGACGCCAGGCGAGCAGCGGGCTCAGTGCGGCGATAGTGATCGGCACGGCGATCACGGCCGCGAGCGCGACCCAAATTAGGATCGCGCGCATTGAAACCACGAAGTTTAGGCCGGCTGGAGCACGAAGTGTGCGCTGAGGCTAGTGTCGCTGGCGCTCGGCATGACGGGGCGGAGAAAAACGGTGTCGAAATCGCCGCTGTCATAGGCCAGATGGCTGTGCGGCTGGCCGAACGCGGGGACGATCTGCGGCATATCCATGAAGAAGACGCCATTGGCATCCGTCAGGGTTGCACCGTGGCTGTGCGGGTCACGTTCGTGCCCCTCAGTGGTGTGCGCCCAGACCTGGATGCGAATGCCTTGGAGCGGGGCCCCGTCACCGGCGCGGCGCACAGTCCCCGTCATCGAAAAACCGCCACCGCCGATCCTCTCGACGATCGGAGCACCCGGACGGTAGTTGTTGGACCCACCGCGCATCGAGGGCGTTGGCGCGAGGCCCTGTGCGCGAGCCGGCGGGATCAGGCCAAAGCCCCCGGGTGCAAGCATTGCCCCAGCGGAGGCCATTCCGGTGAGAACAAGGGTGCGCCGGGTCTGCATTGCTTGAGTCATTTCCATCTCTCCTATCAACCAGAATAGGTGCGTGGAGCGGCACTTCCGCTCCTGTCCCATCACGAGTCGCTATGTGCCGGAACGTTGTGCGCGCCAAGCAAAAGAAAAGGGGGGCGCAATGGAACAAACCCCACGGCTTCGTGAAGACGAAACATCGGCAAAGCGGGCCATCAAATAGATCTTGGCGAGGTCAGATCAGAAAAATCTCTCCACCCAAGACAGCCTTCCAGCTAACAACGACAAGCCAGTGAAAGGTGACGGCCGGCCAGAGTGAGCGTGATCGCAGAACCGAGATTGTCAGAACGCAACCGAGACCCGCCACAATGACAAGGAAGAACGGATCGAAGTAGAGCGCTCGTGCCGAAGGCAAGATGGTCCAAGCTACCAACGGATGCCAGGCCACGTAGGCGGCCACAGACACAACTGCAGAGCCCCAAGCCATTCCCCGCTCCTTGTCAGGCAGGAGCAGGCCGCGAAACACAAACTCTTCCGCAAAAGCGGGAATGAAGATGGAATAGAAGGTAAAAATAGCGACCCGTTCCAGGCTAGGATTGGCCTGAAACGATATCACGCCGAAGATAAGACCGAAAGGAAGCGCCAACCCGATAAAGACGACTGCAAATCCTAAAAGCTCCAGCCAGTCTCGCCGGGTAGGTATTTTGCGCAAACGATCGAGAACAGTATTCATAAGACCCGCGAGAGCGCCATCTTGGGAAACCCAATCGAGCCGAGCAAGCAGCTTGTTGAACGTCCCCGGATTTTGAGGGGAAACAGTTCGGCAAATTCAAGACTGGTTAAACTCCAATCAAGTTCCTGGCCACCATGGCTCTGCTTCGTGCACTGCCCATCCGAGATGATGAACCAATATTTCTTCACGCGATCAGGGCTATCGTCGGCAATGAGGCCGTTTAAATGATCTCGTTCCGGAGATGCCGGTGGACAACTCCTGTTCGACCGTACATCCTGGGCACTCAACGTTGAACATATTCTGCGGTCAACGCAGAGGAGGCTAGAATGGACAATCGACGTCGAGCCAGGAATCCACACAATCCTGTTTGGGCTAACATCCTGTGCGCAACGGCTGTCTTGATGATTGGCGTTGGCACAATGGCTGGGTCTGTGAAGGGGCAGACCGATCGTGTTGTTGCCGCACTCACCAGCCCCGGTTCGGAATCCAACCGTTTTTGGGCGTCTTCGCTGAGTTGGCACGCGATGGATCCATCACTCCAAGGGCTTGTGGAGCACGATCCCGAGACGGGAGAGCTTACAGGTGACGGACTGGCGGTTTCTTGGGAGCACAATGAGGATTACACAGTCTGGACCTTCAAGCTTCGCGAAGGTGTGCAGTTCCACTACGACTATGGCGAATTTACCGCCGACGATGTTGTTCACAGCTATATGCTGCACACTGGCGACGATGCGGTGGTGCCCGGTGTGGCGCAGTTGAGAGGGGCGACGGTCGAAGCACTGGATCCCTACACGGTGCGCTTTACTTATGATAGCCCGCGGGTGGAAAAGCTGTTTTTGCATGGCGGCCGGTCAGTCATGAAGATCTACAGCAAATCTCAATTTGACCAGGAAGGATTGGAGGGCTATGACCGCCGCTTTGCCGGCACAGGTCCCTATCGGTTTGTTTCCCGCGAGCCCGGCCGCATGCTCTATGAGCGCGTCGAGGACCACTATTCAGGCCACACGCCGGATTTCGCTGAACTCGAGTTAAGGTTTGTCGACGAAGCCTCGACAAAACTATCGATGTTACTAGCGGGCGAGGCCCACGTCAGCGTCCTTCCCCGCGAGCTGCTGCCTGATGCTACGGGTGCGGGCATGTAATTGGCGCAATCAGCCAAACCGACGATGCATAC
>CAYPOV010000446.1:0-2703 GCA_964412385.1 uncultured Geminicoccaceae bacterium
GACGACGGCGAAGCCGCCAACCTCCTGGTGCTCGCCGCGGGCATCGCGGTCGCCACAGGCGTGGTGGCCGCGGGCGCCGTCTGGATCGCCGGCGCGCCGTTCGTCGGCTGGATCGACGCGCCGGCGCTACGGCCGTACCTGTGGCTGCTGCCGTTCGGCGTCACTCTGGTCGGACTGTTCCTGGCGCTCAGCCACTGGGCGGTGCGCAAGAAGACCTTCGGCCGGATCATGCAGGCCAGAATCAGCCAGGCGCTGAGCCAGGTGGGCGCGCAGCTCGGCCTCGGGTTGATCGCCGCCGGCCCCCTCGGGCTGATCGTTGGCCAGGTGCTCGGTCAGTCGGCTGTGAGCGCGGGTCTGGCACGAGGGCTGCGCGAGGACCGCCGGAGCCTGCGCCGCGTCCGGCTGCGCGCCATGCTGCGGCTGGCGGTCGCGTACCGACGGTTTCCCCTGCTTGCCAGCGGCACCGCGCTGCTGAACGGCGCCTCGCGCCTCCTGCCGCCGTTGCTGCTGGCTGCCGTCTACGGACCGCAGGTGGCCGGGTGGTTCGCCCTGGCGCAGCGCGTGATGGAAGCGCCGATGCGACTCCTCGGCGAGGCGGTAGCTCAGGCCTATCTCAGTGAAGCGCCAAAGCTTGCGCGCAGCGACAACGCGGCGCTGGATGCGCTGTTCATGCGCATCACCTGGCGCCTGCTGCTCCTCGGCCTGCCGTGCCTGGGCGCGGTAGCGCTCGTCGCGCCCAGCCTGTTTCCACTGGTCTTTGGCGCCGAATGGAGCGAGACCGGCCGCTTCGCGCAGTTCCTCGTGGTCATGTACCTCGCCCAGTTCGTGGTGAGCCCGACCTCGCAGACCCTGGCGGTGTTCCAGCGCCAGGACATCCAGCTGGCAGCGGATGCGCTGCGGCTCGCGGCCCTGCTGGCGACCGTCGGCGCGAGTTCGCTGCTGGCCTGGCCGCCGCTGACCGCGATCGCCGTATTCAGCGGCACGCAGGCGGGCTGCTACCTGATGATCTACGTCTTCGTGCGCCAGCTGATCACGACCAGCGCGCGACGCCTCGACACGAGCGCCCGCGCGGGCAGACCGGGCGGGCTCCCCGACAAGGCCTCGCTGAAATGAGCGACAAGACCCTGTGGCTCGGCATCGCCCTGCTTTCGCTCGTGGCGGTGGTGCCGCGTGCGCTTCACCTGGACAGTCCGGCCCAGTTCGACGAGCTCTACCACGTCCTGGCCGCCCGGAGCTGGCTGGAGACCGGCGACTTTCGCATCGCCGAGGGCGAGTATACGCGGGCGCCCTGGTTCACGTTGCTGATCGCGGCGGCCTTCAGCCTGTTCGGCGAGAGCCTCGAGGTCGCGCGGCTGCCGTCGGTCATCGCGGGCAGCGCGCTGGTGCTCCTTATTTTCCTGTGGCTGCGAAGCGTCGCCGGATGGGCCGCAGGCATGGTCGCCGCCGTCCTGTTCGCCTTGTGGCCGGATGCCATCCTGATTTCGCAGTTCGCCCGTTTCTATGCGCTGCATGCACTGGTGTTCTGGCTCGGCGCCATCGCCACCTACGCGCTCGTGATCCGCACGGAGTCCCAGGTGCGCACGCGGGTGCTCCTCGCGCTGGCGGCCGCCGGCTGCTACTGGCTGGCTTTCCACTTCCAGGCGACGACGCTCATCGGTCTGGCAGGTATCGGGCTTTGGGCGGTCGGCGCGCTTGCGTGGCACCTGCACCGCTCGCCCGGGATTTCCAGGCGACACCAGCGAATTGCGATCGCCGGCGCTGCCGTCGCGGCTGTCCTCGGGTCCGTGGTGGTGCTCGGCACGGATTTCGCCGCCCACCTTCTCGAGCAGTACCGTACGGCGCCGCTTTGGGCGAGCGATCGGGTCGGTCAGATATGGTTCTACCACGCGGATCTGAACCTCCACTATCCGAGCTTGTGGCCCCTTTTCCCGCTCGCGAGCTTCGTGGCGATTGCGTTCCGACCGGCGCCGGCGCTCTTTTGCCTCTGCCTCTTCGCCGTCGCGTTCCTCCTGCAATCCTTCGCCGGCCCGAAGGACATCCGCTATCTGTACTACGCGATGCCCTGCTTCTTCATGATCTGGGGGATCGCCCTGCAGAGCGTGCTCCTCGCGTGCTGGCGATTTCTGGTCGACATCAGCGACCGCGCACAGGTCCAGCTTGGCATGGAGCGCCCTACCCGCTCCGGGCGCTGGGCGATCATCGGCGCGGTCGCGGTGTTCCTGATCGCCGCCAACACCGCTTTCGTGAAGACGGCCGCCCTCTTGGCCGGCGTGACCCTGCCGCCGATCCAGAGACCGGCGGACTGGGCGGCGGCCGCGCGCGCGCTCGACCCCGTGCTGCACGACGCCTCGATCGTGCTCACCACAAGCGAGGTGGAGGCGCTCTACTACCTCGGCCGCTACGACCTGCTGATCAGCAAGAGCCGCCTCCACGAAATCGGAGGCACGGAGTTCGCTGTCGATTCGCGCACGGGCCGTCCCGTGATCAGCACGGCACGGTCGCTGGATCTCGTGATCGACTGTTACGACGATGGCGTCATCGTCACCAGCGAGGAACGCTGGAGAGAGCCTTATCAGCTCGACGATTCGGTCGCCAACCTGATCGTCGAGCGGACGACCCCGCTGCCCCTGCCGGAAGCGCGCGCCATGTCCGCGTTCCGGTGGCAACGGCCGCAGGACGGTTCGCCGCCGGAGGCCTGCACCG
>CAYPOV010000447.1:0-2674 GCA_964412385.1 uncultured Geminicoccaceae bacterium
GCCTATCGTAGACTGAGCATCTCGGCGTCGAAGCGACCGTTCCAGGGCGGATAGGAATTCCAAACGCGATCTGGGCTGGGCCCTGTGGTTGGAGATCCACGACATGATGGCTTCGGTCCCCCGAACCTGGTCGCTTCACGGCTGAAGCACCGTTGTCGTCGGGCTCTTTGGAGTTTGGGGGCTCGGAGAGGTTGGTCGCGGGGCTCGTGGGACAGACCGGTGCCAGTCGGCCGTGGCCGAGGCGGTCTTGAAGTGACGAACCCTCCTAGCTTGCGAGGGGGAGCGGGAGTTGTTGGCTGGGAGGCCCGGTGGGCTGTAGGACGGAGATCCAGCCTCGTTCCACTTGGTCACGCGAGGTTGGCGGCACCGCCGCGCCGACGGGACGAAGGCTTCCATTGCAGACGGGACAACGCTGGGCGTCGAGGTCGTAGACCTTGGCCAGGAGCTTGGCCCAGGCGACTTTGTAGGGGACCGGCTCGGCCGGCTCGAATTTGCGGTCGGCGAAAGCGACGCCTTGGAGGGCGACGCGTCCGGCGGGGACGATGCGATGTCTGAGTTTGGCGTTGGGCGCGAGGACTCCGGCGTATCGAAGCTGGTGCTGTCGTGGCGGAGGAACAAGCCACGCCAGGCGGCGGAGGAGTCGGAGCGGGTGCAGCACGAAGGTCGTGGTCGTCGACGAGCCGGGGCTTCGGCCGTTCAGGCGGATGCGCGCATCGTCGACCGGCTCGAGTTGTGCCTCCGCCAGTGGCGGCCGGGCGGCGTAGCGGCAGAGTCGAAACAGACCGGCTCGATCTTGGGCGCCGATCCGGACGGAGGCGTTGACTTCGAAGCCGGTCCTTCGCGAGCGTGGTTTGACGGGCCTCGGCCAACCGGCCGACTCTCGGGTGGCGCTCTGGAACCAGGGATCCAAAGGCTCGGGCGCCTGGTCCTCATGGAGATAGCCGTGTCGCCAGAGCCACCGTCGGAACCGGCGTAGGACGACGTCTTGCAGCGCTCGTAGGTCTTCGGAGGAAGGTCCCGGATCCTCGTGAAAGTGGAGCTCACCATCGTCGTCTTCGACGTAGGCCCCGTCGAGCCCGAGGACGTGAAAGTGAGGAAAGACGGTGAGCGCCTTGGTGAATCGCTGCACGAAGCTCACCGCCCCACCCGCCGGCTCGAGGCCCGCCGGCTTTCCCACCCGCCGGGCGATGGACTCGAAGACGGAGCGGACGAAGATGCGACCGAGAGCAGAGAGTGCGTCCCCCCGGGAGGCGAGCAGCCCCACCAACTCAGCGGGTGGCGACAGGACGTACTGTCGCACCGGGACATGGGGGAAGACGCGCTCGACCAGATGGGTGGCCACGTCGTGCATGCGCCGGGCGCCACAGCTGGGACACACACCTCGCATCTTGCAGGAAAAGGCGAGCGCTCGCTCTTCACCACACTCGAGGCAACGAAGCCGGACGAATCCTTCCTCGGCGACCCCGCACTTCAGATACGACTCAAAGGCCCGACGAACGAACTGCGGCATCGACTCGTCATGGCCCGCCAGCTCTTCCTCGAGCACAGGCCACCACCGCTCGACCAGGTCGTACAGAGCGCCGGACTGCGGCCGGCGAGGGCGATAGCTGACGCTTTCGGCAGGCACGGTCCAAGGCAGCGCGAGTGCCATGCCTGCCCAAAACACCGGCTTTGTCGTAGTCGAGGACGGACAAAGTCCGAATTTCGGACTTGGTCCGAACGCTCTTGACCTAACTGCGCTTGTTCAACAACGACCACGGCCACCGGAGCCTGAAACCCCGGACTGGATCGGGGCTCTTTTCACCGGTGGCCGGTCATCATGGCAACGAAGAGAGCGAGAGCGCGTCGGCAGCGGCGTCGCTACAGGGCAGAGGAAAAGCAGCGTATCGTCGAGGACGCGGAGCGGATGGGCGTCTTCGAAGCGGCGAAGAAGCATGGCATCTGCCAAAGCAACGTGAGCCGGGCGACGGCCGAATCGGGAGCCGGTTCATCCCCACGCGCCTGGGGAACGGCGAAGTGTCAACGACCGGGCAAACTGATCGCGCAAAGGACCGCGGGTCGTGAAGGCGGGGCACCGGGGCTCAGGCTCTTCGTTCTGCCGCGTGCGGTTGCCCAGGATCTGCGCGCGAGGGGTCTCCTTCGAATCAAGCCGGTCGACGATATGCTGGATATCCGCGAGTTCATCTTCCAGCCCGGCGCACGTGAAATCCTGAACCGTCTTGCGATCAGTGAGGATATAACTTGGATGCTACGCCAATGAAGAACACCACGACCCGCACGATCCGAATTGATATTCCTCGATGGAGCAGGCTGGAATCGCGGACCGTGTTAGCAACGTCACGGCCTCGACTCAGAACCAGGCCCTCTCCGCGCTCCTCTTCCTGTATCGCAACGTGCTGGAGGTCGAGCTCCCGTGGCTCGAGGGGATGGTGCACGCCAAGCGTCCGAAGCGACTTCCGATCGTCATGTCGAAGACCGAGGTCGGACGCGTCCTCGGGGAGCTCCGCGACACGAAGCGACTGATGGCGCTCCTGCTCTACGGCTCCGGCCTGCGCCTCCTCGAGTGCGCCCAGCTCCGCATCAAGGACCTCGACTTCGAGCGCCACCAGCTGATCGTCCGCGCCGGCAAGGGCAACCGCGACCGCGTTACGCTGCTCCCCTCCTCACTCCACGC
>CAYPOV010000448.1:0-2650 GCA_964412385.1 uncultured Geminicoccaceae bacterium
CGTCAGACTGCCGCCGTCTATTTTGATGGACTGAGAAGGCGTTGGACCCTTGGACATATTATTGGATCTCCGTCGCGGTCTTGACGGCGCTCTTGTTCTTACCCGCGAGCCGCATGATTTGGGTTTTGAGTGTGCGGCGCCTGGAACGTCGTCAGCAGCGCCAACTCACAGAGGCTGAACGCAGCGGACAATTGGCACGTGCCCGTTTCGTGGCCCTTATCGTGTGGTTCATATTTTCAGCGCTCATCAACTACACCATTTTGGGTATGAGCCGAGTTGGATAATGCTTTGCTCTACAACGTGTTGCGTGCCGTTGCGCTCGTGCTCGGCGTTATTTTTCTTGTGTGGATCCTCAACGACCAGTTTTTCGGACGCGATCCCGCCGACATTGCCTGGGAAGATGCGGAGCGGCTGTTCGAGGATGGCTCCTATGAACGGGCGGAGCTGGCGTTTCTCGAGATCCTCGAACAAGATCCGGACCACGGGTTCGCATTGACCGGGCTTGCCCGCGCTCGACACCTTGCCGGACGTCATGAAAAAGCTTTGGCGACTTATAATGAAGTCTTGAGCCGCAACCCGGAAGAGGCTTCGACCCTCGCCAATCGAGGCATCCTGCTCGATACTATGGGGCGCCATGAGCAAGCTCTTGCTGACTATCGCCAGGCTCTGCTCATCAATCCTGATCTCGCCGATGGGCCATCATGGCTGACGCGTTTCTTGCGTAACCAGGCAGAATCACCACCGACGATCGCCGATCGAGCACGCTTTCTAGAACAGCAGTTCGCGAAACCCGAAAGCGAGAGGACGCTGAGAATACCCGAGATCGACGAAGCCCAAAGGCCCTACCGTCAGTAAGGCTCAGATCAGGCCGAGTATATCGACGAACAAGAAGCGGATGCAGAATAGGAGGGCGATGCATCCGAAGAGAAGGCGCACCCAATCGCGCTCGCCGCTCGGCGTGCGATGGGTCAGAGCGTGATAGGCAACGGCTCCCGTCACAAGCACCAAGACCCAGTCAACGAAGTCCGTCTCGATCATCGCGTTCCGGTCTCAATAGCAAGGCGGGACAATGCAGCCCAAGGCTAAAGGTGCCAAGCGCTCATAGGCGATAATCATCGTCATGAAACAGGCCATGATAACAACCAGCCAGAGACAATAACGCACGCCGCGGTCGAAGGCGGATTTGGATACCGGTCTAGGTAGAACGCCGAAATCTCTTGGATTGAGAGCGTCGTCGGCTTCAGCATCGAGAACGGTTCGGGCAAATTGCCGAACCCATGGCGGGATATGTCCGCCGAACATGTATGGGAGAAAGTAGACTTCGACCTCTTTGTCGCTGAGGTTCCGGCCGCACCACCAGCGGTGCGCCGCGCGAAAAAGCTCGAATTCACTCAGTTGGAGAATCGCTGCGGCCTCGAGAACATCGACCAAATCCGGATCGTGTCCGCGTTCATCGAAGAAGAGCTTGCGACGCCGGGCAGGCATTGATGGATGATCGCTTTACTGGACCTCATGAGGCGACAATGTACCGCTACTCTGATCGACCTAGAATTTCCATGAGCTCACGCCACTCGCGAGCGCTCATTCCACTCGATTCTTGGCTGACGTCTTGTCCCTGGATCAGCCCACGAATGACCTCGAGCCCGGCAGCGGACACTTCGGCCCCATCAATCCGGTATTGTTCGAACGCCTCGGTTGCGAGGGGGACCCACCGGCGCACGATGTCCATCAAAAGCTCCGCATAGGCGCGGATCTCATATTGAGCATGCGGGTCGGCACGGAGTGCCAAAAAATGCAAAAGGTTATGGAGATCGGTTTTCCAGTACCACTCAGTATAGATATTGATCGGCAAAACGGATCGCGCGATCTCGCGTGCTAGCCCTGGATCGTCGGAATTCTCGTCTCCCAATAGATCCTGGTAGAGTCGGTAGCTGCGCGTGCCATTGTCTTGGATCGATGTGGCGATCTCATTTTGCCGTTCAGGACCGAGCGTGGCCCCGCGTCCTTGTCGGTTGGTGGCGGCTTGTGCGGAAATGTGGTCGCCTTCAGGGACATAGAATTCGTCGCTCAGTACGGAGTAGCGGGCGGAATACTCGTTGACGTTGGCCGTGCGGTGTCGAATCCACTGTCGTGCCACGAAAATTGGTAGTTTGACGTGCAGTTTGATCTCGCACATCTCGAATGGGCTCGTGTGCCGATGGCGCATCAAATAGAAGATGAGTCCACGATCATTGCTGACATGTTTGGTGCCTTGACCATAAGAAACTCGGGCAGCCTGAACGATCGCAGCATCACTTCCCATATAATCAATGACGCGAAAGAACCCGTGGTCGAGAAACTTGAATGGATGATATATAATCTCGTCCAGCGAATCGACTGTGGCGCGGCGGGTTTGCTGCAATTCTCGCCGCTGCAGCTCGATTTGCTCCATATGTTCGGCGGAAATGCTGGCCATCGCGTCCATCTTTTTCGTCTGCTCTCCATGCAAAGAGGTGGCGATCTGCTGTTGGTCGCCTCTTTGAACTGTCGTGGCAAGGGCTTATATAGGTTCTCGCCAGCGTCGGTTGGCTATGGCGATAAACGCAACTCGAAATAGGCGTAGCGGACCCCGGGGCAGAGCCCGGCGCCTCCACCACCCAGCGAGACAAGG
>CAYPOV010000449.1:0-2648 GCA_964412385.1 uncultured Geminicoccaceae bacterium
CCTGCCCCTGGTCGACGGCGCCCGCCCCTACGACCTCCTCTGGCTCGGCGTCATGAGCATCGGCGCCATGGCCCGCGAGCCCAGCAACCGCGCCTTCGGCTATGGCGAGGAAACCGTCACCACCGGCGGCACCGGCTTCGGCATCATGGCGATTATCGTGGGCGTCAGCCGCGGCTGGATCGCCCGCGAGGCCGCAGCCGAGCATCTCGCCAACCTCACAGCCTTCCTCGAACAGGCCGAGCGCCATCATGGCGTCTTCCCGCATTTCATGCATGGCGAGACGGGGGCGACCATCCCCTTCATGCCCAAAGATGATTGCGGCGATATCGTTGAGATATCATTCCTGCTCTCGGGCCTACTCGCCGCCCGTGCCTTCTTCGATGCCCCAACGCCTGCGGAAACCCGCTTGCGCGACAGTGTCACGCGAATCGCCGAAACCATCGACTGGACATGGCATTGCCGCGGCGAAAAGGACGCCTTCTTCTGGCATTGGAGCCCCAATTATGGCTGGGCGATGAACCATCCGGTGCGCGGCTGGAATGAATGCCTGATCACCTACATCCTCGCCGCAGGCTCGAAGACCCACGCCATCGATCCCGCCTGCTATCATCAAGGCTGGACCCGCTCCCCGCACTTCCTCAACGGCAAAACCTATCACGGCATCGAGCTTCCCTTGGGCCCGTCCCAAGGTGGCCCGCTCTTCTTCACGCATTATTCATTCCTAGGGCTCGACCCGCGCGGGCTCAGAGACCGCTACGCCGACTACTGGCAGCAGAACACCGCCCACGCCACGATCAACTACCACCACTGCCTCGCCAATCCCCATGGCTATCAAGGCTACGGCCCCTCCTGCTGGGGCCTCACCGCCAGCGACACCCTCGATGGCTATACCGCCCATGCCCCCGACAACGACAAAGGTGTGATCGCCCCCACAGCCGCGCTCGCCTCCATGCCCTACATGCCCGAACAAAGCCTGGCCGCACTCCGCTTTTTCGACACTGCCATGGACGGCAAACTCTGGGGCCGATACGGCCTCCTCGATGCTTTCTCCCCCCACCACAACTGGATCGCCTCAAGTCACCTCGCCATCGATCAAGGCCCCATCATCACCATGATCGAGAACCACCGCACCTCGCTCCTCTGGGATCTGTTCAAGACAATCCCGGAGATCCAACGAGGGCTGAAGATATTGGGGTTTGCGGCATTGGAAGCGCGGGTCGCCTAGTCTCGACGGGGAAAATCATTCTACGAGGGGAAAACGTTCCCCTCGCGCTCCCGCGGCAACTTTTCAAGCGAGTTGGGCTGTCTGAGATGACAGCATGACACTTTCGGGTTTAGTAGTCGGCAGACTTGATAGGGACGCCGCGTTGACATGCCGACATCGAGACGCATTTTTTTGGCCCATGCGCATGAAGACAAAGACCAAGTGCTTCGGCTCTATGACGACTTGAAGGCACGCGGCTACGATCCCTGGCTCGATAAGAAGGATCTTATAGCGGGCCAGAACTGGCGAGAGGCGATTCCTCGTGTTATCGAACAAGCAGGAGTGTTTCTCGCTTGCTTGTCGCGCGCCTCAGTCGCCAAGACCGGGTTCGTTCAAGAAGAGTATCGCGTTGCACTGTCTTCATTCGGTCGGCGCCCACAAGGCTCGATCTATTTTGTACCTGCCCGGTTCGATGATTGCGAGATTCCTGATCTCCAAGTTCCCGATCGAGGGCTGAAGCTCCGAGACATTCACTGGGTGGATTTGTGGGAAGACGATGGGTTCGACAAGCTCCTGAAAGCAATCGAACTTGCCCTCGGAACTTCCCCCAGTGGAGACGGTGCGTTCAGCCATGACGCGCTCGTCGAGGCTCCCACTGCCGCTGATAAGAGAAAACCCGGCACAATCTTTCGCGACATTGATGCATCTTGGTGTCCCGAGATGGTCGTCATCCCGCCGGGCCGCTTCGTCATGGGCTCGCTGCCGGAGGAAGAGGGGCGAGATGACGATGACGGCCCCCAGCACCGTGTCGAAATCGCGCGTCCCTTCGCGCTGGGCCGTTATGCTGTAACTTTCGAGGAATTTGACGAGTTTGTCC
This sequence comes from uncultured Geminicoccaceae bacterium, assembly GCA_964412385.1. Taxonomy (GTDB): domain Bacteria; phylum Pseudomonadota; class Alphaproteobacteria; order Geminicoccales; family Geminicoccaceae; genus JBGSYN01. The sequence continues at coordinate 2,082 of CAYPOV010000449.1, forward strand.
TTGATGCGGGCTACGAACATCAACCCGAGGCCCCTTGGGGACGTGGCCGCATGCCGGTCGTCAACGTCTCGTGGGACGATGCGAATGCCTATTGCCAATGGCTCTCGGAGAAGACCGGGGAAGACTATCGGTTATCGTCCGAGGCGGAATGGGAATATGCCTGCCGGGCGAGAACAGTGACGCCGTTCTATTTTGGCGAGACGGTCTCGACGGATCAGGCCAATTATGATGGCAACTCCACCTATGGCTTAGGTAGCGAGGGCCAATACCGAAAAGCGACTGTCGCAGTCGATATGTTCGAGCCGAACGCGTTTGGACTATATCAGATGCATGGCAATGTTTGGGAATGGTGCGAGGATCCGTGGCATGGGACCTATGTGGGTGCGCCGCGCGACGGATCGGTTTGGATAAAAGGCGGCAACGATTCCCTTCGCGTTCTGCGCGGCGGCTCGTGGATCAACGCTGCAGTGAGCCTGCGTTCCGCCGACCGCTACGGGGACCTTCGTGACGACCGTTTCAGCAGCATCGGTTTTCGGGGCGCCAGGACGCTTTAGTTCCTAGATCTTT
>CAYPOV010000450.1:0-2638 GCA_964412385.1 uncultured Geminicoccaceae bacterium
TGGAGGGCGGCACGGCGCTGTGCGGGTGAACCGCCTTCGCCAAACAGGCTTTCGAAGACAACCCGAGGATGGGCCTCTGCCGGAAGGGGAGTCGTGGGTGAAGACCAAGACAGGCAGTTGTGATAGACACAGGCATAGCCGTTATCGCATTGGCCAACCGTCGAAAGCAAATCCATCGACAGTTCAAGCGACGGCAATTGCGTCTGTGTGTTGGGCGTTCCTGTCGGCAATTTCTGAGCTTTAGAGCGCCTCGCGGAACGCATCGAGGCTTCTTCTCTGTTGGCCGTCAGGATCGAAATTGCCGGGATCGAGCCAGGTGTCGAAGGCCTGCTCGATCTTCGGCCAATGCTTGTCGATGATGGCGTACCAGGCGGTGTCGCGGTTGTGGCCTTTGACGACACCGGCTTGGCGGAAGGTGCCCTCATAGCTGAAGCCGAGGCGGATGGCGGCACGCATCGAGGGTTCGTTGAGGGCGTTGCATTTCCATTCATAGCGGCGGTAGCCGAGTTGGTTGAAGGCGCGGCGCATCATGAGCGCCATGGTTTCGGTGGCGGCGATGCTGCGTTGCAGCTTGGGCGAGTAATGGATATGGCCGACCTCGATGACGCCGGCTTCGGGCTGCACGCGCATGTGGCTTGCCATGCCGAGGGCTTTCCCGGTTGCGGGATCGATGACCGCGTAGAAGAAGGGATCGTCCTCGAGGCAGTCGCGTTCGATCCAGGCTTGGAAGGCGTCGAAGGTGGTGAAGGGGCCGATAGGAAGATAAGTCCAGTTGCGGCCTTCCCGGTCGAGGCTGAAGGCCTCGAAGAGATCTCGGCTGTGACGCGTGGGGGCGAGCGGCTCGAGCCGTGTGGGGCGGCCCTGCATCGCTGGTTGATTGAGCGGCGATCGGCTCGGCCGGATGGCGGGTGTCCAGTCGGGGACGGGCTCGCCGATCGGCTGGCCAAGATGGTTGGTGGTCATGGCGGCAATTCGTGTGTCTGAGAGTGCGCCGAGCTTATTGGCGCTGAGTGATTCTGTCGAGAAAATCACCGGCTGTGGCAAGGGCTTCAGCCGTGACTTCGGGATTGAAGGAGAGCGCGCTGAGCGGGGCTTTCTCGCGCTGATCGAAGGCATGGCCGACGCCCTCGAAGATGACGCGCTCGACCGGGAGCTGGGTTGCGAGCCTGTCGGCGAGTTCGATGCAGGTTTCGGCGGGAGCGATGGTGTCCTCGGCGGCGAGGATGAAGAGGGCGGGGGCGGGATGCTGCCAGCCGTCATCGCGCGCGCGGTTGCCGGGGCCGCAATAGGGGTACACGTGGATCAAGCCGATGATGCCGCTGAGGGAGTCGGCGCCGAGCGCGGGCGGCATTCTCGCGAGGTTGAGCGGCAGGCGGTCGGGCGGGTTGAAGGCCATGAGGTCCATGATCGACCAGCCGCCATGGGACATGCCGATAAGGGCGAGGCGTGTGGGATCAACGAAGGGTTGGCGCACGGCGTCGCCGAGGGATGCCAGAACGTCGCCGGCGCGTTCACCACCTGCGAACAGCTGGCCGGCACAGACCAGGCGCCAGCGGGCATATTGCTCGAAATTGCGGGGCGTGTGGCTGTCAATGGTGATGGCGGCCCAGCCATGGGCGATGAGCATCTCGGACCAGCGCGCCATATTGTCCTTGGGGCCGCTGCAGCCGGAGAAAAGAAGGGCTGTGGGGAAGGGGCCGTCGCCTGGCGGTTTGGCAATGATGGTGTAGGGGCGAAGCAGATCGGCTAATGCCTCGGGACTATGTTTCTTGACGGCCCAGCCGTGATAATGGGCGGCGGTATTGGCGACGATCCCGAGCCCCAGCAGGATCGGGATGGCGATCAAGACGGCGAGGATCTTGAGCCAAAGGCGTTTGCGGCGCGGCTTGGGTTGGGACACGCGTTAGGCTTTCGGTGGTGGCGTGGCTGCGCGGTATCTGCCGCGATGCGCCGTTCTCTTCAAGCTATTCGGTGTGGTATGCCGATGGTAGAAATCATTGAGAGGTGCGATGATAATCAAGTGCTGTTGCCGGTCTGCTTATCAAACCGCCATACGATGGGCGCTGGTTGCGGCGTTCGGTCTTGGGGGAATGATGGGGCCCGCCATCGCCGCGGAGCCGGCCGGTGTGGTTGGATGTGATGCGCGGCAGCAGGTGCGTTCGGGTCGCGGCGGGAATTCCATTAATCTAGAATTCCAGAATCGTCGTTCCGAGAGTGTCAAGATCTTTTGGATCAATGCCGAAGGTCAAGAGCAGGAATATGGCGACGTGCCGTCGGGTTTTAAGTACAAACAAGCGACATCCAGTGACCATGTCTGGATGATTACCGATGGTGAGGGGGGCTGCATCGATATCATCAGGCTCGAAGACTTGTCGACTCGGGCTTCGGTGATTGTGATTATTGATCAGACCGGCGTGAAGATCTAAATTTAATTCTTAGAAAGAAATACTGTCTACACCTCTGGCGGCGCAGATGAACGAGCAAATTACACCTCAGGGATTACACGCGGTCTCGAAAGCCGAAGCGCTCCGCTCACTCGAGGCGGCGGAAACCGGCCTCACCTCGGATGAGGCTCCCCGCCGCAAGGCCGAACAAGGGCCGCACCGGCTGCCCGAGACACCGAAGCGCAGTCCAATCC
>CAYPOV010000451.1:0-2623 GCA_964412385.1 uncultured Geminicoccaceae bacterium
CGCTGGTGTTTATCTTGGTCGGGATTTCATCAGCGTTACCAATGCCGTGGGAGAAGACTGGTACCAGCTCATGGCAGGGGTTTTAGGTGGCATCATGGACCACGTTATGTCGGGTGCGGCATTTGTTGATCCCGCCTTTGATAGCGCCGAAGAAGACGAAGGTCACGATGAAGAAGATGACGATACCGTTCGGCAGATCAAAGAGCTGATCGATACTCGCGTGAGGCCGGCCGTGGCGCAGGATGGTGGCGATATCGTTTTCCAGGGCTTCGAACGAGGCATCGTCTTTCTGCACATGCGTGGTGCGTGCGCCGGTTGCCCAAGTTCCGTGATCACGCTCAAGAGTGGTATCGAGAATCTGCTACGCCACTATGTTCCGGATGTTGTTGAGGTTCGCCCGGTCTAGCGCGTTAAGCGGATTGCGATTGCAATTTGCATCTTCTCGTTTTTGATACTTGCGCGAACGCGTGTTCGGCGGCTGTCGCCGATGAACAGGGCCTCTTGGCGTGGCGCTGTGAGGAACGTTCGAGGGGACATGCCGAGCGCCTAATACCGATGATCGAAGAGATCATGGACGAGGCGGGCTTGACCCTGCTTGATCTCGCTTATCTGGGGGTGACTGTAGGGCCAGGAAGCTTCATGGGGATCCGAACAGGTGTGGCAGCAGCCCGTGGATTTGCCTTAGCCATTCCGGCACCTGTCTATCCATTGTCGGTTTTTGACGTTTTGAGTGTTGCCGCTTCCAATCAATCGCCTTCGGATGAGAGGCCGATCCTGGTGGCGATCGATGCCCGCCGCAATCAGGTTTACGCGCAGCTATTCGACGGGCGGGCTCATCCTCAAAGCGAGCCCATTTGTGTCGATATCGAGGCGATCGCAAGCTTGAGCCCGGCGCCCGGGAGATTGGTGGGAAGCGGTGCCGGTCTCGTGCTTTCGAGTTTGCCAGATTATGCGATTGTCGACATTCCCCTTGATGCGCGTTACCTCCTTGCGGCGGTTGAACGAAGGCGCGAGGACGGCATGCAGCCGGTTCGCGGTTACGATGTCCACCCCTTCTATATGCGTCCGCCAGACGCTAATCCGTTGGCGGGGCGATCGCTACTCGAGGTTGCAGCGAAACGATGATCCGGCTCAACCGGCCGACATCCATTTCCGTCAAGACTATTGGCCCTTTCGATTTGGGCCGATTGGCGAGAATGCATAAGATTTGCTTCGAGGATCCTTGGAGCCGTTCGGATTTGGCGCATCTTTTGGCATTGCCGGGCGGTTTCGGGTTGATTGCGCGTGTATTCGACGGTGGATTGGCCCGATTGGACGGCATGCGAGGTGTCGGGTTCAGTCTTTGCCGTACGGTGAGAGACGAGTGCGAGCTTTTATCGATCGGTGTCACGCCCAATTATCGACGACGGCGTGTCGCAACCGCCCTCATCCGGGCTAGCATGGAGCGTAGCTGGCAAGCCGGTGCGCGGCTGATGTTTCTCGAGGTTGCTGTCGATAACAATTCGGCCATGCGTCTCTACCAAGATCTCGGCTTCGAGAGAGTCGGCACGCGCCCGGATTATTATCAGCGTTCCAACGGGACCCGCGCTAACGCCTACACAATGCGGTGTGACCTTGTTTCTGCTTTGGCAACCCCCGCAAACAACAGTAACGATCGCGAAGGCGCCTTAAGCCGGCAGCGAGGCTAGGGTCAAGACTGACAAATACCTGCTGCTCAAGAATATTTCACCGAAAGCAGTTCGTCTAATTGCCATCCAACCATGATGAATATTCCGTTGTTGCAGCACCTTCAATAAATGATCGACGAATTCCGGGTTTCTGCACCCTTGTTCTAGACGCTTACACTGATCGGGCTTTGGCTTCCTTCGGCGCTACTGCCACACAACAGACAGTCAAAACATACCTTTAAAGGAATAGTGATAAAGGGGGTTGAATTTGCTTCTTTTATAAGTATCTTCCGGTCGTGGTAAGTCGTCCTCTCTAGAATATTGGAAAATAATTCCATGGCAGAACAAATGAACCAAAACGAGCTGCTGTCGTTAACGACGGAGATCGTCGCGTCGCACGTGTCAAACAACACTGTTGCGGTCAGTGATCTTCCACAGATCATCAAACTGGTCTATTCGTCATTGGCGAGCCAAGGATCGGAGGAAAGCGAGCAAGAGCCCGAAAAACCAGTTCCTGCTGTTTCCATTAAGAAATCCGTACAGCCCGAGTACATTGTTTGCTTGGAGGATGGTAAAAAGCTCAAAATGCTTAAGCGCCATCTAAAAACTCGTTATGATATGTCGCCTGATGAGTATCGCAAGCGCTGGGGTTTGTCCGATGACTACCCGATGGTCGCGCCCAACTATGCGGAACAACGGTCGAACCTCGCCAAGAAGATCGGGCTTGGGACGAAACCCCGAGCACGCGGTCGCCGAGCTGCTGCGTCTTAGATCTATTGTCAATTCGTTTTGGCGATTGGGCGTCCCAGAGGCGCCCATTTTGCGTTTTGGGTCGACTTGATATTGGAATACGTCGGAAGTTGGAACGATGTGACTTGACCCTCATTTGAGGGTCATTATTTGCGATCAAGTCACGTAACTGAATTGATCGCCACGACATTGCCGCAAACAATATT
>CAYPOV010000452.1:0-2597 GCA_964412385.1 uncultured Geminicoccaceae bacterium
AAGCGCACGCGGGAAACGGATCGACGATTATGCCTCCGCCGGGGCGGTCATCGACGGCCGGTGCGAGCCAATCACTTAGTGTCGACGACCCTGGAAGCTGGGGCAAGGTCCCTCGCAATGCCCCCTGCCCCTGCGGTTCAGGAAAGAAGTATAAGCAATGTCATGGACGGATATCCTGATTGGTCCGCCAACGAAACTGCCGCTGCCAGTTTACATTCCGTCGAAACGATTGAAGACCTCATCGAAAAGGCTCTTTGAATCGTCCTCATCGCCTGCCTGGCACATTTCGTAGGCATCGAGCGCCATTTGCAGCGCCTCGGCCTTCATGGCTGCAGCGGCGTCCTGATGATCGCCGAGCATGGCTGTAGCCTCGTCGAATTGGGCATCACAGTCCATGTCTTGGGCGAATGCAGATCCATTTGTGAATGCGGCGCCGGCGAGCAAGGCCGCAGCAAAGAAGAGATTTCGCATGGCATCTATCCTCTATCGAGTTTGACAAGACCGCGATCGCGAGACCCTAGTGGCTCGTTTTGGTCATCGCCCGGATAGCAGCACATCTCGACAACTGCGTGACACGTTCTGTCACGGCGACGTTAAAATTTGGAATTTGTTGGGTGCCTGGAGCGAAGTTTGAGCTCGTGATTGGTTCGAGTATCCGACGAAGAGTGCTCTGAAGCCCCTCGAAGGGCTCCAGAGCTTTCTCCTCCCGTCCCTGCTCTCGTTCCGTTGTGGAGTTTTCGAGTGGCAGGTTAGAACTGGTAGCCCAGGCGGAGCTGAACTGAGTGATCGAGATCGTCAGTCGCGAAGCTCTGGGTGCCGAGATAGCCTGCGGTGAAAGTTGTTTTCTCGCCCAGAGCGAAGGCCGCACCGAGCCGCACGCCCATTTGGTTGACCTCATCGCGATCAAGCGTTTCGGTCTGCTGAACATTTGAGAACGACGCCTCAGTCGTTGTGACCTCGTAATCGTCCTGGAAAATCGACCGCGTGTAGGTGAGGCTTGCCGTCAGTTCGACGGAGTTGTGGCGGTTGAACCAGTATGGATCCGAGTTCATGTCGAAGCCTACGGTTGCCAAGGTGTCGGACACGCCACCTGCTTGGTAATTGACATCTGAGGTATAGGGATTGGAGACCGAAAAATCGTCCAATTGTTGGTCGGTGTAGGTGACGTTGAGCCAGGGCATCCACCAAGCACCAGCGATGTGGCTCGGATAGCTCACGGTCTGCGACAGGGTGATGGTCCGGCCATCCGCTGTCGCTTTGTCGAATTGCTCGACGAAGCTATCGTAGTTGCGGATGTCGTGGGTGTCGTCACTGTAACTGACCAGTGTGCGTAATCCAAAGCCTTCGAGTTCATGATTGAAATAGAATGAGACGGCTTCGGAATCATATCCCACGTCACTTGCGCGGTTGCCCTGCTCGTCCGAGAGATCCTGACGATTGTTGCTTAGCACAAAGCCTAGCATTGTATCCTGATCGAACGCATAGTTGAGACCGACACCAGCATCTTGTTCTTGGCTCAGCGCGAGCTGCTGGATGCCTGAACGGGCGGGATCGTAGTCCGCGCTCTCCGTCAAGGAGGCCGTTAGCTGGTTTTCGGCGTCACCGACGAAGAACGAGCTGAACCCGAGTCTCTGGTCGCCCTGCAACTGTGCGAGGCTGGTCTGGAGCCCCTCATTGATCTCGAGCGTGCGTTCCTCAGCAGCAGCACTGCCTGCCTCCAAGAGGTTCGCCCAGTCCCAGCCGCGCGTGAGATAGTGATTATAGACCTCACCGATGATCTCTTGACCGCGTTCTCCGAAATGGACGGAGTCGAAATAGAGCGCCGTTCCGCCCGGCCCCGAATTATCGGGATCGGCTGTCGTCACATTGGTGAACCCGTAAGAATCGGGGTCATCATGGATGCGGCGGAACACCGTGTTGAGATCGACCGCAACAATGCTGTCACTACTATTGGCAATCTCATCGATATGGCCGTTCCAGACGTCGGTGAAGTCGGCCTTGAAGTTGTCTTCTTTGGTGTTTTCTTTCGGTGTGTCCGTCCATTCGTGAACACGGGTCACGAAGATGCGACGATCATCGTCGATTGCTCCCTCGGCCACAACTCGATCAATCTGATCGTTGAGGTGATCGGCAGCAATACCCAGCGCAGTGTGATTGCTGATCGGATCGCCCGAAGCCTTGGGGACGTTAATGTCGTTATAGCCGGCGTAAAAAACCGTGAGATCACTTCCGCCGAAGCTCGGCGAGCTCGCAAGCCAATTATCAACCTGCGTCTCAATCGTGTTCCCTTCCTGATCCGGATAATTGCTCTTAGGTCCAGCAAAGGCACCGCCGGTGGCGTAGCTTTCGATGGTCGAACCCTCGATGCCTGCTGTCAGTTTTTCCGACCAAATTTCGAAGTCAAATCTTTCGGTGTCCGAATAGCTGTCTCCGAAGACCAACAGGTTTTCGAGCTGCTCTGGCTGTTCGTCGTCGTAAGCAGCATAAATATTGGGCACCTCAAAATCTGGTTCTGGGGGAGGGGGCTGGGGCGGTGAGGTGGGATTACCGCCACTGTTGTCCGAGGATTCGTTTCCGCCGCTGGCATCGGTATCGGA
>CAYPOV010000453.1:0-2590 GCA_964412385.1 uncultured Geminicoccaceae bacterium
AGGCGAACTAGGACATCGGGTCTACCGCAAGAACGCGCAAGATCGGCAAGGTCCTTCAAGGCTATCTGGCGATTGGCGCTGCGCTTGAGGTGGTAACCGGCGAAGGCATCGATCTCGCGCGTCGCACCGAGACGGCAAAGGCGATGCACCAACTCAAGGACCGGCGAGGGTGTCGGCCGGGCTTTTGGAAACCTAACGGGCGCCTCGGATGACAAGAGAACCGCATCCAGGCTCGGTTGCTCTAGAGCAAAGGGACGCCCGAGTTCGGCGATGGCCAATTGACCATAAAAAGTTGCCGGGTGGTGAGAGGCTTTCTCAAACCATGTCGTCGCCTCGAGAGGTTGATCGAGGGCAAGCGCTGCACGGCCGCGCCAATAGGCACCCCGGGCCAGGCTGATCGGTGCGCCAACCTTGTTGTAAAGCCGCTCGAAATGCTCGACGGCGTCTTCCGGATTGTCGAGAAAGCGCAGGGCGAGCCAGCCTGCGAGCCATTCAGCCTCGGCAAAATTGAGGATGTCCGATTGCGTATGATTGGCGGCATAGCGATAGGCTGAGTGGTAATCCCGCTCACCAATACGATCCCAAATATGCCATTGCCGCTCGCGCCAGATGGCCTTGGCGCCGTTCGGGCTCTCGAGCGGGTCTTCGAGCAATTCGGCGGCAGCACTGGGCCTATTCTTCAAGCGACGCCACCGCGCTCGTTCGTAGACCAAACCCGGATGGCCGATGAGGTCGTCCGGGACGCGCGCAATCGCGGCATCGACGCCTCGAGCCCGTTGCCGGAGCCGCATTCTCGCTTCCGCGAGATGCCGCAGGTCCGAAGAAACGAGCGAGAGCATACGCGAAGCCGCGACATGCTTGCCCTCCCACAACAACCGTTCGAGCCGTTCTTGATGATCCTCGGGCGTAAGATAGTCGGCAAAATCTCGAAGAAACCGGCGCTCTCGAAGGCCGCCGAAATCGTCGTTGCGCCAACTCTGCCGAACCATGTCGCGACCGCGGGCGGTCTTGCCCGTCGCCAGCAAGGCCTCTGCATAACTTCGCCGGCCGTCAGCAGTTTTGGGTTTGATCTCCTCGAAGAACTGCAGTCTGGCTGGGATATCCGTCGACGGTCTCAATGCCGCTTCGGCGCGTAGGCGGATCGTGGTCTCAAAGGGCCAGTCTCGTGCATTGCCGAGAAACGAAACAAAATCCTCGAACGGCAACCCGCCGTCACGGTCGAGCAAGCGCTTCCAGCGAATGAATTGGATAAGCTCTTCGTCTTGGGCGTTCTCGATGATCGCCTCGGCCCGGTTCCATTGGTCTCGACCGGCGAAATCCAAAGCGCGATCAACAAGCGCAGCATCGGAACTGCTGTCGGCACGGGCCCAATGCCCATCATAGGCCAGAGAGATCATGAACACCATGAGGAAGCCCATGAAACGTCCGAGCACCGTCGAATTTAATGTTGCTGCTGGTCCGTGCATGTCAGCCCGTCTTGCTGGTCGTCAGTCCCGAAGTTATGCTCACGGGATGATTAAAGGATCGTCAACGGTGCGCAGTGTCATTAGCACACTGACACCAAAAAATGAGCGAATCTGAAAGTGCTTTGGCTGCAGGAGCGTAACATACCATGAAATTCAGGGGATCAATCGTCGCCTTGGTCACACCTTTTCGCGATGGCGAAATTGATGAGGCGGCATTGGGAGAGCTGATCGATTGGCACATCGAATCGGGCACGGACGGTATTGTGCCGGTCGGTACCACAGGTGAGAGTCCAACGCTGACCCACGATGAGCACAAGCGCGTCGTCGAGCTGACGATCGACAGAGTGGCAGGTCGCGTGCCGGTGATTGCGGGGGCGGGGTCCAACGCGACGGCGGAGGCGATATCGCTGGCCCGACATGCCGAAGAAGCCGGCGCCGATGCTGTTTTGATTGTGACACCCTACTACAACAAGCCCACGCAGGCAGGGCTCTACGCGCACTACAAAGCGATCAGCGACGCCACCAAACTGCCGATCATTATTTACAACATCCCGCCTCGAAGTGTCATCGACATGACACCTGAAACCATGACTCGATTGGCGGAACTGCCGAACATCGTGGGTGTCAAGGACGCCTGCAATGATATCATGCGGCCGCTTGAGATGCGGGCCCGCCTCGGCGACGAATTCATTCAGCTTTCCGGCGAGGACGGCAACACGGTGGCTTTTTTGGCGCATGGAGGTCACGGCTGCATTTCCGTCACGGCCAATGTGGCACCCAGGCTTTGTGCGGAACTTCACGATTCGTGGATTGCCGGAGATGCAAAGGAAGCATTGAGACTCCATCAGCTTCTTCTGCCGCTTCACCAGGCACTGTTTTGCGAGACATCGCCTGCTCCCACCAAATATGCGCTCGAGCGTCTGGGCAAATGCACCAGCGATCTGCGGCTTCCTTAGGTCGGAATCGCTGCACCAACCAAGCCCCGGGTCGACTCGGCACTGCGGTTAGCGGGCCTTACCAAATGAACGAGAAAGCCAAGGGTTCTGCAGGTCGGCGTTCAGTCGCGCAGTATCGGCGTGCCTTCTACGATTATTTCATCGATGACCGCATTGAAGCCGGGAGCG
>CAYPOV010000454.1:0-2549 GCA_964412385.1 uncultured Geminicoccaceae bacterium
GGCCAGCAGGAATGCCGCCAAGGCGCCGAGCGCGGGCCACGGGCTGGGATCAACAAGGTGATAAGGGTGTTTAGGCTCTCCGTGAGCGGAACTCGCGACTTCGGTGGTCTCTGCCATTTCAGTTCACTCTGGCTTAGGTTTGTTCGTTGATCTCAGGCCGACTGTTCGCCAACTTCTGTCTCAGCGCCTCTGTCTCGTCCTCATCGACAAAGAAAGTGTAAGAGAGGGTAATCTGCTTCACCTCACTGGTATTGCCGTCGTCGAGGATTGAAGGATCGACATAAAACGATACCGGCATCTGAACAGTCTCGCCCGGATCCAGCCGCTGCGCCTCAAAGCAGAAACAGTCCACTTTGACGAAGTGATTGCCGACCTTCAATGGCGTGACATTGAATACCGCCGTACCAACGATCGGAAATTTGCCATGATTGTGGGCTTCGTAAAAGCCAAGTGACTGCTCGCCAAGCCGGACTTCTTGTCGCCTCTCCACCGGACGAAATGACCAGGGGAGATCCGGCGACACATCGGCATTGAAGAGTATCTCAACCGCCTGATCGGAACGTTCGCCCGAGAGTTCACTTGCAATTCGTGGTGTGCCTGCCCATACCGTCGCACGACACAGGAGATCGTAAAGCGGAACGGCAGCGGCGGTAAGTCCGACCATGCCGACAATGATCAATGACAACATGCCGGCGAGACGGACATTGGATCGTCTCTGCATCAGCCTACCTCTTCGGTCAGTTTGACCAGCGTGATCAGATAGACCATTGCGACGAATGCCAGAAGAGCGATCGCAACCATCCAATTCTTTGTCCTGAGCCGCCGGGAACTACTGCCTTCGCTCATAAGGAAACTCCGAGCCTGATTGCCCCCGCAAATGCGTGGTCTACGACCATCGCGGCAAACAACACGAACAAGTAGATGATCGAGAATCGAAAGGTGCGCATCGCCATCACATCTGAATCTTGGCGCAAAACCCGAACGGCAAGCCAGACAAAGTGAAGGCTTAGGGCCGCCGAAACCAGCAAATAAATCCATCCGAGACCAGCGACCAGTCCGAGTACGACAGCGGTCACGGCAACGGCGACTGAATAAGCGACGATGGCGCGCTGCGTGCGCTTGCGGCCCTCGACAACCGGCATCATCGGAACGCCCACGCGCCCATACTCTCGCGCTCGCCAGAGCGCCAACGCCCAAAAATGCGGCGGGGTCCACAGGAAAACGAGCAGGAACATCAATATTGGTGTTGCCGATAACGAGCCGGTCACTGCTGACCAGCCGATCATCGGTGGAAGCGCACCGGCGGCACCACCGATCACGATATTCTGCGGGGTCCGACGTTTAAGCCAAACGGTATAGATCAGAACATAGTAAGCGATGGTCAGAGCCAGGAGCGACGCTGCCAGCCAATTGGTGGACAGACCTAACCACATGACCGAAAGCACGCTCAGGGTTGTGCCGAAACCCAAAGCCTCAGCCGGCGCAATACGACCCGCTGCGGTCGGGCGCAACCGGGTTCGTGTCATGCCCTGATCGATGTCGCTATCGAACCAATTGTTGATGGCGCCGCAACCGCCGGCACCGGCCGCCATACAAAGAATGGTCGTGAGTACGAGAACCGGATGGATCTCACCTGGTGCCAGCAGAAGACCGACGGCGCCGGTGAACACCGCGAGGCGCATGACGTTGGGCTTCATGAGTGTCCAGTAATCCCGGACACTCGAGCCCCCTAGTTCAAGCTGCGCTTCAACTGCGGCAACACCAGAGCGAACTTTTCTGACCTCGCCGTTCAACGGACTTGCGGCAGTTCTTCAAATGTGTGGAAGGGCGGCGGAGATGCGACCGACCATTCAAGCGTCGTCGCTCCCTCACCCCATGGATTGTCGGCGCACTTTCTGCCTTCCGTGAAGGTCCGATAGACCACGTAGCAGAAGAATATGGCACTCGCGGCAGCAATAAACGCACCGACTGACGCCAGCATGTTCCAGCCCGCGAAGGCATCCGGGTAATCCGGAATACGGCGCGGCATGCCCGAAAGGCCAGCGAAATGCATCGGGAAGAAGGTTAGATTCACACCGACGAAGGTGAGCCAGAAGTGAATCTTTCCGAGACCCTCATCATACTGATGGCCGGTCATTTTGCCGACCCAGTAGTAAAAGCCCATGAAGATGCCGAACATGGCGCCCAGGCTCAGCACGTAATGGAAGTGCGCAACCACATAATAGGTGTCGTGCAACGCTGCATCGACGCCTGCGTTGGCAAGGACAACGCCAGTCACACCGCCCACGGTGAAGAGAAAAATAAAGCCGATCGCGAACAACATGGGTGTCGTGAAGCGGATTGAACCGCCCCACATGGTTGCGATCCAACTAAAGATCTTGATGCCCGTGGGCACCGCAATCACCTTCGTCGCCGCCGTGAAGTAGGCCTTGTAATCGACGCCCATCCCAACGGTGAACATGTGATGCGCCCACACGATGAAGCCGATCACGCCGATCGCCACCATGGCGTAGGCCATGCCGAGATAGCCAAACACGGGCTTCTTCGAG
>CAYPOV010000455.1:0-2548 GCA_964412385.1 uncultured Geminicoccaceae bacterium
GCTTTATCGATCTTGCCAACAAGGACGCCCGAGAGGCCGGGGTCGACAATGAGAGCTTCGTTGTCGGCGACGCGCAGACCGAGACTTTCCAGCCGGAATATGATCATCTCTTCTCGCGATTTGGCACGATGTTCTTTGCCAATCCGGTCGCGGGCCTTCGCAATATCCGCACAGGCTTGAAACCGGGCGGGACGCTCAGCATGATCGTCTGGCGCACTATCGACGACAATCCCTGGCTGAAGCTGCCCAAGACTGTCACACTCGAGCATTTGCCGCCCCCGGGCGACGATGCCCGCACCTGTGGTCCCGGCCCGTTTTCGATGGCCGATCCAGAGACGGTGCGAGCCCAGCTCAAAGCAGCAGGATACGCCCCCGATGCGACCTTCGAGCGGATCGATGCGCCGCTCATGGTCGGCAACGACATTCGGGACGCGATCGATTTCCAGATCGCCCTCGGTCCGGCAGGCGAAGTCTATCGCGAGGCCGGCGATCTCGCCAAGGAGCGCCATGCCGTGCTCGAAGAAGCGCTCACCGCGGCCCTCAAGCCCTACGCCACAGCCGACGGTGTGGTCATGGGATCGAGTTCCTGGCTGATCACTGCCCACAATCCGGCGTAGCAACCCGTCCCGCACGAGCGCTGCGGAGTTCCTCCCGGCGCTCGTGCTACTCAAAGTTCGCTGGGCGATGATGCATTTGACAGATGGCGAGTCCATGATCATCGCGTTGTCTGCTTAATCCAGATTGAGACAGACCAGGGCGACCATCGGTGTGTCCGAGGCCAAGACGCATCTTTCCGCTTTGTTGGAACGGGTTGAAAGCGGTGAGGAATTTGTCATCGCGCATCGTTAAAGATGATGCCGAGGGTGTAGCGGGTGCCTGAGCGCAGGCGGCTCACACCGTGGCGCATCTTGACACGGTAAGGCCCGCGCGTACCCCGCACCGGCCGTTCATTGACAGGAAAAATAACGGCATCGCCGCGGGCCAATGGCACGACCTCGGCGCGTGACTGCATCCTTGGACGCTGCTCGGTCAAGACGAACTCGCCACCGGTGAAGTCGTCACCAGGCTCGGATAAAAGCACCGCCATTTGAAGCGGAAAGACCAGTTCGCCATAAAGATCTTGATGCAGGCAATTGAAATCATCCTCTTGATATTTCAAGAGCAACGGTGTCGGCCTTGTCTGTCCCGCCTCATGGCAAAGGCTCAAATAGTCCCGATAATCTTTTGGATATTGCCTACTGTTGTCGAGCGCTTCATGCCAATGATTGGCAATCGTGGCAAGAGGCGGAAAGAATTTGGTGCGCAAATCGGCGATGGAGTCCGGCAGCGGATAGCCGAAATATTTGTACTCGCCGCGGCCGAAACCATGCCGGGCCATTACGATGTGCGAGCGGAATTTCTCATGGTTTTCGTACTCGGCTGCAATCGCCAGACAGTCCTCACCGCTCACCAGCTTTTGGATGATAGCGCATCCGTAGTCGTCGAGTTCGCTTTCGATCTTGTTCCAATTGGGCATGGAAGATGCTCCCCTCATGAATTGATGCACGCTCTCGATGACGCGAGATCCCTCCACCTGCCACCCGAATCACGCGGTCAGGTCGGGTTCAGCAAATGTTAAGGCTCAGGCAATAATAACAGCTCTGTTCCACTAGCTTGCCTTCGCTGTGTCGACAGGGGAGGCGAGAAGCAAACCGTTTGGCATGAGCATCTTCAACATGCGTGCACAATGAGCTATCTTGTTGACGAGTTTCGTTCTCTGACGTCGCTCACTGATGTCGGCCGGCTGCTCAAGGTTTTTCTATTGCGAGCTATGGGTGCTCGCGATCAGCGTTGCGCCTATTGCGCGTCGACGATCCCGGTCGGCGAGGCGGAATGCCGAAGCTGCGGTGCGGCCGTCAGCAACGAATCAGCACCAATCGACGAAGTAGTTTCAAAGAAACTTCGCTGGGTCGTCCCGCTCCTGCTCTGCGTGGTCTTTCCTCCAGCCTTGATCGTCATTGCTCCGGTCCTTTTCTGGCGTTGGCTGCGCCAGGAGAGCCGAGGCTGGCTCCTGCCAATACTCATCTGCCTGTTCTTTCCGCCAGCTGCCCTCATCGTCGCGCCCGCGCTCCTCTGGCGCTCGCCCAATCGCCGCCTCGTCACCTGATTGTTTGAGGAGACACCACAAGGGCTGTGCCGCAAGAATGGTGTGCTCCGGATAGTGCACAACAACACCAAGGGGCCTATGAACCCCAAACAAAGCCTTCAACATGAACTCTTCACGCCGAAGGGCTCTAAGGAATCTCCTTCAGTCTTGCCAATGCACGCTATCGTTTGGAGTGTTCCTGTTTCGAGAAGCTTGTCTCAAACCCAACTAACCGCAGGGTTTTAGGGAGATCGCATCTCCCTAACGAAAACTTCCTTGCGCGTGCATTTTTTCCTTGCAATTGCCATTTTATCCGTATATAGTCTCTCCATGCTCAACTCATTATGGATCATGTTTTGAACGACAACTCCGCTATTCCACGATATCGCTGGGGGTTTTTGGCCCGCCGTTTGGCGCGGGGCG
>CAYPOV010000456.1:0-2539 GCA_964412385.1 uncultured Geminicoccaceae bacterium
CCGCAATCAGGGTGCGAGCTGGATCTTTGCCAGTTCCTGGAAGATCTGATCGCGTGCCTCGGGTGACAGGCACTCAACATCGATAAGAGGTGAGTCGTCTCTTTTTGGGGTGAAATCGAAGGTCGCTTCGTGGGCGATTGCAGTCCGGATGTCCTGGAGCTGCCGAGCGCCGATCTCCAAGAGTTGCGGGCGTATCTCCTCAACAAGATCGGGTGTTTCCACCGGCGGTTCCTCTTCGCCCTGCCATCGTGCAATCCAGCATTCCTGAATGTCCTTGGCGGCATCCATTTGGGCCTGAAAGAACGGAAGGGCGGTTGTCCCAACAAGCCCCGCTTTCGATGCCGCTTCGCCGGACCGCTCCAAGACGACGGCCTCGCGCTCGAGATCTTCTACTGGCGCGTTATTGGCCATTTTCCAGGCGGCAACGGGCTTCATCAATTGGAGCCGCTCTGAGATCCCCTCGACCACCGCATCCCTCAAAGGATCGGCGTGCGCGATGGAGGACGTAGCCAGCAACCCTGTGAGTGCCCAAGCAATCAGGCTTATTTTCATAAGTCGCGTTCTCCCAGACCTGAGACATTCTGGTAGACGAGCCTACGTTCAACAATAGGCATCCATTGGAGGCTGTGCAGCGCTGTATTGCGAAGTTTGCGCGTGATCGAATTTGTCATCATCGCCATCTGGGCCATGCGCTCACTTTGCTTGAGCACGGTCTCCCCCACGGGCTTGCGGATCATTTGGTAGTCGTCGAGCCGGCCCTGGGTAATGCATTCGGCCAGGATCGAGGCATCGCCGATGCCGAGATTCATGCCGCGGCCGCCGGCAGGGGAATGTGTATGGGCGGCATCGCCTGCCAGAAAAACTGGGCCGCGTCTGTAGGATCCCGCTTGACGGACCTGCACGGTGAACTCTCCGGTGCGTGCGATATAATCGATGTTCAACATGCCGAGGAAATCCGTCACATTGGGACGTGTGGCGACAGCACGAACCCGGCTTCGGCCGATGGGTATGGTGAACAGTGCCGTCCCGCCTCCCTGCAGATAGAGATGTGCATGGACGAGGTCCTCGAGCGAGCCTTTCACATAGATGTCGGCGACACTCCAGGGCTGGTCATAGGTGCGTCCGGAGAAAGTGATGCCGAGCGATTGCCGCACTTGGCTGCCGACACCGTCGCAACCGAAAACATATTCGAAGTGGCCGTTTTGCTCACCGCCTGCGAAATGCACAATGGCGCCAAGATCGTCGACGGCCAGGTCCTCGAAGGTCGTGTTCCAGCGGACATTGACCCCATAGGTCGCGAGTTTTTCCAAAAGCAGCCTTTCGGTCTGATCTTGCGGCAGTGACAGGAGAAAATTGTAGCGATGCCGGATCAGCGAAAAGCGAAGCCGAGCGAAAATCCTGGCATCATCATGAAGAATGCCGCCTCGGATGCGAATGCCCTCACCAAGCAGCTTGGCGGTCATGCCGGAGGGCTCGAACAATTCGAGCGATCGCGGATTGATGCCGACTGCGCGGCTGAGTTGGCTCGGCTCGCTTTTCTTGTCGACGATTTCAGGGTGAAAACCGTGGCGCGCCAGCTCGACGGCAAGCGTTAGTCCTGTCGGGCCGGCGCCGACCACCAGCATCCGGCGGCGGGAACGATCAAGGCTCATGGGTTTCGGTCAGCCGATGGATAAGAAAGGGAAGCTCGCGCCCGGCAATCGCATCAGAAGGTGTGAGGCGCAAGAACTCCGCACCTTGGCGCTCGTAAAAGCCGCGGGCGCCCGGATCGGCGAGGATCGTCATACTCTTGCATTGCCTTCTTGCCGCTTCGGTGAGGCCCCATCGATAAAGTACGGCACCGATGCCCAAGCCCATGACTTCGGGGTCGACAAAGAGAAGCTCGAGATCGGCAATGTCATTCTCGATGCTGATTTCAGCGACCCCGCGGATACGCCCATCGAGGCGCGCAAGCTTGGCGAGGCCTTGCGCAACCAACTGCTGATCGAGGATCAACACGGAGCGGCATTGTTTCATGAATGCTGCATCATAGCCCCAAAAGGCTTTGGCGCGAAAACAGAGTTCTGCCGCTTCCGCGAAATCCGCTAGCGACGGAGTTTCGAGGCTCAAGCCCGCCGTCGAGATCTCAGGAATGGGCGGCTTTGGCTTCGAGGCGGCGGGCATGGAGGATCGGCTCCGTGTAGCCATTCGGTTGTTCGCGGCCTTTGAAGATCAGATCGCAGGCGGCTTGAAAGGCGATGCTCGCCTCCGTATCGAGTGCCATCGGCCGGTAATTGGGATCGCCGGCGTTTTGCTGGTCTACAACCGAGGCCATCCGCTTGAGCACGCCGAGCACCTGGTCTTCCGTGCAAATGCCGTGGTGCAGCCAATTGGCGATGTGCTGGCTGGAGATTCTCAGGGTCGCACGGTCTTCCATCAGGCCGACATTATTGATGTCCGGTACTTTGGAACAGCCAATCCCCTGCTCGACACAGCGCACGAAGAAGCCCAGGATACCCTGACAATAGTTCTCGAGATCCTATTCAACGATCTCCGGATC
>CAYPOV010000457.1:0-2524 GCA_964412385.1 uncultured Geminicoccaceae bacterium
ATCCAGCCCGCCGAATGCATGCTTGGTTGTCTCAAAGGCCTCGCCTAGCTGATCGATCGATGTGACGTCACACGTTATGGCGATCGCTCGATCACCGAGAGCGGCGGCAACGGCCTTGGCTCCTGCGCCATCGAGGTCGACGACCGCGACCCGAGCCCCTTCTTCGACGTAACTCTCGGCAATACCCCGGCCAAAGCCCGAAGCGGCGCCTGTGACGAGTGCGATTTTTCCTTCAAGCCTTTGTGTCATTGCTGCCTTCCCTATGATCGACCGTGAACCGAGATATTACCAAGCCGGCATGGTCGGATACCATCCCGGGCGCGCCTGATCGGCAAGATCCGGATTGGTCAGCCTGTCGGCCGAGCCGGAATGTTGGGCGGCCTGCCGAAATTTGTCGAGCTTGGCGACATCAATGGTCACGCCGAGTCCGGGCGCGTCGGGTGGTGCGATCATGCCGTCCTTTGGCACCATCTTGCCGCCCTCGATGATGTCCTCAACGAGATGGAGGTTCATATTGTCGATGGCGAGCTTGAGATGCGGCATCGCCACAGCACATTGGATCAGCGCCGCCCAGCCGATACCGAGTTCGGCACCACTATGCATGCCGAGATCAATGCCGGTCGTGTGGCAAAGACGATCGACCTCGAGACAGGCGCGCATGCCGCCCCAATACCAGGGATCGGCCAGCACCACGTCGATAGCCCCGATTGTTCGGGCAGCGTGGAAGTCTTCGAACTGATTGACGCACATATTGCTCGCGAGCGGCGTTCTGACCCGGTCGCGGACTTGCGCCATGGCCGCCGCGTTCCAGCAAGGGTCTTCATAGTATTCAAGCCCCAGCCGGTCGACGTCCTGGCCAATGCGGATGGCCGTTGCAGGCGTCCAGGCTCCTTGCGGATCGATACGAAGAGCCATGTCCCGCCCGAACGTCTCCCGCAGCGCTTCCAGTGTGTCGCGATCGATCTGCGGCGAAAAATAGCCACCTTTGAGCTTGAGGGCCTTATAGCCAAACTGGGCCACCTGATCCTTGGCAAAGCCCATCATTTGATCGACGCTGTGGATCTGTCCCTGGCCTTGCGCGTTTTCGTGGCGATAGAAGAGATAGCCTGCCACGGGAACCGATTCATGGACCTTCCCGCCAAGCAGACGATAGACAGGTTCGCCCACTGATTTGCCGAGGATGTCGAGACACGCCATCTCGACAGCCGCCATCAGGGGTTCCGGCTTTTCGTAAGGATAATAGTTCCAATGCTTGATGCGGTGGCGAAGATAGGTCGTGTCCCAGGGATTGGCCCCTTTCAAGATGGGTGCAAAGCGCTGGATCATCTCCGGACGGTAGCGCCCGGCGAGCTCGCCATAGCCTTCGGTACCGCTCTCCGTAACGAGGCGGAGAATAGTTCGCGAATAGGCCGCAAGTGACCCGTAACATGTGAGGATCGGCGCTTCGATCGGCACCGACACGGGAATGGCTTCAATCGCCTCAATGGCTTCAATCTTCTTGGAGACTCGCATAGCCCGACCCTAGCACAACCTGCGGAAACGACGTTATGACAAAGCTCGATCCACGCGTTGCTTCGTGGCTTCGGAGTTTGGCACTTCTTCAGTATGAAGCAGATTTTCAAAGCCACAAGATCACCTATGACCTCCTGCCCCATCTGACGGCTCGTGGCCTTGAAGGCATGGGCGTCAACATTCTGCAGCATCGGCTGTTTATGTTGAATGCAGTCGAGCAATCAAAGGCCAAGACCATCCCGCAATATGGCTACGCGGATGACGAGCACGTCATCGCGGCCAATTTCGAGTCATTCCTCTCATCAGCGCGACTCCCAATGCCTATTCTGGCCGCCTTGATCTTCGCCGTGTGGGACGGACAAGGTACAATCAACGTGCTGGGCATAGAAGTCAGCACGGCATTTGGTGCGCAAGTATTGAGCTTTCTAATGATCAGTCTTTCAATTTACCTTGCTCATTGCCTGCGAATGATGGACGGCACTACAAATGGACTGAGGAAACGGAACGAAAAGACCTTCATCGGGCACACGTCCCAGGTTCAGAATTCATCCAATACATCTATGGTCTACCGCTTCCAATTATTCTAAAGATACGCAGCAATCCCAGTGCATTTAATATATTTTCATTGCCCGTAGACGACTCAACGATACGATTTTCGAGATTCTTAGGGATTTCATTGTTGAGCATCCTTTTTGCTTTCTCGTCTCTCGCATCAGCAATCGCACTTTTCGACGCTACTTATATTAAGATTCTACAATCTGACCTAATAAATCACGAAAATTGGAAAGATTTTTTCTATATCAATGTTAATAGTCTATTAATACTTGCACTATTCTACTTGAGCCAGCGGCTCGCGAGAGCGATTTCGACTTCACTCTACACGGTTGTCGGGATCCACGAAGCCCATATCCGTAACCGAGTTTTTTTAACCGGCCTGACACTAGCGGGGCTCGGGCTCCTCTATCCAAACTTTCAATTCATTTGGATCTCGATGTAACCGGTGTTGGATCGA
>CAYPOV010000458.1:0-2512 GCA_964412385.1 uncultured Geminicoccaceae bacterium
TGGGAACGTAGTCATAAGGGCTCTTCCAGGCACCATCGGCTTCCTTGTCCGAAAGGTTGTTCCCATCCCAAACTACCTTCCGCATGTATTTCGAAGTCACGCAATAAATCCCGCCCTTATCATCGACGGAGATTCCATTATCGACCGCTTCCCCTTCCAGGAGAATGTACTTCATGTCTCCAAAGTCACGATTCATC
This sequence comes from uncultured Geminicoccaceae bacterium, assembly GCA_964412385.1. Lineage (GTDB taxonomy): Bacteria > Pseudomonadota > Alphaproteobacteria > Geminicoccales > Geminicoccaceae > JBGSYN01. The sequence continues at coordinate 198 of CAYPOV010000458.1, forward strand.
ACCGCGATGATTCCAGGCATCGCAACCGCAAGATGACCATCGTAGGTCATGGCCAGCCCGAAGATGCGACTGATACCTTCTCGTTTGTCTTTGGATAGTCCATCGCGTAGATCGTAGGACTTGACGATCTTGATGGGAGACCACACGTCATCCTTACGCACGTCACCAACCTTGAAGACAGAAGTGCCCCAACCTGCGTAATAGTAACCATCTTTGTCCATCAACGTGTAAACACCATTACCAAGGGTGGCTGATCGTTGACCAGTCTTCTCGAGAAACCTCTGAAATGGAGGGAGATATTTCTTTTCGTCGCCATTGGCTGCGAGCATTTCCTTCACGATGCCGCGAATCTCAGTCGTGGAGATGGTTTTGTCCTCGTATCCGGGGATCGCGACTTCATCGACCATGTTGAAGGCACCGCCTGTGATGCGGATTTTGCCAATACGATTGCCACCGGAGAAGAAAATGGCACTCTCGCCCTTCGGGTACCGTCGCTGGACTGTGCCAATGGTGGTGACTCCCGGAAGCCAATCGACCTGCGAGGGCTTAATCTTCCAGTTGCCGTTCCAGACGGGTAACGTAGTTGCATCCGTCTGCGCTGGATCGAAATGTACGGATGGGTAGATGCTATTCGGAATGAGAAACGGATTCGGTGGCGGCATTGCCGGTCGTTCCTGGGAAAAGGAACTTCCTGTGACCAACAGATGCACGACACAAATGATACCCAGAAGATGCCGGTTTGTTGCCCGAAAGCAAGGAACGACGAGAGCGACAAGGCATGCCGTCTTTCGACCAATAAAACACATTAGTTGGTCCTTTCTTTGTCTGAGGTTTTGCGTAAATCTACAGGGAACTGGAGGCCAGAGATAAGTCTGACTTCCACTTCCGGGAAGCTCTATTTTGGGAACTTGGCGAAATCGACTCTTTCGATATCCGGAAGTTGATACGCGTCCTCATCAAACCAAGCTTCGCCCGGTCCATACATGCGGACATAGGGGAACCAGCCGCGACCCGGGACTGTTTCGACCCAGTTACTCTCCCACCCTTTTGGCGCATTAGGGCCGGCAAAAATGTAGATCGAACCGTCCTTGTTGATCTTCAGGTTTGGAGTGGCTCGCGACCCGATCGTGGCGTTGCGGGTCTTGTTTACAATAAGAGTGCGCGATTCGGCGTCGTAGAACACAACGGACCAGAAAAGCTTTGCAGGCGGTGCCGACTTGAATTTCATGACATAGGAGTGCTCTCCGTGCAACCGATCGCCGTTGCTGTCTTCAAAGCGTCCTGCATAAGCTTGTCCCTTGCCAGGAAGCGGATGGCCCATCCGTGGTGACGAAGTGATAGCTTCGTAAGTGAAACGGGAGCGCGGATCAAGCATATCGAAGTCACGCGTCCGTTGCGTGTCCTCGAACGCATCAGGCAGCCGTCCGCTGAGTATGTAACGCCAGCCATCTTTGCGCAAGACCCCGTTCATTCGTTCGTTGAAAACGAGGGTCTTGGCCGCCGCCTCACCAGACACGACCCCAGCCATCAACGCCTTGCGTTGAGCTTTCGTGGGATTGAAGGGTTTCCCACGTTCGATGCCGAGCGTGTGCGCCCAGTACATGAAGAATCGGTCCCGTTCCGCAACATCTTCCTCTTGCAGAATCTCGTGTAGCAGCTTCCAATAGGCCATGCCACGAGGCGGATAGCCTTGCAGTGGTTGGTCGCCTCCCGGGATCAGATCAAGTTTCGGTTTCTCATTATCGGAATAGATGCGCACCTTAGCCTGAAGTTGTTCGACGGGTGTCTCGCCCTTAATGCGTATAAATCGCATGAGGATAAAGCTGTTACTGGTCTCAGATTGAAGTCTCTTTGCGCCCTTGATGTCCGGAATCCTGTCGCGCGGTGTGCGTGGCCCAAAAAGCACATACGTGCCGCCACCACCGGCGTTTGTGCTGAAGACACCTAAGTCCGTCAGGCCTCGCTGCCAAATGTCTGTCACCAGTCCCACAACGATGCCTGGCGGCACTTCGATGATCGTGGCAGCTTTGTCTGTGTTCACATACGAGAAAAAGTATTCTGACGATTGGTTGATTGTTAACACGCCAACCCGGTCATCGTAGCTCTTAACGTGTAAGACCGAGTTGTTCTTATATTCTGGATGTTTCCTAATCATCTCCTTACGCCACTGGGCATTGGAGACAATCGGCAATGACCAGAGATAAAGCTCGGTCGCACGGTTGGCGTCGAGCTTCTCATACAGGGTAGCTGCACTCTTCTTGGTCGGCATGCCATGGTCGAAGCTCAACGTGCCGAATACCGTCTTCTTCTCGCCC